>NZ_OZ038523.1:3789341-4130482 GCF_964036595.1 Tenacibaculum sp. 190524A05c | reverse complement strand
ACTGCATTTGGCGCAGAATCAACATTTAGAATTGCATTATTGACAATCTCAGTACAAACATTATTATCATGAGTAACCAATAAATAATATACTGTGCCATCTAATCCTGTAACATCATTAACTGTTAATGTACTAGAAGATTCTCCTGAATAATTTGTATCAGCTGCACTAATTGCAATTCCTCCAGAACTTGGATCTCCAATATACCATTGATAATTTATACCTGAAGATGTATCAGTACCAGTAGTATAATCCGGAGTAGTGGTTGGAGCTGTTCCTGTATAGGTACTTGTTGTGGTTGCATTTGCTGATGTAATCGTAAAAATAGCCGAATCTCCATCCACAGTATTTTGATTAACCAATGCAGTAGCATCTACAACAACAGTTGTTGGTAAAATTTCATCCTCGGCAGCTGTTAAACCATCATAACCACCTGTTCCACCAGTAACTAAACCACTACCATCAAATCCTGTTCCATCTAAAACTCCATTACTATCACCATCAGTTCCTCCAGATTCACGTACATCATCACATCCATCATTATCAGAATCTAAATCCAAATAGTTAGGTGTACCATCTCCATCAGTATCAGGACAACTTAATCCAAAAGGATCACCATATAAAAAAGTTGGACCAATTGCTATTTGACTCACAGTAATAGTATTAGGACCACCTGTATTCCAGTTAATTTGATTGAATTGCGGATGAGAACTATCAATAATCATCTCTTCTAAAGGTGAAGAAGTACTTCTTCTTCCTTTTAAAGAAACATTTCCTAATTCATCTACAATTAATTTTAACTGCAAAAATGAAGGATCAGCATTCATCCAATTCAAATCCCAAACATTTGCATTTCCTCCTTCACCATAAGCTGTATTATCAGAAGCAAATCTTGCTAAAGATTGCCCTGCTACAAAAGCTGAGTTAGAAAACTGAATTTGGTTAGGTACGACACTGACTCCATTTATTTCAATATTAAAACTATTGTCTATTGAAGAAATATCTAATACAACTCCGTTTGCTGAAGTAACATTAAAAGTATTACTCGCTCCACTAGAAATTGAGAAGGCAGGAATATCTACAACCGTACATTCTTCAGAATCTAAAATCCCATCATTATCATCATCTAAATCAGATGTATCAACAATTCCATCTTCATCTGTATCAGGAACAACAGTAATCGTTACCGTTGCAACATCTGTATCTCCATCTGCATCTGTAATAGTATATGTAAAAGTATCAACACCACTAAAATTAGGGTCTGGTGTATAAACAAAAACTCCATCCGAAGATTCAGTAACAGCTCCATTTGATGGACCACTTGTTAAACTATAATCTTCTCCATCACCTCCATCGTCTCCAATACTATCATTTGTACTTACAGTAATAGAAACACTTGAATCTTCATTTGTAATAGCAGAATCATCAACCGCATCTGGAGTACCACATAAATCCGCAGTATTATCAGTAACATTAGGATTTAGTGCTAAAGCATAATCAACACCAGTTTCTGTAACTTGACCAGATCCATCAACACTTGAGGGATCTCCTGAACCAAATTGATCACCATCTCCTCCGTCAGCATTCGTATCATTATATTGTTCATTTGCATCAGAACAACCATCTCCATCAGAATCTCCATCTAAGTGATTTGGAGTTCCATCACCATCGGTATCTAAAGCACAAAACATGCTCGTAAAAGGAATCTGTTGTCGTGTAATAGTTCCAGGTAATTCATACTCTAAAACTACAGACTCACTTCCTATATTTTCATAAAATAAAATTACAAACTTGTGTAAACCAGGAGATAAATATTTTCTTTCGCTAACTGTAACTACACCATGGTCACCATCATTATCTATAACCTCAACGTCATCTATAAATAACTTTGATCCATCATCAGAAGAAAGGTAAAAGTTATAATTACCTTCTGATGGGATATTAAAGTAACCTGTAAATCTGATTCCATATGTGTCGTTTACTTCAAATATACTTCCAATTAAAGCATCAACATCTGTTGAACCAAAAGTTCCCGTTGCATCAGCACCAGTTGTTGGAATATTATCTACAGTTAAACCAGATGGCGTACCATCATAATACTCGAAAGAAATAGAGTTAGCACAACTTGCTAATTCAACTGTATCTAAAATACCATCATTATCATCATCTAAATCACAGGCATCTGGAACTCCATCTGAATCTGCATCTACGGAATCATCAAAACCATTACAAACATCACTTCCATTTAATACTCCATCATCATCATCATCACACTGTGCATCAGTTGCTGTAGCATCGATTGCAGTACCAATTGGCTGTCCTGAAGTTGCTAAATCTGGAATACCACTTCCATCTACACTTCCATTTATAACACCAGAACCATTTATTTGAGTAGCTAAAATACCCTCACCTCCTTCTAAAGAATCAAAGCATCCATCATCATCAGAATCTAAGTCTAAGTGATTCGGGATACCATCATTATCAGTGTCATCAACCGTACAATATTCAAAATTATCAAAGACGAAAGTTACATTTCCATTATTTGCACCATCTCCATCTTGTCTTTCTTTTCTAGTTGTAATCTGGAAAGAAGAAACCAATCCATTAATGGAAACATCTGAATAACTTCTAGTTGCATCACCTCCATTAGTAAATGATGTAATTGTAGCAGAAGTAGTATTATTTCCTGTAAGGCTATATAACAATCCGTTAATATTTGGATCTCCTGCATTTTTATCATCATAATCCGAATTTGGAATCGTAGAAATCGGATCCATGAATGGACCAACAAAGACATTATTTGCTCCCGAAGGACCTGTAGACGTAATTGTTACCTTATCTCCTTGATCTATACCAGACCATCTAAACTCAACATTTGAGACAGGTTCACTAAAAGTAAAAGTATATACAATTGAGTCTCCTGCACCATCATCTACACTTGTACCTTGAACCCTTAAACCTGTAGTTCCTTCAGCTTGTAATTGTGTTAGAGTAGCACCCGTTACAGTAGTTGTAAGATCAACATTTACTCCATCTTGAGTAAAAATATCATTTATTAAACCTGCGACAACAGAACTACCTGTTGTTCCTGAATTAATCGGGCCAGTAGAGCAATTTAAGCCTTCTACTGAATCTATAATTCCATCATTATCATTATCTGAATCACAACGATCAGGAACTCCATCCCCATCTTGATCAGCATTATCATCATATCCATTACACTGGTCACTAACATCTGGAACTCCATCTCCATCGCTATCACACTGAGATCCTAAAGTATTAAAATCCGTTGAAGAACCTACTGCTTGACCAGTACCTGCTAAAGTTGGAATACCACTTCCATTTTGACCTCCAGTGATTTGACCTGATCCATTTACCTGAGCCGTAGTAATACTACCTCCTCCTTCTAATGCATCAAAACATCCATCATTATCAGAATCTTCATCCAAATAATCTGGTGTCCCATCTCCATCTGTATCTTGATCTACGGCTGCACAAAATGAAAAGTCTCCAAAAGCTAGACCTTGATTACCTGCCGGTGCAGCACCAACATTTCTATATCTTAGCTCGAATTTAACTACCCATGCTTGTATACCATCAACAACAAAATTTGTATCTGTTCCCCCACCTGTAATCGTATTACCAGAAACGGTTTGACTAGGATCTTCGGTATACTCAGAAGGATCTAAACTATGAGTAGTACCATCCGCTAGAGTAATTATAAAATCTATCTGATCAGTAAAGTTAGGGCCTGTATCTACATCAAAAATAGTAAAAGCCAAATCATATACTGGTTGATCAAAAACAAACGTATGTCGTGACTCACCTGTTCCAGGGGTTAACGAGCTTTGAAGTAAAGTATAAATTCCAGCACCTGCTGTTCCGTAAACATCATTAATCCTATATTGCTGATTCGAAAATGATGTGGTTAATTCTCGCTGCAAGGTGACACCCACTCCATTCGTACTTGTAATATTTGGACTGGTTAAAGGATCTTGACCAACATTAAGCAATGACCCACCAGAAGAATCTCCCTCAGTATAATATGTATCCCAATCTATAACAACACTTCCAGAACAAGAACCTAGTTCTATAACATCCAATATTCCATCATTATCATCATCGGCATCTGCTGAGTTGTCAAGAGCATCGCCATCAGTATTTGGAAATGTTGGATCCGCTGGTGAAGGGTAAATAGTTGCTTCCCAACCTGGATCAGTAACACTACCATCAGAAACAAACACAAAATGCAACTGACTACCTGTAGAAGTAATAAAACCATCCGGAGGTAAACTAGAATTACAAAAAGAACCCAATAGCGGTGCGGCAGCATTAGCTCCATCATATATTGATAATTCATCCACACAACCAAAGAAAGTCTCTACATCAAAAGAAAGAAAATCCACAACTAACTGACCACCAGTAGATGACGTAAGAGTTATTGATTCATTTTCTCCATTTGTATAATTACCTCCTGTTCCACCGGAATCAGTAAAAGTAGTAGGAGCGCTAATATTTTGATCTGGATCATCAATTGCGATCTGTGAAAATACTTGTGAAAAAGACACAAGAAAAAACAAAGTAAAGATTACCCTTACTTTAGGGGATTTAATAGAGTAAAAGTTCCTCATAATGACAACTTCTATTTTGAAAACTTACATTAACATTCAAACATTTGTTGTCAAAAAATGGAAATAATGAAAAAGATAAAATCTTTTTGCTCAAAAAAAACTATGAAGAAATACAAGTGAATTTAGTACATTCCTCCGTCTCAGACATTTAAAGCTAAAGATCCCATCTCAGTCAGTTTATTCAACTTTCTGACAACGGGGGAACGTAACACTCGCAAATATATAAAATATTTTTATTTCGAGCCTATATTTATCTGACACCTTTTTAGGGAATTAGTCACGATTTTTTTATAAAAATCCAACTATAACAAATAACTATTGTTTTAAAAAATACTATAGTTAAAACAGATACACAACGCTAAGATAAAACCTCTTTTAAGCAATAAAAAAAACGAAACCATAGAATGACAACGAACCGAATTAAAATTAGCTTAAAATTGACTTATCGCGTTTTTAAGAAATCAAATAAGAAAATCTAATTTTTAAATACTAAAGAATAAACAACATCTATAACACAATCAACTTCAGCCTTACTTGATCTTTCACTAAACGAAAATCTAATTGAAGTTTTATTTAATTCTTCTTCTAGCAATATCTCTCTCAAGACATGAGAAATTTTTGAACCACCGCTTTGACAAGCACTACCACTAGACACTGCCACGCCTCTTAAATCTAAATTAAACAACAACATTTTATCCTGTAACGGAAAACGAACATTTAAAATTTTGGGTATAGAAAACTCACTATCCGGTAAAGAACCATTTATTTTTATTTTAGATGATAACGAGTTTAACTTCTCATAAAAATATTTTTTAACCTCTATTATATGATTTGTTCGCTCTTCTATTTTACCCAAACTCAGAGCTAATGCTTTTTCCATCCCTAAAATCCCAGAAACATTTTCAGTACTTGATCTAACACCTCTTTCTTGCCCACCACCTAAAATCATAGGTTTTACAACATGATTTTTTTTCACATAAACAAACCCAACACCCTTAGGACCATGAAATTTATGAGCGCTTGCCACTAAGAAATCTATTGAACTATCTTTAAGATCTATACTAAACTGACCGATAGCCTGTACCGCATCTGTATGAAAAAGCGCATTATAGTTTTCACACAAACCAGCAACTTTAGCATATGGCAATATATTCCCGATTTCGTTATTAACCATCATTAAGCTAACCAAAGTCACCTCATCATTTTCAGACAACAATCTCTCTAAATCTTTCAAATCAATCATTCCTGACTCATCTAAAGCAACATAATCAACTACAACCTCATTTTCAACACTTAACTTTTCAACTACATTTAAAACTGCATGATGTTCTATTTTAGAAGTAATAATCCTCTTTACACCTAAATTGTAAACAGCATTATTTAAAATTAAATTATTTCCTTCTGTACCGCTTGATGTAAAAACAATTTCATTAGAAGAAACACCAAGAAGAGTAGCTATATTTTTCCTTGCTTTTTCTACCGATACTTTTGCTTTACGACCAAATTGATGTATTGACGATGGATTACCATAGTTCTCTTTCATCGCATCCATCATAACATCCACCACCTCATCATACATATAAGTAGTAGCAGCATGATCAAAATATACTTGTTTCATCCTTAAAATTTTAGTTCCTAATTACAACATTACTGATTTTGAAAAATATAAACCTCAGTAGCACCTAATCCATATTTCTTATAAGATGCATCATAATACTTTACATTATATCTATTCAATAAATAATGTAATTCTGTTTTTAAAACACCTTCACCTACACCGTGAATAAATACAATCTTAGATATTCTTTTCTGTATACAATACTCAATTTTTCTTTTAGCCGTATCTATCTGTAGCGATAACATATCATAATTATCCAATCCTCTTGTAGATCTTGTTAATTTTTCAATATGCAAATCTACCTCCATCACAACTTCGTTCTTACTTTTTTTAAACAAAGACGACTTCCTCTTATTATTGTTTTCAAGCTTTTGATTTAATAAAGAATTATCGACACGTGTTTTTCGCAATAAATCACCCTGACTCTCTCCTATTTTAACCAACTCAGATGCCAAAAACCAAAATTCCAATCCATCCTCTGACTTAATTAAAACATTGTCTTTTGTGATTTTCGTTATGATTCCTTCAATAACATCGTCTAAAACAGCAACTTTATTACCGATTTCTAAACACATACTTAACCTTAACTTAAAAATAATAACCTTCTATGTTTATTAATTTTGCATCTTATAAACATTAAGCAAAAATACACTAAACCCCCGGTAAAATAGTAATAAAAGAATGATTAAAACCACTAAGACAACTACTAGAGATTTCTTTGAGAAAGCGAGAAAAGAGTTAATTTTAACTGAAGAAAGACAAAACTTACTTTTTTCTATTGCAGATAAGATTATTGAAGAGTTAGAAGATAGAGATAAAATTAACATCAATTTTATCTGTACTCATAACTCACGTAGAAGCCAAATGGCACAGGTATGGTCGTTTTATGCTAGCGAATATTTTCAAATAGAAAATATATTTTCATTCTCAGGCGGAACGGAAGTAACTGCATTTCACAGAAACACTGTAAAATGCTTACAAAGCAATGGATTTGAGTTTAATGTTGATGACTTTTCACATCAAAACCCAAGATATTTAATTTCTTTTAAAGGATCTAAAAAATCAATTCTTGGTTTTTCAAAAACCTATGATGATATCAATAATAGCTATCCATATATCGCTATTACAACATGCGATAGCGCAGACCAAAATTGTCCTTTTATCCCTGACGCTATCAAACGTTTTCATCTACCTTATGTAGATCCTAAAGTAGCTGACAATACCGAAGGTCAAAACGAAAAGTATTTAGAAACAAGTAAGCAGGTTGCCGCTGAATTATTCTTTATTTTCGACGAAGTAAAAAGAGCTATTTCTCCAGAAGAAACAGATCAATAACATATTAAACATCTTTCAGATTATTTTTTAAATCTCAGTATTCTTATCATAAGGAATACTAGATAAAATATGTTCTATACACGCAATTCGTGCTTCTGTTTTTCTATTTGCTCGGATAATTTTCCAAGGAGATAATTCAGTATTTGTTTTCTTAAACATTTTCTTTTTATATACTGTATAATCATCCCATAATTGTTGAGCTCTTTCATCAACAGGAGTCATCTTCCATTGTTTTAAAGGATCATTTTTGATCTCATCAAATCTCTTTTGTTGCTCCTTTTTAGAAATAGACATATAGATTTTAACCAATCGAATACCAGATTGTAATATCATTTTCTCAAAACCATTAACCTGTTTCATAAATATCTTATACTGATCTTCAGTACAAAATCCATTTACAGGTTCAACAACCGCTCTGTTATACCAACTTCTATCAAACAAAACCAATTCTCCAGCTTTCGGAAATTGCTCTACATAACGTTGAAAATACCATTGAGTAGATTCCTCTTCTGTTGGTTTTGGTAACGCCACAATACGCATATGTCGAGGATTAATTCTTTCCGTAATTCTTCGTATTGCACCACCTTTTCCAGCCGCATCTCTACCTTCAAACAAAACTATAATTCGCTCGCCTTTTTCAATAGCCCAAGTCTGCAAACGAATTAATTCTACTTGTAACTCTTCAAGTTTCTGAAGATAATTCACATATCGCAAAGCCCTTTCTACATTATATGGTTCTTTAGACAAAATCGATATTAAACCATCTTTTGTGTTTAGCTTATCAGCATCTTCTTGAGTTAATTTAAAACCCATTGTGTTATTCGCAGTGTTCTTATCCATATTAATCGTTTTGAACAATAGATCTATAGTATCGCATTACAATATTAGGATCTGGGTTTAAATTAGTCATTGCCTCTTCTTTTCCATCGTAGTCAAACTTTGACAATACATGTCTTATCGCTTCAAGTCGAGCTACTTTTTTAGTGTTTGTTTTAATGATAGTCCAAGGACAGTATGTTGTGTGAGTATTCGTAAACATCTCCTCCTTATAATAAGTATACTTATCCCAAAGCTCTTGACCTTTTTTATCTACCGGACTGAACTTCCAATGTTTTAATGGATTCCCCATTCTCGCATCAAATCTTCTCAACTGTTCTTTTTTGGTAATCGATAACCAAAACTTAATTACAACCACACCATCTTCATACAACATATGCTCAAACTCTGGAACTTGAACTAAAAACTTTCTATACTGTGCTTCAGTGCAAAACCCCATTACAGGCTCCACAACAGCTCTATTATACCAACTTCTATCAAAAAAAACAATTTCTCCTGGATTTGGTAACTCTTTAATATATCTCTGAAAATACCACTGACCTCTTTCAACTTCAGTAGGCTTATTTAGGGCAACAAGCCGAGAAGATCTAGGATTCAAATGCTCCATAAACCTTCTAATATTCCCTCCTTTTCCAGCTGCGTCTCTTCCTTCAAAAATAACAGCTACACGCTTATTATTTTTCGCAATCCATTGTTGCAACTTAACCAACTCAATTTGAAGACATCTTAATTCTTTTTCATAAAAAAGTTCATTTTCCACCTTGGAAATAGATATTTTTTTCTCGTCAATTAAAGCAAGTAAATCATTATTACTTTTTGCGCTTTCAAAGTCTTCAATAGTTAATTTCGGCTTATTTCCCATATGCTTATAATGATCTACTAATGTATAAATTCTTACCTAGAATATGAGCAATTTTTCATTATTTCATTACCTTTAGTGCGGAACATATTTTCAATGAAAAAAAATATTTTAGGCATTTTACTTGCAACTTATGCCCTAACAAGCTATTCACAAGTAAAATATAAGAGTGCTTTTAGCATTACAAACGACAACGACTTATACATTTCTACTACTCAAGATAGATATTACACGAATGGTGTTTTTCTTACATACAGCTATTCTAGCAGTTTATTAAAAGAGAATCAAATAAAGAAAATATACTCATTTGAATTAGGACAAAAACTATATTCTCCATTTAGAGCAAATGTGAGAAGTATTGTAGAACACGACAGGCCTTTTGCAGGATATTTATATGGAGGAGTTGGATTTAAAAAGTTTTACAAGAATGATTCATATTTTGGACTATCAGGAGAAATCGGAATTTTAGGACCTTCAGCTTACGGCGAACAATCCATGAATTTTGTCCATAGTATATATGGTTTCAATCCTGCTGATGGATGGAAATACCAAATTAAAGATGCTTTTGCTCTAAATTTTAAAGCAGAATACACTCAATCACTATATAACAAAAGTCGATATTTTGATTTAAACTGGAAGAGCATGGGAAATATAGGTACTGTTTTTACAGATATTTCTACGGGAATTTTTAGTCGAATCGGAACTAAATTACTCCAAAAAACTGCAAACACTGTAGCCTTTAATAGTAATTTAAACCATAAAGACTCTGAATTTAATAATGAGGTAGAAGCATTTTTCTATATTAATCCAACGGTGCGACTAGCCATATACGATGCAACCATACAAGGAAGTTTTCTTACTGAAAACAACCCTGTTACATATGAATTAAGACCACTTGTAGTGACAACAGAATTCGGATTTTGGTTTACCTCAAATCGATTTAACTTTAAATACATGATTGTTCATCACACCAAAAAGTTGGAAAGCGAAAATGTGCCGAACGGAAATCTATATGGAGGTATTCAAATCAACTATTTATTTAACTAATCAACAATAAAATTAAAAGTGTTGATAAATTAATTTTAAAAATTAATTGAATAGAATATCTTTGTACATCAAACTACTTTACTAAGAAATAATGAAATTTATTGTATCTAGCTCACATTTATTAAAACAATTACAAGTTTTAGGTGGGGTTATTAATAGTAATAATACATTGCCAATTTTAGATAATTTTTTATTCGAATTATCTGAAAACAAACTAACTGCATCATCTTCTGATCTAGAAACTACAATGAGCGCAGTTATTAATGTTGAAAGTACCGATTCTGGATCGATAGCTATTAATGCTCGTCTTTTATTAGACACGTTAAAGACTTTTCCTGATCAACCTTTAACATTCAAAACACAAGGAGAAAACACAATCGAAATAAGTTCAGAACAAGGAAAGTACGATATGGCTTTTTACAGTGGAGAGGAATTTCCAAAAGCTATTGAATTACCTTCACCAACAAGTACTGAAATTCCTGCACATGTTTTAGCAACAGCTATTTCTAAAACAATTTTCGCAGCAGGAAATGACGATTTAAGACCTGTAATGAGCGGGGTGTTTTTTCAATTTAACTCAAAAGAATTAACATTTGTAGCAACTGATGCTCACAAATTAGTAAAATACACTAGGACAGATGTATCTGCAGATAAATCTGCAGAATTCATTATGCCAAAAAAACCTTTAAACTTATTAAAAGGGATTTTAGGTGGAGCTGATGATAATGTTTTAGTTGAGTACAATGACACCAATGCTAAATTTACATTCGACAATGTAGTTTTAGTCTGTCGATTAATTGATGGAAAATACCCGAATTACGAAGCGGTAATTCCAAAAGAAAATCCAAATAAATTGACTGTAGACAGATCTTCATTTTTAAACTCTGTGCGTCGTGTTTCTATTTTCTCTAGTAAAACAACGCATCAAATCAGATTAAAAATGGCAGGAACAGAATTAAATATTTCTGCAGAAGATTTAGATTACGCGAACAAAGCAGATGAGCGATTGAGTTGTGATTACCAAGGTGATGATATGCAAATTGGATTTAACTCACGTTTCTTAAGTGAAATGTTGAACAACTTAAACGCAAACGATGTTCAATTAGAAATGAGTTTACCAAATAGAGCAGGAATTTTAACTCCAATTGATGGAACTGAAGATGGTGAACACATTACAATGTTAGTTATGCCAGTAATGTTAAACGGATAATCTTTCCTTTCAACATCTTAATAAACAAAAAGTCCTGAGTTTAACTCAGGACTTTTCTTTTACACTTTATTTATTCTATTTCTCACTTAGTACTGTAAAGTTACAGAAACAGTATTTGGGTTTGTTGTATACCAGTGTGCCCAATGTCTAGATTCTCCTTCTAACGGAATATACCTCTCTGGAGCCCATGGCACTCCAACTGACCATGAATACGTTCTTTGAGCAGTATTACAATTGCAATATCTAAATCCAGATGCAGTTGTAACAAAATTTACAGGAGGAAATCCTGGAGTTGATCTTACTTCATAAGACAACTCATATTCTAATCTATTATCAGTTTTAGCAGTTTTCCACCAAGACCACCATAAGAACTTTTTACGCTCCTCTACTTTAGTGTTTGACCCTATTGAACTATAAAACACCCAATATCCATCGAACTGACGCGCTCTCATTCTATAGTTATTACTAAAGTATTGGTAATTTGTTTGAGATCTACCTACAAAGTTCTCTTCCTCTGAAGACTTTACATTATCATGCATATACACAGTTAAGTTTTTACTAAACTCTAAAGTTCCTCCTCGTTTCATTTGAATTTTACCCGCATTATATTGCTCAGTAAAATTATTAATATCTCCAGATCCTCCTGATGCAGTATATGTATAAACGAAATCTCCATCGATTCTAAAAATCTTGTCCTCAATTCCAATTTCTCCATCTTCATTTAAAAGTAACAATAACATATCATCATCTGAAGCAACAGTCGGAATAGATTTTTCTTCAATTCCTTTTTTCTCGGCCTCTCTAGCATCTAAATTATAAACCAATAACAAAGGATTATATAAACCTCTTTCAGAAAAATTTCTTGCTTCATCCAAATAATCAATATCAGACGAAACTCTTTCTTTAATAAAAGATTGCAACTCCTCTACTCTATCAAAATGAAGCATTGCTTTACCTTCTTTTCTTTGTTCGGTTTCAATAGTTTCTTGGGGTGACTCTTTTATAATTTCTTCATCTTTACAACTAACAGCTATTGCAGCTATTATAATTAGCATTAAAATTTTTTTCATGATAGTTTTTAATTAAATAGTTTTTAAAATTTACCTACTCTTACGCTTTTCGGTTTCCGCGATAATTCAGGTTGATCAATCCTATGTTGTTTACTATTTTTCAAAACAACACTGCAAACATAAGAGCACTTCAAAATAAGTTTGACATGATAAGTCCTAGTTTATAACAGGGAAAAACACTCAGAAAAAAACAGGTAACAAAACTTGTTAGGGTTTTAACTTTTTTTGTTAATATTTTAAACTTTAATAAGTCATAAATAATTGTATTTTTACGTTCTGTAAATACATTTATGAGTATGGGCAAAATCATTGCAATTGCAAATCAAAAGGGAGGAGTTGGTAAAACTACTACATCAGTAAACTTAGCAGCGGCCTTAGGTGTTCTAGAGAAAAAAGTATTATTAATTGATGCCGATCCACAGGCCAACGCCACTTCTGGATTAGGTATTGATGTTGAAAGTGTAGAGCTTGGAACTTACCAAGTTTTAGAACATACTGCTAGCGCTAAGGACACTGTAATAAAAACAGATTCTCCTAATGTAGATTTAATCCCTGCTCATATTGATTTGGTAGCCATTGAAATTGAACTAGTTGATAAAATTGAGCGTGAATACATGCTTAAAAAAGCATTGGCAGAATTAGCAGATGATTACGATTATATTTTAATTGATTGTGCACCATCTTTAGGTTTAATTACTTTAAACTCACTGGTTGCTTCAAACTCTGTAATCATTCCTATTCAATGTGAATATTTTGCACTAGAAGGTCTAGGAAAATTACTAAACACGATCAAAAGTGTTCAAAAAATACATAACAAGGAGTTAGAAATTGAAGGTTTATTACTTACAATGTATGATGCTCGTTTACGATTATCAAACCAAGTTGTAGATGAAGTTCGTAAGCATTTCAGTTCTATGGTTTTTGAAACTGTTGTACACAGAAACATCCGTTTAAGTGAAGCTCCGAGTTATGGAGAAAGTATTATTTCATATGATGCTACAAGTAAAGGTGCGGTTAATTATATTAACTTAGCGAACGAAATTATTAATAAGAATTAAAACATGGCAAAGGCAACAAGGAAGCAAGCTTTAGGAAGAGGATTATCTGCTTTGTTAAAAGAAACTGCAGAAGTAAACTCAGCATCAGATGAAAATGCTGATAAAGTTGTTGGAAGTATTATTGAAATTGATTTAAAATTAATTGAAGTAAACCCTTTCCAACCAAGAACATACTTCGATGAAGAGGCTTTAAATGAGCTAGCAGGATCTATTAGAGAATTAGGTGTAATTCAACCTATTACTGTTAGAAAATTAGCTGAAGATAAATTTCAATTAGTATCTGGAGAAAGACGTTTTAGAGCTTCTAAACTAATTGGAAATACAACTATACCTGCATACATTCGTATAGCTAATGATCAAGAAATGCTAGAAATGGCATTAGTTGAAAATATTCAACGAAAAAATCTTGATCCAATTGAAGTAGCTTTATCATATCAAAGATTAATTGACGAGATTAAATTAACTCAAGAACAATTGAGTATAAGAGTTGGTAAAAAAAGATCAACAGTTACAAATTATTTAAGATTATTAAAGCTTGACCCAATCATTCAAACAGGAATGAGAGATGGTTTTATATCTATGGGACATGGTAGAGCTTTAATTAATATTGAAAGTGAAAAAGATCAGATAGATATTTACGAAAAGATTTTACGTGATAAACTATCTGTAAGACAAACAGAAGATTTAGTAAGAGTTTTAAAATCTGGTGTTGAAAAGAAACAAGAATCAAAGAAAAACGCCTTACCTAAAGAAATTTCTACTGGATTAAAGAATTTCAGTGACTTCTTTAGTGCAAAAATTGATGTTTCTGTAAATAATAAAGGGAAAGGTAAAATTTCTATTCCTTTTGATTCTATTGAAGATTTTAACCGTATAAAAAAATTATTGAAGTAATTTGAAATACGTCGTTCACATATTTATTACTGTTCTTTTTTTTAATGTTACTCTTTTTGCTCAACAAAAAGATTCGACTAACGTTAAAACAAGGTCAATACAGTATACTCAGATACAACAACCAAAATACGATCCTTTAAATCCATCTAGAGCAGCGTTCTATTCTGCTATTTTTCCAGGTGCGGGTCAAATATACAATAACAGATACTGGTGGCAACTTCCTTTAATTTATGGAGGAATGGCAGCCAGTATTTATTTTTACATTGATAATAACAACGAATATCAGCGATTTAGAACTGCTTTTAGACAAAGAAAAGCTGGATTACCTGATGAATTCTCTGACGAAAATGGACTTCCTCTAATCTCTGATGCGGGATTAGAAAGTGCACAAAGGCAATTACGTCAAAATAGAGATCTTTCGTTATTAACCACAGTACTTATTTACGTTCTGCAAATAGTTGAAGCTAGTGTTACAGCTCATTTAATTCAGTTTGATGACACCGATAGTTTAACGCTTACACCTTCAGCAATGCCGAATATCAACTACAATGAAGAAAGTACTCACAAACTAGGTTTAACCCTAAAATATTCCTTTTAATTATGAAACTAGCCTTATTAGGTTATGGTAGAATGGGTAAAGAAATTGAAAAAATTGCCCTAGAAAGAGGTCATGAGATTGTTATTACATCTAATGGCGAAGAAGCTTATGATATTACAAAGGCCGATGTAGCTATTGATTTTAGTGTTCCTACATCTGCATATAATAATATTTCTACATGTATCGAAAACAATGTTCCAGTTGTTTCTGGAACAACAGGTTGGTTAGATAAATACAATGATGCTGTTGAGCTATGTAAAGAGAAAAAAGGTGGATTTATCTACGCTTCAAATTTCAGTTTAGGAGTAAATATCTTTTTTGCTCTGAATGAAAAGTTAGCTGCGATGATGAATCCTCAAAAACAATATAATTTAGACATTGAGGAAATTCACCATACCAAAAAGTTAGACGCACCTAGTGGTACAGCAATTACTTTAGCCGAAGGAATTATTAATAATTCTGATAAGAAAAAATGGGAATTAGACGGTGATTCAACCAATGAACTTATTCCAATAACAGCTGTTAGAATTCCTGATGTACCAGGCACTCACACTATTAACTATAACTCTGAAGTAGATTCAATAGAAATCAAACATACCGCGCACAACCGTAAAGGTTTTGCCTTAGGAGCTGTCGTAGCCGCAGAATGGTTAATTGGAAAAGAAGGTATTTACTCTATGCGTGATGTGTTAAACATAGGTTAAAAGAAACAAATATTGATAACAAATAAGACCATTGCGCGTCTTATCGATTTTATAAAACAAAACTACAAATTATGTCATTTACAGGTTGGTTTATCTTATTCTTAGCAGTCCAATTAATTCATTTTATTGGAACTTGGAAATTATATCAAAAAGCAGGTAGACAAGCTTGGGAAGCTGCTATACCAATTTACAATGCAATTGTACTATTAGGAATTATAAAAAGACCAAAATGGTGGGTAATTTTATTATTCATTCCAATTGTAAACCTTATTATGTTTCCTGTATTTTGGATAGAAACTTGTAGAAGTTTTGGTTTTACGAGTACAAAAGACACTTTCCTTGTCATTTTTACTTTAGGGTTTTACATTCTCTACATTAACTATTTCACTGAAGCAGAATATAGAAAAGATAGAAGTTTAGAAGCTCCAAAAGGTGTTGGAGAATGGGTTAGTTCAATTGCTTTTGCTGTGATTGCAGCAACTATTGTTCATAATTATTTTATTCGTCCATATGTAATTCCTTCTTCATCTTTAGAAAAAACATTATTAATTGGAGACTATTTATTCGTAAGTAAATTCCATTATGGTGCGCGTGTACCGATGTCGACTATCGCACTTCCTATGATTCATGATACAATTCCATTAGTTAAATCAAAATCATACGTTTTTAGCGATAATTATGAAGAAAGAAACACATCATTCGCAAATAAGTTTCAATTGCCTTATATGAGGCTTCCTGGTCTTACATCAATTAAAAGAAATGACATTGTAGTATTCGGTCAGCCTGCAGATACTTTGCGTGACATGAATAAGCTAAAACCAGACAGAACTTATTATAAACCAATTGACAAAAAACTAAACTTAGTTAAGCGTTGTGTAGCTGTTGCTGGTGATAGTTTAGAAATCAGAGATGGTTATATTTTTATAAATGGTAAACGATCTATTTTACCTAAAAGCGCAAAACCACAATGGTATCATATTGTTGATACAGAAGGTCAAAAGTTTAGCGATGCAGCCTTAAGAAGGTATAACGTAAGATTTAACGAAGCTTATACTACCAGAGATGGAAAATATTTATTGAACCTAACTGATGAAGAAGCAGCTACAATTGCTAAAAACCCATTAGTAAAGAGTGTTACTAAAAAGCTTGATTCAAAGGATAAATACGATCCTGATTTATTTCCTCAAAACCCTTTATATAGATGGAATGGAGATAATTTCGGACCTATATATATTCCAAAAGCAGGAGCGACAGTTGCCATAACAAAAGAATCTATTCCGTTCTACAAAAGAATTATAAGCGAGTATGAAAGAAATGATTTAGCCATTTTTGGAGATGATATCTACATTAATGGTAAAAAAGCCGATAGCTATACTTTTAAGCAAGATTATTATTGGATGATGGGAGACAATCGTCAAAACTCGTTAGATGCGAGAAGATGGGGTTATGTTCCTTTTGATCATGTAATTGGAAAACCTGTAATGGTTTGGTTTAGTCGTGATAACGAAACAGGAAGAATTCGTTGGGAAAGGATGTTCACTACAGTTACCAATGGAGAATCTAAATCATACTTCTGGGTAGGAATTTTATGTGCTGGATTAGTATTGTTCTTTGTATTTAAACCAAAAAAGAAAAAAGCTTAATTCTTGGGATTATTTATACCAACATATTTCTCGCCTATTAGTCAATACGCATTTATAACAAAATCTGATAATGTAGTTTTTGAACTTCAAGATAATTTTCAAAAACAGACCTACAGAAATAGATGCTATATATACGGAGCAAACGGTAAGTTATCATTAAATATACCTGTTAAGCATATCAAAACGGAAGGCAGAAAAAAAACTAAAGACACTTTAGTAGAAAATGACTTTCCTTGGCAGGATCAGCACTTTAAATCTTTAAAATCTGCATACCAATCATCTCCTTTCTTCGAGTTTTTCGAGGATGATATTCAAAAAATATTTAATAAAAAATACGTATATTTAGTAGACTTAAATATTGATACGTATTTATTTGTTACAGATGCATTGCAAATTAATCAAGGTTTTTCTAGAACAGAGGAATACGAATTATCACCAATAGTAAACGATTATAGGGATTTTTCAGTTGCTAAAAATGGTAGTATATCAATAGAAATGAACAATTACACCCAAATGTTTGATGACAAGTTTGGGTTTATTTCTAATTTATCAATTTTAGATCTTTTATTTATGGAAGGTCCGAATGCGATATCTTATTTGGAGAGTGTAAAAATATTATAATTAGCAACTTTAAAGCTTTAACCTATGTTAGAATCTGCTTTAATTAGTGAGTTTTCTCGCTTTTATATGAGCAATATTTCTGATGAAGCTATCGAATTGTTTTCAAAAATCGTACGTGCTAAAAAATATAAGACGGGGGAAGTACTTATAAACAAAGGGACATCTAAATTTTATATTATCGTAGAAGGTATCGTTGCGAGTTTTTCTAAGAATTCAAAAAATGATAGAGAATACATTAGAACTATTCACATTGAAAATTACGCATTTACAGATCTATTTTACTTAATCGAAGATCTTGATTTAGCACACATCGATTTAGACAGTAAAACACCAGAGGATTACTACAAATGCTTAACAAATTGTACCTTACTAGAAGGTGATTTTAATGATTTTGTACAATTGAATGCCTCTAATCATGAGATATCCTTACTGTACAACAAAATTAATCAAACACTTTTATTACAAATTTTAAAAAGATTGGATAGGCTTTCTTTATTTGACGCCACGGATCGTTATAAGATTTTAAAAGAACGAATTCCACAAATAGAAAATCTAATTCCTCAATATCAAATAGCAAGTTATTTGAACATAACACCTGTTCAGTTAAGCAGAATTCGAAAAAAAATGTATTCAGAATAGTATTTGTAAACCTATGTTTATAAATTTAACTAAGGATATGCACTACATTTGTGAGTGAAATATCCCTATTTCGTTTCCCCTTAAAAAGACTTGTTTACCCCTCATATTTCAAGTCTTTTTATTTTTTCAGTTTGCTTATTAAATTATTGATTTGAACAGATACTTTTAGTTTAACAACTATGTATCCATAGATTGCAATAATCATAATACTTTTAAGAATTATATTGACTATTGGATCTCCAGGTAAGTTAAAAATCTTAAATTCAGGAATACTAAAATTCCAAAAATAAAAACTAAAAAACATAAGTATTACTAAACAAAGTGCTATCGCTGTTTGCTTTGTAATTGGACTCATATTAAGTTTTTTGTAAACAAATAAGAGTTTTATTGTATTGAATATAAAAACCGTAATTAACGTTGCGAGTGCTAATCCATCGGTACTCATGTCTATTTTCTTATAAAATAAAACGTTTAAAAAATATACGGTTAACGCTGTACCAATACCTATAGGAAATGTGAATTTATAGAACCTTGAATTTGCTATAATTGGTCCGTTATTCCCTAGAAACATATTATACATTTTAGCAATAGAAATAAATAGAACCGCTACCACTCCCTGTTCATAACCTTTTGGCATTAGCCTAAACAACTCAGTTATATTACAATTAATTAGCAAGAAGAACAATCCTCCTACAACTAATAAATTGATAGAACTCTTCTTATATAGATTATTTACCTCGATATGATCATTTTCATTTAATGACTTTGAAGTTAACGGCTGTAATATTTGAGTTAATGCTCTACTTGGAGCTTCAATAAAAGACCCAATAAAAACTGCCACTGTGTAATACGCCGCAGCACTAAAAGCTTCTTTTCCCGTAACCATTACCTTATCAATATCTAAAATTAATGCTCCTGCACTACCAGCAAAAATGATAAATAATGAATAAGATAAAATTTGCTTGTAATTCTTAGGTGGCTTTAAAGAAAACTTCGGAAAATATACCTTAAAGGCATAAAACATCATTATTAGAGTTCTAAGAATATAAAATCCTGTAAGGCTAAAAATAAAGTCTGATTTAGTGATAAACCCAAAAGAAACAGAAAGTAGCAATATCATTACTACTGCTCTATTGTAAAACTCCTTTAAAAAATTACCTACAACAGTTTTTAAGTGAACCTTAGACCAAGCATAAAATACTTCAAAATATGCGCAACATATTGAAACAATATAAATAACAATCGTGTAATTTTCAATGCCTTTATTCTCCTCTGTAATAAAATAAGTGACTATAAAATCTTGTATTTTATTCCAAAGAAATCCAACCGGAATTCCAACTAATAAAGGCAATATTAATGCTATTGATAAAAACTTATCCTTTTCACGTTTCTCTTCATATACCGAAAAAAACTTAATAATAGTGTAATGTACACCCATAGCCATTAATGGCATAATTAAGTTGGAATAAGAGAGTAATACGGTAACAATACCTTGAAAGGTATCGCCTAAAAATCCAGGATAAAAAAATATGGTATTTAATCCTCCGATTAAAAAACCTAAATAAATAACTATGGTATTCTTAAATGACTGTTTAAATATTATCCCCAAATTTTCACTTTTTATCTAGTTCTTTAATAATGGAAGACAACTTCTCAGTTAACTGTTTTCGATGATACTTTTCCACGTTAAAAGAATCTACATTTAGATTTCCTAATTTATAATTGTTATAGAGTTTTTGAAGCTCTTTCTTTAAATCTTTTTCATTATTGTAATTGAATGTACTTCCTGAATTGGTTTCCTTCAATATTGCAGCTAAATCCCCATCTTCAGGTCCAATTGCAATAATTGGTCTTTTTGCCTGCATGTATTCAAATACCTTACCAGTAACAATCTCTTTAGCACTTGGCGTATCATTTACCACTAATAAAAGTATTTGAGACTGTTTCTGATACTTTTTGGCCTCTTGATGAGGAATATAATCAATGAGATCAATATCTTTAAAGTTATATGGTTCTATCTCCTCTTTGATAACTACTTCATCCAATTTACCTATTAGTCGAATTTGAAGATCATCTTTAAACTCTTCATTCTCATTGCACATTTCTGCTAAAACCTTCCATAAAATTTTAGGGTTTCTAGCAGCGTTCATTGAACCAATATGAGAAATAGAGAATTTTTTATCTAAAACTAAATCTTTAACTTCAATTTCATCTGTGTCATATCCATTTGTAATGACTTCAATCGATTTTGCTTGTTCAGCATACTTTTCTTTCGAAGTTTTACTTACCATTATAACCTTGTCGGCATTCTTAAAAACCTGATCTTCTAAACGAAAATGTTTATTCTTGGCATATTTTGTTAATGGTAATAAATGGAAGTAATCAATCCCTGTCCAAGGATCTCTAAAATCCGCAATCCAATTGATTCCTAATTTCTTCTTTAAGCGATAACCAATCATATGGAGACTATGCGGCGGACCTGTTGTTATGATGGCATCAATTTTATTTTTAGCTAAATACCTCTCTATTATTTTCACAGAAGGTTTTATCCAAAACATTCGAGCATCTGGAATAAAATAATTTGCTCTTATATAAATTAATATCTTAGATAAAAAAGATGGATTCTCTTCAAGAAACCCTGCACTACTTTTCACCTTTCTTTTCTTAAATATTGAAAGCAAATTATTAGGTTCAAAAATTGGACATTTAATAATCTCAATATTTTCTGGAATATCTTTATCCAAACTATCATCCGTAATTGGATAATGAGCATTATCTGCTGTGAAAACAACTGGCTCAATATTAAAGTCTCTCAAGTACTTTGTAAATTTCAACCATCGTTGAACTCCAGCTCCACCAGCAGGTGGCCAATAATATGTAATTATTAAAACTTTCAATTTATCGTATCGTAGAATTCAATTAGCTTTAAACTTTCTAACTCCCAATTTTCTTTTTCAATAGCAGCATTGTAACCATTAACTATCCTTTCTTCATATTGCCCATAATTATTATAAATATCAACAACTACAGAAGCTAAATCTATATCATTGTCTGCCTCAAAAACGAATCCTGAATTATAAGTTTCTACAATTCTTTTTAACGGATCACACGAACTTACCAGTAACATACCCTTACTGAGCATTATTTGAAACAACTTGTGAGGAATCGTATTATCTGTATGACCACTTTTATTATGCGGAATAATATTGATCTTAGACTGATTCATAATTGCTCCAATTTGATTAAAAGGCTTATAACTCATAAAAACCACATGGTCTTCAACTTCATATTCACGAGTTAAATCTTTCAAATATACCATAGTTGCCCTGCTTCCTGATCCAATAATATTGAAACGAACATTTGGAACTTCTTTAGAAATTATTTTCATTGATTTTATAACTGTATCAATTCCTCTATGAGGACCAATACCACCAATATACGTAATTGAAAAGTCATTCTCATTAATAATTCCTTTATCTACTGAATCTACTAAAAAATTTCTTTCTTCTTGATTAGATATTACAAGTGTTTTAGCGCTATTAATATCAAAATTAGAGATTATTTTTCTTTGCATTTCTTCTACAACGCAAATCACATTATCGTATAATTTACAGTACTTTTTCTCTTTTTTAGCCCAACTGTTATAATTCATAAAAATTGAGTTCTTTAGTCGTTTTAATGGATTTTTATTCCATTTAAACCAAACCTGTAAAGCTTCTGGATAATTTTCATGCAGATCAAGTATTATTTTTTTAACTTTTTTTCTAAAAAAGTAACCCGTTCCTGCTAAAGGCAAATCATGGATATGTAAAAATTCAATATCGTATTTTTTAAAGACCTTCTTTAATCCAAATAAGAAGAACAAATTAATATCAAATACACTCTCAATTACATCAAAAATTCCTTTTTTGTATTTGGTATAATTTTTCCCTACTCGATATACCTCAACACCATTTATATTCTCATTCTTAAGATTATTATAACTCGGACAAACAACAAGAACATTTTTACCTGATTTTTGTAATGCTTCGGCCTCTTTTCTAACTCTCACATCCTTAGGGTAAGAAGCATCAACAACCATACATATATATGCCATAGAATTAGATTTTTTTGTTTTTCTCTGCAAAAATGGCGTAATATCTTGGGGTAAATCTTCGGAGAATTGGTCTAAATCCTATTTTATTTACAGGGCTAATCCATTTTTCTTGATCTTTAATTTCCCAACCAGATTTTTCTAACAACCAATCAAACTGCCAGTCTTCAAATTCATGATAGTGTCTATCCCACATATCTGTTTTACTTCTGTATGCTTTGGCAAACCATAAATTCAAAGGGACTGTTGTTACTAGTTTATCACAATTTATTTCTTTCAATACAGAATATGGATTCAATAAATGTTCAAAAATTTCAAAAGAAGTAACTGCATCAACTTTAAAGGTTTTAACAATTTCAGGAACTATGTCGAGATCTTCCCCTTCTGTATTGTATACTTTATAACCTTCGTTCTCCATAATTTCACTGAAAGGATTACGAATACCTAAATCTAAAATCGTAGCTGGAGGAGGTAAAACTCTTTTTAAAAAATCAATTGTTTTATTGTACCTATATGAGGGTAAATGGGTATACATAAAATGAACATTTCAGATTAACAAATCTATACATTCATTTGGTTTTTTTGTGGAATTTTCCATAAAAATAAAAAAGGAACAGTAGTCTGTTCCTTTTTTATATAGAAGTTCTTTATCAATGCGCTTTCCCTCCCTGAGCTTACAATTGTATTTTCAGTTACGAACAAATCTAAGTTTTAATAGTTTCTTTAAAAAACTTTATATTGCGCTTTTTATAAAATGCACAGAGAAAAATAGTGTGTTTTGCACCCTAATAACCATAATTCTAAAATAATCCTCTAAAGTTGAAACTAAAGTTTCCTGTTTTTCTGTTTTTTATATCTAACCTATGTTTTGGGCAGGTAAATGGAACAATCTATAATAAACTCGAAAAATATAGAGATACAAATCTAGATAGTTTACTACATTATTCTAAAAAAGCTAGATTATCTAGAGATCTATGCCACCAACTATTGGGTGATAATGCAGAAGCATATTATTTTTATAAATTAGAGAAATACGAGAAGGTAATTCCTCTAATAGAAAAAACACTTACAAAATCTTATTCCTTAACAAAAGAAAGACAAAACGATTTATGCATTATTAGATTAATTATTGGTGCCTACAATAGGCTGTTTTGGACTTATAAAAACCTTGGCAAATATCAAATTGCTTATGAACAGTTAATAAAATCTTCTAACTTTATCAAATCAATTGATAATAATGAATTTGACAGCTTTAACTCTATTGTTAATATTGATATTTCTCGAGCCCAAATAAAAAAAGAATTAGGTTTATTTGAAGATGCAAAATTTATTTTACTAGATATTAAAGAAAGAATTTACGCTAAACTTAATAGTAATTTAGATAATATAAAGAGAAATAGATTACTCAAAATAAAAGCTAATGTTCTAAATCTCTTAGGAAAAACTTATATGGCTTTAAACAGAAAAGCTCAAGACCTAAAACTTTTAGATTCTGCAGAAATTTCTTTTAATAAAGCATTTGAAAGTGCTAAATTATTTACACCACCACATCCTGATTCTGAGTTAATGTATGCGTTAAGAAAAACCGAAGTCTTAATTGCAAAAAACAAGTATAAAAAAGCCTTAGAACTAATAAATAGCTACAAAATACTAGGTAAAGGAAAAGACATAAATTATTATAAATCTCTGAACAAAGCAATTTGTTTTCATAATTTAAATCAAACGGACTCTGCAATTTATTTTTCTCAAAAATTGTTAAAAAGTCCAATATTAAAGCAAAGCACATTAATTTCAATTTACGATATTCTATCTAATCAATATTTACAAAAAAGCCAATTGGATAGTGCATATAAATACTCGAAACTTACTCTAGATGAATTCAACTTAGCACGAGAGAATAAGCAAAAAACGTATCAGTTACTCTATGATAATGATATTGAGAAAATTACAGAATTAAATAATTCAATTTTAAAGAAAGAAAAAAATAAAAACCTTACTACTCTTCTTTTTTATAGTTTAATACTAATTTGTATTTCTTCCATATTTCTTTTTAAACGTAAGAAATACAAAAAGGAAATTTCAACTAAAAGGAACGAATTGAATGAAAATATTAATCGTCAGGAATCTCAGATCAGAGAATCAAGTATAAATCAGCACAAACCGAAGGTTAATTACAATATCGAAATTGAACTTGAGAATAAGATTTTATCCAAAATTGAAGAAATTGAAAAATCTCATGACTATTTAGATTACGACTTCTCAATAAACTCAATAGCTGAATCTTTAAATACTAATAGCACTTATATCTCTTTTGTTTTCAACAAACATCACGATCAAACATTTAAACAATATTACACAAAGAAAAAAATTGAATACGCCGTTGAATTACTAAAAAAAGATCGCGCGTATAGAAAATTCTCTATTGAAGGGTTAGCAAATGAAGTTGGATATAACAGTGCATCTGCATTTACAAGAGCCTTCAAAAAACATCTAAATATTACTCCCTCGAGCTTCATCAAGAGCTTAGATAAATAAAAAAAGGAACTGGTTTAATGTTCCTTTTTTAAATAATTCTTTTTCAAAAAAAATTCTCCCGTCCTTTTTTTCATTAGCAGCACAAACTTATAGCGTCACCTTGTTTAAAAAAAGTTTTATCTTACACTTTTTATAAAAAGCACATAGAAAATAGTCCTAAAACATCCCGATGTTATTGCGTAATTTGAATATCAAATATTTATTCTTTTTTTTCATCATTTCTTCTTCTTCTTTTTCTCAAGCCGTACTTCCTAACAAATATTTTAAAGAAAAAGAGGCACTACGAAAAATTAGAAAATTCAAAAACATAAATTTGGATAGCTTATTATTCTATGCTGATAAAATGAAAAGATCAGATAATAACTGTGATCAGTTATTAGGATTATCTAATGAAGCCTATTATTCTTATCGACAAAGAAAATATGATATTGTAATAAACATTGTTCAAAGCGCCATTAAAAGAGCAGATTTATTTATAAAAAAAGATCCTGAAAACTTGTGCTATGTTGAAATGAAATTAAACTTAATTGGACGTTTATTCTGGACGTATAAAAATTTAGAAAAATATAATCTCGCCTATAAAGAAGCGATTAAAGCATCTCGAATAATAAACTCAACAAAAGACCAGAATTTCAATCAATTTATTTATGGGACAAATTTTGAGTTATTCAAAGCTTATATAAAAAACGATCTTGATTTACATGTAGACGCTAAATATATTCTTAAAAATCTTGTGAGAAAAATTGACACGTTTGAAATCCACAAGAAAGACTATCGCTTCAATAAAATGATTATTGAAAGAAGAACAAGCTCGCTAAACATGATTGGCGAAGCATACTTTAATTTAAGTAATAAGGAGCAAAAAATTGCTTATTTAGACTCTGCATCTTTTTTCTACAAAAGAGCTTACGAAGCTGGAAAAAAATTTAATCCTCCGCATCCTGATTCGGAATTAATGTATCAATTCAAAGAAACTAAGGTGTTAATTGCTAAAAAGAAATATTTAGAAGCATTAGAATTAATTAACCATTATAATTACCCAAAACTGGCTAAAAAAATCGATTACCAAAAAGAAACTCAATATTTCAAAGCTTTATGTTTTCATAATTTAAGAAAAACAGATTCGGCAATACTCGCTGCAAAAAAATCGATTCTTAACAAAAACCTTAGAAGAAGTAAATTAATTACTATTTACGATATTTTATCCTTTCAATATCTAGCAAAGAATAAATTAGATAGCGCTTTCAAATATTCTAAACTTACCATAAAAGAATTTGACAAAGCTAAAACACTCAAAGAAAAAACATATGAAATATTATATGACAATGATCTAGAAAAAGTAACCAAACTTAATAATTCTATTTTAGAAAAAGAAAAATATAAAAATTTGATTACGTTACTTACGTATTCAAGCATTTTAGCTTTCCTTTTGGTTTTATTCTTCTTGAGAAGGAAACAATATAAAAGACAACTTTCAGACATAAAAACAAAGAAAAATGAGCTTACCAAGAAAGAATTTCCTAAAAGAACTAGTTATAATATTGAAGCTGATTTAGAACGTAAAATTCTAGCTCAAATTAAAGACGTTGAATTAAACCACGCATATTTAAATCAAGATTTTTCAATACATACGATGGCAGAAATGATTAAAACGAATGTCACATACGTCTCATTTATATTCAATAAACATTATGATGTTACTTTTAATCAATATTACTCCAAGAAAAAAATTGATTACGCAATACGTATGTTAAATGACGAAAAAACTCGTCAAAAATATTCTATTGAAGGTATTGCTAAAGAAGTTGGATACAAAAGTTCTTATGCATTCTCAAGAGCGTTTAAAAAACATATTAAAATTACTCCTTCAGAATTTATAAAAAATCTAAAAAAATAAAAGAGCCAACATATGTTGGCTCTTTTATTTTTATCATTTCTTATTGATTCAAACTTACATTTCGCTTAATATTAATTCAAAAGTTTCTTTTTTTCAAGAACATATAAACCTATCGGAACTAATATAAATAAAAGATAAAAGTACATTGCTAATGTCGCTCCTTGTTTCACAATAGTTGGCTCAAATTTAAATTCTACTTTATGATCTCCTGCAGGAATATTCATTCCTCTTAACACATAATTAACCTGATAATGTGGAACTGGTTCTCCATCGATATATGCATTCCATCCTTTACCATAATAGATTTCAGAAAACACAGCAAATTGATCTTGTTTCGATGAACTCTTATATTCTAAAGAATTTAAATTATTAGTTACTAATTTAATGGTTGCTAAACTATCTACTGAAAATTCAGAACTTCCTTTATATTTATCTTTTCTTATTACCGCTTCTTCTTTAGTTTTTAGATTCGTTAAATTCATAATCTCTTCATTAGCAGAATCAACTAATCTTAATTTATTAACAAACCAAACATTTCCGTTTGCTTCTTTATTCAGCTCATATTTATCTCCGCTAAGAATAAAATACTTAGTATTTAACATATTAAATATTTCCATATTATTCTTTGCTACTTGATAATCGATAAGCTCTTGATATCTTTTTAATTTCGCTGCATGATAACCTCCCACAGAGTTATGAAAATAAGAAGTTCTATTTTCATTCATAAAGTTACCAGAAAAATTTACCACTCTATACTCTCCTTTATCTTTTAATATTTCTACATCAGCTTTACTAGGAGAAAAAGGTTTATTTATTAATCTTGAACTTACAAAATTCTCAGTATTAACATAATTAATATTAACGGAAATAAGATCAAACACCACTAACGAAAGTAGAAGTCCGAAAACAAATGTTTTCTTAAACTTGTCTTTTAAAAATTGATAAAGGGCACCAGCAGCAATTAAAATTAATATAATTGATCTAATACTATCATTTAGCAACATAGACTTTCGATCACTAATTAGTGCATCCAATAATGCTGGATATTGCTGATATTGATCATCTCTTATTCCTTCAAAACTTGAAGTCATATGAGCTAAGAAAAACCCAACAATAATTAAACCACCTGTTATCATTAAAGCTTTCTTTACATACTCAAGCTTTTCTTCTTTAGTTTTATTATTCTTAAAAAATTCATTTAAACCTAATACTGCCAATAAAGGTATACATAACTCTGCTATGACTTGAATTGATGAAACTGCCCTGAATTTATCATAAAGCGGAATGTAATCTATAAAGAAGTTTGTTACAAAAGCGAAGTTTTTACCCCAACTTAGAACAATTGAAAAAATCGTTGCGGAAACAAGCCAATATTTAAGTCTTCTATCTACTAAAAATACTCCTAAGAAAAATAGAAAAATTATTACTACACCAATGTAGGCAGGAGCCTCAACAATGGGTTGATCTCCCCAGTATGTTAAGACTTCTTTTGAATACTCTTTTGCAGCCTTTTTCCCTGCTATTTTTTCAATTTCTCTGTAGAAATTTGAACTATGACTCACTTTATCGGTTGTACCTCCACCCATAAATCTTGGCACAAGTAAATTCATTGTTTCCAACTTACCGTAACTGTACTGAGTTATGTAATCATAATCAAGACCTACTATTTTATCTCTTTTAGGCTTACCATCAATATCTATAGTTAATTCTGATTTACCTCTAATACTATGTTCTGCATATTCTTTGGTAGCCATTAATCTAGATGCGTTTACTCCAACACCTATACTAAAAGCAAGTGCAATCAAGGCTACTTGTTTAATAAAATCGTTAAGTTTCTTTTGTTTAATTGCTTCTATTAATTCAACAATACCAAGAATAATCAAACAAAAACCTAAATAATATGTCATTTGTATATGTCCTGCTCCAATTTCCATTGCCATACCTAATGCAGTTACAAGGAATCCTACCAAATATCTTTTTTGAAATATTTGCAAAACACCAGCCGTTATAACAGGCATATAAATAATTGCATGTGCTTTTGCGTTATGCCCTGCTCCTATTATAATGATTAAATAGGTAGAAAAACCAAAAGCCAAACTTCCTAGAATAGCTGGCTTCCAATTAACCTTAAGCGTTATTAATAGAAAGAAAAAACCTAAAAAGTACAAGAAAAGATAATCGGCTGGCCTTGGTAAAAAACGTAAGGCTCTATCTATTTCTTTTAAAAAGTCGTTTTCATAATTAGCACTAACCAAATATCCTGGCATACCACTGAAAGCATTTCCTAACCAGTATGCCTCTTCATTATTTTGCTTTCTAAACTCTACTAAATCTTTAGAAATCCCTTTGAATTGATCAATATCTGATTGCTTAATTTGCTTACCAGATAAAACTGGATTAAAGTATAATAAAGATGCAACAAGAAACAGAACTACTGCTCCTACGTATGGTAGTAATTTATTAATCTTCATAGTTAGTCTAATTCTTCAAAATCAATATATTCTCCTACTGATTTATTGCCTTGATTTGATTGATTTGGTTTTTTATCAATAATGGTTTCTCCTACTTTAACGTCGTTCTTTTGCGTTGTTTTACCATATTGTTTTTCAGCTTTCTCTTGCATTTTCTGTACTGCCTTTTTCATCAAATAAGGAGCGAAAAGTCTAGCTAAAAATTTAAGTGTATAGTACACTAAAAGGATAATAAGTATTGTTCTTAAAAAGTTCATTGGTCCGGCTTGATGAATCTCTATCATTCTGTTAATACTAAAAAAGCTATCAAAAATAACAATTTGATCTAAAACCTTACGTTAATAATCCTGTAAACTTATTAGATTGATAATTTTACTGTATGTTTGTAATACGTGTAAATGTTTGCGTTGAATATGATCAAAAAAATTTTTAGTGTAGTATTGTTGTTGTTGGTTTCAACTTTACAAGCACAATACACGGATGTAATTAATTCCAATAAACCTGGTTTCTCTGAAAGTCCTTACAGCGTAGGAACAGGTGTATATCAATTTGAAAGCAGTATTTTTCATAGAGGAACTTCTGCTATCCCAACGTTCAGTAATCCTAGAGCTACTGGATTGGAATTACATTATAGAATGGGACTTTTAGATGAATATTTAGAAGTTAACCTAACAACTTCTTTGCAACAAAATGAATTTGCTTTTGTTAATGTATTTGAATCTTCAAGATCAGAATTTGGATTAGGACAATTTACTTTAGGAGCAAAATATTTAATATACAAACCAAAATATCAAGATCGCTCTAAAGAAATTAGAAGCTGGAAAAAAAGACACTCTTTTGATTGGTCTAGATGGATTCCTCACGTAGCCGTTTACGGTGGATTAAATTTCGGTTCGTTTTTAAGTGATTTTCATGAAAGAGGTGGAATTACACCTAAAATTGGAGTTTTACTGCAAAATGAATTTTCACATAAGTTAAATGTTGTTACTAACATTCACTATAATTACATTGGCGGTTACTTACCTGAACTTTCATACGTTGTTACAGGAACCTATAATTTTACTGATAAATGGTCGGGTTTTGCAGAACATCAAGCTTTATTTAACAAACAAGAAAACCAAAGTAACTTAGGAGTTGGTGCTGCATACTTATTCAACAAAAATTTACAAATAAACTCATCATTAAGAGCTACATTCCAAGAAAACAGTACGGGAATTTACACAAGCGTGGGAGTTTCTTATAGAATCAATAAACATATTGACAAGTATACTGAGTTAGACGAATTTGGGAATAAAATTGAAGGCGACGATGTTCAAACTTATAATAAAGGATTCTTTGGTAGGTTAATCGATAAAATCAAGAATTTATTCAAGAAAAAAGACAAGAATGCTCCTCAGTTAGAAGAAGAAAAAACCGAAGAGGAATTAGAGAAAAAAGAAGAAGGTAGAAAGAGAACTAGGCAAAAATCTGTTCTTGACGATATTACTAAAAAAGATAAAAAAGCCAAGAAGAAAACAACTAAAGAGAAAGAAAAAGCTGCGAAAAAGAAGAAAAGAGCGGAAGAAAAGGCTAAGAAAAAACAGGAAAAAGAAAAGTTAAAAGAAGAAAAGAGAAAAAAGAAAGAGCAAGAGAAATTAGAAAAAGAAATTAAGAAGCTCGAAGAAGAACTTAAAAAAGAAGAAGAAAAAGAGAAAAAGGAAAAAGAGAAAGAAGATGAGAAGAAAGAAAAAAAGAAAAAAGATGATGAATAGTTAAATAATTATACTTTTGTTGTATGATTCAACTAAAGGAAATACATTCAAAAAAGGAAATAAAACAGTTTGTTTTATTTCCTTTTTCATTATATAAAAATCATAAATACTGGGTACCTCCTATTGTTAAGGATGAAGTAAATAATTTTGACAAAACGATAAACCCGGTTTTTGAAAATGCAGACGCACGCTTTTTTGTTGCACTACGAGATGGTAAAATCGTAGGACGAGTAATTGCTATTATTAATAGATATGAAATTGAGCAACAAGGCATAAAAAAAATGAGATTTGGTTGGTTCGATGTAATTGATGACATTGAAGTTACCAAAGTCCTTTTAGATAAAGTTCAAGAGATAGCTAAGGAAAATAATTTAGAATATGTTGAAGGACCTGTTGGATTTAACAACTTAGATAAAACAGGTGTTTTAATAGAAGGATTTGATGAACTTGGTACAATGATTACTTGGTACAATCATCCTTATTATAAAGACCATTTAGAGCAACTTGGATATCGTAAGGAAAAAGAATATTTAGAAAATAGATTTAAATACGAAGACATTAAGATTGAAAGGCATGTTAAAGCCAGTAAGATATTAAAAAAGCGATATGGCGTACGAGAACTTAATTTCACTAAAACTAAAGACATTATGCCTTATGTTGATGAAATGTTCGAACTTTTTAGCAGATCTTATTCTAAATTATCAACCTACGTTCCTATTTCAGATGCTCAAATTCAATATTTTAAAAAGAAATATATTAGTTTTATAAATCCTGAGTACATTAAGTTTGTGGTTGATAGCGATGATAAATTAGTTGCTTTTGCAATTGTAATGCCTTCTTTTTCGAAAGCGCTACAAAAAGCAAAGGGTAAACTTTTTCCTTTTGGAATTTTTCATCTACTTAATGCACGAAAGAACTCAAAAGATGTCACTTTCTATTTAATTGGAGTTGATCCGGAGTATCAAAATAAAGGAGTAACAGCAATTTTATTCAGTGAGTTTCATAAAACTTTTGGAGAAAGAAATATAGAGAATTGTATTCGAACTCCTGAACTTGAAGACAATACTGCTATTCATAAATTATGGTCGCAGTTTAACCCACGAACACATAAAAGAAGAAGAACTTATCGTTTAGATTTATAATGCAACTTTTTTTTAATACTGAAATTAACGAATCGACCAAAGAAATTCTTTTCAATAAAGAAGAAAGTCGACACATTGTAAGAGTTCTTCGTAAAAGACAAGGAGACATTCTTCATATCACAAACGGTAATGGTTATCTGTTTGATGCTGAAATCATAATAGAAAGTGATAAAAAATGCGTTGCTAAAATTGTAAAATCCGTATTCAAAGAAAAAGAATGGAGTTATTACTTACATGTTGCAATAGCTCCTACTAAAAATATTGACAGACTGGAGTGGTTTATTGAAAAAGCTACAGAAATTGGTATAGATGAAATTACGCCAATACTTTGTGATAATTCGGAACGTAAAGTTATTAAGCACGATAGACTTCAAAAAATCATGCTGTCTGCAGTAAAACAATCCCTAAAGTTTACGGCTCCAAAACTTAATGAATTAACTAAATTCAGTGATTTCATTGCAAAAGAAAGAGATGAAGAATTATGCATTGCCCATTGTAATGACGGTGAAAAAACTTCGTTAAAAAACATAAACTTCTCTAGCAATATAATTACAATTCTTATTGGTCCTGAAGGAGATTTCTCATTACGAGAAACACAAGATGCTTTGAATTCAAAATATATTCCAATCTCATTGGGTGAAAGTCGATTACGAACAGAAACAGCAGGACTAGTAGCTGTACATAGCATTAATTTCTTACACTAAAATTAACATTTCTGTTGTCGATTAATGGAATTTTGACTACATTTAAGTGCTAGATTCTTAGTTTTAGTGAAGTAAAATTACAGATTTCTTACCTCCATTTCGTTTTTATTTTACTAACTTTAAGTACCATTAAACAACTAAATTACTAATCACCTTGAGCACTGCGGACTTTTTTAATATGTTCTTGCTTATAAGTGCAATACATGGATTTGCACTTTGTTTTATCATGTTTTTTTCAAAATATGGTAAGAATAAGAGTTTGCTTTTTCTAAACCTAATGATCTTAACCATTTCGTTAAACAACCTTCAATCTTGGGCTTTAGAAAGAAATCTATTTCAACATAAATTTATGTTGGACTACATTCAAATTCCATGGCATTTTTTAAGCGCACCTTTTTTCTATGCATTTCTTATCAATTACTTAGATATTTATGAGAAATCTAGAAAATTATTAAAATACTTTATTACAGTTTTCATTGTATTGTGTGTTGCTCAAATTTCTTTTGTTTTAAGCTATTCGCTTGGTGGAGGAACAAAAGATGAGTTGAATTACGTATATGAAAGATATACATCCATAGAAGAATTAATCAGTTTTGTAGGTTCCATTTCAGTTTTTGTATACTCCTATTATATTCTAAAAGGAAAGAAGAAACTATTCACCAGAATATTAACATATGACAATTTAAAGTGGATCTATAATTTCTTTAGATTAACCTTATTAGTTTATGTCCTTTGGATATTTGCTCTGGTTATAAAATTCAGTTTAAACTTTACCGGTTTTATTTACTCGTACTATCCTTTAAGAATATCTACAACAGTAATCATTTTTATTTTAGGATATCAAGGATTACGTTATTTAAGAATTCTTAAAGAGCGAAAAAACATTAGAGCAGATATTGATACTGCTTCTGAAGAATTAATTAGCGAATCAGACCAGGAAGTTAAATCGGTGACAGAGGATAACAAATATGAAACTCAATTTTTAGAAATTGACAAATTCATTAAATCCGAGAAAATATATTTGCAACCAAAATATACCTTACAAAACCTTTCAGGTGATTTAAATATAGGATCCAGTACACTTTCAGCTACCATTAATAAAAATGCGAAAAAGAGCTTTGTTGATTATATCAATGAAATGCGAGTAAAGCAAGCAAAAAAATTTTTGCTCGATCATAAATATGAAGGTTACACCATAGCCTCTATTGGCTTAGAGTCTGGTTTTAACTCGAAATCTGCATTTTATGACGTTTTTAAAAAACACACTGGAATGACTCCTTTAGCTTTCAAAAATAATAATTCAGAAAAATAGAAATCAGTCGAATTCTGAATCATAAAACCTATCCTAAAACATCCAGAATGGACGTTTTAGGACTTTTTTTCTTTAGTACATTATATATTTGGACTTCCAGAGATGATAAATACATTATTTAGATTTTAGTGATGTATTTATTACTAATATTAAATTTAAAGCATATAGAGAGCTTTTACGTCTCTCTATGAAGAGGGAAAAGCACAAACACTGTTTAATTACAGTGTTTTTTTTTATAAAAGTTGTCCTAAATCGTCCAAATTAGATGATTTAGGAGTCAAGTATCTGATTACCAACGTATATTTGAAGTGAAACTTACATAAACCAGTAAATATATTTTAGGGATTATTATTTACTACTTTACTTCACGAACAAAGAGGCACCATTGAGAAGGGAATGGTGCTTTTTTTTATGTCTATATTATCCTATCTTGCATGTAAATTGAATTCAATGAAGAAAATTGCATTTCTTTTTATAATATGTTGTTATATATCACATGCGCAAGAAATTGGTATTTTGAAATATCAAGGCGGTGGTGATTGGTATTCGAATCCTACTTCTTTACCAAACCTAGTAAAATTTACAAATCAATATTGTAAAACTTCAATTGATAGTAACATTACTACAGTAACTCCAAGTAGTATTGATGTTTTTAATTATCCTATTTTATTTCTTACTGGACATGGAAACGTTTTTTTCGATAATGACGATGTTGAGAATCTTAGGAACTATTTAATATCTGGTGGTTTCTTGCACATTTCAGACAACTACGGTCTGGACAAATACATACGAAGAGAGTTAAAGAAATTATTTCCAAAATTAATACTGCAAGAAATCCCTAAAAATCATCCAATTTATAATCAGACATTTTCTTTTCCTAATGGGTTACCTAAAATTCACGAGCATGATAAAAAAGCTCCTCAAGGTTTAGGTTTATTTTATGAAGGTAGGTTAGTCGTTTTTTATGATTATGAAAGTGATTTGAGTGATGGTTGGGAAGATCAATCAGTGCATAAAAATCCACAAGAAATTAGAGTAAAAGCTTTGAAAATGGGAGCTAATATTATTGAATACGCTTTTAAAAATTAATTTAAAATTCGTCTAGAACTCTTCCATAGTAACATAAATCTATAAGTTCTCCTGATGTAGTTTTATAATCTTTCTTAAGAACTCCTTCTAATTCAAACCCACAGCGTTCCGCTAATTGAATACTCCTTTTATTCATTGGTGATATTCTACAAAACAGTTTCTTAAACCTGTGTTTCTTTATCACACTATCTAAAAGAAGCTTAAAACTTTTTGTTATGATTCCCCTTCCTTGATAATTCAAATCAATGAAAGTACCCAATTCAGCCTTTGGCAAGCTCCAATCTATATTCTTAAAATCAATAAATCCAATTGTACTGCCTTTCTCATCTAGAATCAAATAAGGATAATATTCTTTTCTTAAAATTCTACCTTCAATAACCTTACAGTATTCTATAGTATCCTCTAATGAGTTTGTATATTTAACTGTTCCTGCAAAGAAATTTTCAAGCCTGCTTTTATTCCTTTTAATTAATTCAAAAAAAGCAAGTGAATCGTCAGTTGATAATAATCGAATTGTAAAATCTTTCATACATCTAAAATTTATAGGGATAAAATAACGACAGTCTTTATCAATAAAAATTGATTCAAGTCATGATTTTTTCAATCGACTTAACGTCTCAGGAGCCATTCTTAAATAAGAAGCAATGTGTTTGTGTGGAATTCTTTGAAAAAGCTCTGGATTTCGCTTTAAAGCGATTAAATATCGTTCTTCAGGTGAGTTTATTAATAATTCTTTTTCTCTATCAAATTGATACAAAATTAAATCTCCTAATACCTTATTCCATAATTTCATATACTCGATATTCGAACTCAAAAACTGCTCAAACTCTTGTTTTCCTAAATAGAAAACCTCTGTTTTTTTCAGTGTTTGAATTTCAATATTTGAGGTATTATTCGAAATAAAACTATCCAATGCCGTAATTATAGAACCTTCATAACCGAAATACAAAATATGCTCTTCATCCTTATGCGTAAAGTAGACTTTTACGCTTCCGGAATTAATAAAATAAATGTTGTTATCGGTTGTACCAAATGATTTAATATATTCGTCTCTTTTAAAGGTTTTTTTATGAACTAAAATTTCTTCTTTAAGAATACAATCCTTTAATAACTGATACGATTTCACATTTTGAAATATTAGTTTATTATAGCATCTTGAATAGCTTTTTGAATCTTAGTTCTAACATTGCTTTTTACAAGCTTTCTGTTTTTCATTGTAGGGTAAACTCTGTTAGATAAGAATACATATACAATTCCTGAATCAGGATCTGCCCAAGTATACGTTCCTGTAAATCCGCTATGACCAAAACTTCTATCAGAAACACAACCACAAGTAGGTTTTTCTTTCGGGTTAATTTGAGGTTTATCAAAACCTAAACCTCTTCTATTTCGAACATGAGAATAATATCTCTTATTAAATTTTTCAATTGTTTCTGGCTGAAAATATTGAACCCCGCCATAATACCCTTCTTGCAAATACATCTGCATGATTTTAGCAACATCATTAGCGTTTGCGAATAATCCCGCATGTCCTCCTACTCCACCTTGCATGGCCGCTCCCATATCATGTACGTAACCTCTTAATAATTGATTTCTGAAATAGTCATCCTTTTCAGTGGGTACAACTTCTTTCCAATTGTATTTTCTCAATGGCAAATAAGATGTTCTATTTAATCCAAGTGGCTTATAAAACTCATCTTGTACAATCTTATTCAAAGGCATTTTATACTTTCTCTCAACAATATCTTTCATGATATAATATCCTAAATCACTATACTTATACCCTACTCTTTCTCGTAAATCTGAATCTTTAATAAAAGTTTTAATAGAATCTTTGTACGAACTCTTTAAGTATAAATTCTTAGCTACTCTAATATTAAAATCTCTAGATTTCTTTTTACGATATAAATCTTTCGAAATCTTACCCGTTACAGAATCTAAGGTCTGAATATAGAAAGGAATCCAAGCTTTCAATTGAGCATAATGAGATAATATTTGCTTTAAATTCAACGCTTCTTTATTCGTTTCTTTATATGCAGGCAATAAATTATCTAAATCAGAAAACAAGGATAGTTTCTTATTCTCTTCTAACTTCATCACTGTTGGAAGTGTCGCTAAAATTTTAGTTAACGATGCTAAATCATAGATATCTGAATCCTTAATTTTTCTTCGCTTATTTTCTGTTTGATAACCAAAACTTTTATTGTACACAATTTTACCATGTCTGGCTACCACAACTTGTCCTCCAGGAGCCATTTTTTGCTTTAATATAGTATCAATATATCTATCTATATTTTCTAGCTTTTTAGAGGATAAACCAACGGCCTCAGGAATGCTGTATCCAAGTCTTTTTAATGATTTTAATTCTATTCCTTCACCAGCGGCAAAATCTTCATTAATGGAAACTGGTAATTTTCCTTTTATATCAAATGCGCCAAATAATGCTTGAGCAGATAATTCTTGTGAAATTTTACTATTCTGATAAGAAACAACTACACCATCAATATTTTTAAACGTTTTAATTTGAAGCAGGCTATACGGACTTGCAAAAACATCCAATAAAACCTCATTATTTCTTGCTATTTCTTGCAACCACACTAAGTCTTTATTAGCAAACTTATATCCTTTCCAAGGGTTTTTATTGGATTTATGGAAACCAATAATCACCAAATTATACTTTTTAAGCTTTTGCAATAATCCGCCAAGATTTTCATCAGAAACTACATCTACGCGAGTGTATTTTTTCAATGTATTTACAAAGTGATCTCCTTTATCATCTCCTAGTTTAACATATGCGATTTTCTTTTGCTCTAAATGTTTAAAAGGAACTGTATTAAAGTTATTTTTAACAACAGTTATCGCATTTTTAATAAGCTCTCGATGTAATAAATCATCTTTAGTCGTATTTAAGTCTTCAAGTAAATTATCTTCCGAGATTGGTTGAAAATTATTCAAACCAGCTAAATACTTTGCCTTTAAAATCTTCTTAACCGAAAATTCCAAACGCTCTTCAGATAATTCACCTTTTTCTAATGCTGTCTTAAATAAAGTAATAGTGCTTGGAACATCTTGCGGAATTAAAAGAATATCATTTCCAGCTTTGAAGGCAGCCAAGTTAATTTCCGCAGGAGTTGCATAGTCTGCCGCTCCTTTCATGTTTAAACCATCCGTAAAAATCAAACCTTTAAAACCAAGTTGACCTTTTAAAATATTTGTAACTACATTCTCAGATAAAGAAGATGGTAGATTTGGATTCATTTCTAAAGAAGGAATACTCAAATGAGCCGTCATTACACTAGCAACTCCAGACTCAAATTGTTTTTTGAATGGATATAATTCTATTGAATCAATTCTTTTCTCTGAAAAACTAATTGTTGGTAACGTTAAATGAGAATCTGTAGCTGTATCTCCGTGTCCTGGAAAATGTTTAGCATTCGCTAAAACTCCCGCAGATTGCATTCCTTTAGTAAAAGCTATTGACTTTTCTGCTACACTTTCTTTTGATTCTCCGAATGATCTATTACCAATAATAGGGTTATTAGGATTTGTATTGATATCTACAACTGGTGCAAAATTCACATGAATTCCGACTCTTTTACATTGCTCTCCAATTCGTTCCCCTACCTCTTCTAATAACTTATTATCCTGAATAGAACCTAAGGTCATATTCCAAGGGAATCGATAGGTGTTTTTTAGTCGCATGTCTAATCCCCATTCTCCATCAAAACCAATCAATAACGGAACTTTAGCAGTTAAACTTTGGTACTTATTGGTTAATGAAACTTGCTTTTTAGGTGTTCCCTTCATAAAAATTAAATTACCAACATGATATTTTGTAATCATTTCTGTAATAAATTGTTCATGTGAAGCATCTTTATTGGAATACGCCTGTATCATAAATAACTGACCAATTTTTTCTTCAACTGTCATATTAGTTACAATACTATCTACCCATTCTTCTTGAAGTATGTATTGTTTAGCTCTTAACGGATCAACTTGTTGAGCTTTAACTGTTATAATAAAAAATAAGGTCAGTAAAAATGGTACTCTTTTATTCATAAAATCTTACACGCGTTTTTATGTTAGAGAATGTATTCTCTAGTTATTAAATTGAAATAACAGGGATTATTATGTTTAAAACAATAGTTATACCAAAAAACGGTTATGCCAGCTTTCTTTAGCTGAAACTTCCCATTTTTTCTCAAAATCTTCCTTGGTATTCACCATATTATTGAAAACTACTGTTTCTGAATTTATTTTCTTTTCTTTAGCAAATTCTTGAAAATCTGAAAGCTTCACAATATTTATTCTATCTCCGTCTTTAAAGGAAACGTTTAACTTATCCATTAAGTCAACTGACAATTCTTTTTCTAAAGACTGAATAAAACGTACTGAAGCATCTATAGAACATCCTGAAGCATCAATAAAACTTTCATCTAAAGCAATCACTAAAAATTGATTGTACTTTATAGTAAAAGATCCTTTTAAATCATCTCCGTGTCTTGTCCATTGATCAATGAATAAAATTGCTTTAGCTGAAATAACTTCTATTTCTTCTTGCGTAAATTCACGATTTGCTTGATATATCCAAACTCTTGAACTGTTTGGTAAGTCGCTATACGATACGTACATACTATCTTAAATTAAATTTTTGTTGTAAAGCTTTAAGCTTTTCTTCATCCGACATATTATCAGCAGCCTTATTCGCTCCAGACATTCTCTCTTTTATTAAACGTAATACTTTCTTCGTGTACAACGGAAAATCTGCTTGTTGAATCCAAGAATTATAACCCGGATTTTCCTTTAACACATCTACTACTCTGCGACCTTTGTATTTTCCAAATGAGAAAATTTCTTGCTTTTCATCATCAAATAAAATAAAGCCAGCAAAATCTGCTCTTTTTGTATGAGCTGAATATTCACTTAATGAATCAACTGAATTTTCAATGTCATCATACTTATCTAATTGCGCCTTTAAGATTTCATATGTTGCCATTGTATCTGCCTCTGCAGAATGGGCATCTTCTAAATCTTTTCCACAATAAAATTTATATCCCGCACTTAACGTACGTTGTTCTTTTTTATGGAAAATTACCTGAACGTCAATTGCCTTTTTATTATCCATATCGAAATCAATTCCTGCTCTTAAAAGCTCTTCCGCTAAAAGAGGAATATCAAACCTGTTCGAATTGAAACCTGCTAAATCTGCGTCAGCAATCATTTCATTAATTGTACTAGCAAGTTCTTTAAAAGTTGGTTCATTAACTACCTTTTCATTCGTAATTCCATGAACAGCTACAACATGTTCAGGAATTTCAATTTCCGGATTTACCAACCAAGTTTTGCTTTCCTTATTTCCATTAGGGAAAACTTTTAAAATTGAAATTTCTACGATGCGATCTGTTGCAATATTTATTCCAGTAGTTTCCAGATCAAAAAACACTAGAGGTTTGGTAAGATTTAACTCCATTTAGGTAATTTATTCATTATTTAACTGAGCTTTAAACTCATCTATTTTATCCATTAACTTTGGTTCTAAAACCGGCTCTTTAAAATCGCATTTCTTGAATTCCTCAAGAATTGTACTTGCTACAATTAAACGAGCTGTAGGTTTATCGTCCGCAGGAACAACAAACCACGGAGCATAATATGTAGATGTTCTATTAATTGCATCTTCATAACACTCTTGATAGGTATCCCAAAGTTTTCGTTCTTTTAAATCTCCAGCAGAAAACTTCCAATTCTTTTCTGGAATATTTAATCTGCGTAGTAGTCTATTTTTTTGTTCGTCTTTGGAAAGATGTAAAAAGAACTTCAAAATAATGGTACCATTATCAGAAATATGTTTTTCAAACTGATTTATTCTTTCCATTCTGCTGTGGTAGAAATCATCTTTCAAGTCGTCAAGACTATTAACCGTTGGGATATTTTCTGAAAATACATATTCAGGATGGACTCTTGTTACCAAAACATTTTCGTAGTGTGTTCTATTGAAAACTCCAACCTTTCCCTTTGCAGGCAAAGCAATATAATGTCTCCATAGAAAGTCATGTTTTAGTTCAAGTTCGGTAGGAACTTTAAAGCTATGAACCTCTACTCCTCTAGCATTAAACTGCTTGAATACTTCTCTAATCAAACTATCTTTACCAGAAGTATCCATACCTTGCAAGCAAATTAAAGCGCTATATTTACCTTCGGCATACATGGTATTTTGTAAGTTGGCTATTTTTTTTCTAACCCTTTTTAATTTCTTCTCGGCATCTTCAATTGGTTCTTGAGTAGGAATTTTATGAAGTTCAACAGGTTCGGTAACCTTATATTTATTTATATCCATCTGCATTTTCAATTAATATGATAAATGTAACAAAAATATTACTGAATTTACAGTGTTTTGTAAGTCTTTAACAAGGAATACTACTTATTAGAAAATTAAATCTTTTATCGTTTTGAATCGTATAGTTATCATTCTATTTTTTATCGCTTTAACATTAAACGCTCAACAAAAACCTGTTGTGGTTTTAGAATTATTTACTTCTCAAGGCTGTTCTAGTTGTCCACCTGCAGATGATGCGTTATATAGAATTAAAGAAAAGTTAGATACCGAAACTGTAATTCCGATTGCTTACCACGTGGATTATTGGAATTATATTGGATGGAAAGATCCCTTTTCGAAAAAGAGATTTACAGATAAACAAAGGTATTATGGACAAAAATTCAGAAGTAACTCTATTTACACTCCACAATTGGTAATTAACGGAAACGAACATTTGGTAGGTTCTAATGAAGTTACTATTTATAATAAGGTAAAAAGATATTTAAAAGAGACAGCTTCAAATAGCATTATGTTATCCGATGTAAAAAAAGAAGTCAAATCTGTTTCATTCAACTATTCAATTCAAGGCGATATAAAAGACAAATATCTCGAGGCAATTCTTGTTATTAATAATAGAACAACGAAAGTGAAACGAGGTGAAAATCGAAATCGAACTTTATACAACTCGAATATAGCCGTTACTGAAAAAGTAATTTCTCTTACTGATAAAAATTCTGGAACATTAGAATTAGCCATTCCTGATCTAGTTATTAAAGAAGACACTTTACGATTAGTACTTATTATTAAAGATGAAAACCTTTCAGTTCAAGGCGGTACACAAATCGAGTTATAATCCAAATATATTCAATCGGTTTTTTCTTGCTAGCTATCAAAAATTAGAATCAAATAGCTGTTCATCTTTTAGTATTGCCATCTAATTTTATAGGTAAATAAATACTTATGAAATCAACTGTAATAATTAAAGCAAGTTCTAAAAGAGCAGGAAATACTCAAAAAGTAGTCGACTATTTAAACTCCAATTCGGATTTTGATGTTATTGACTTGATTGATAAGAAAATTGGACATTTCAATTACGATTTCGAAAATGCTAAGGATGATTTCTTACCGTTAATGGAAAAAATCGTAAACACATACGACACAATAATTTTTGCTACTCCTGTATATTGGTATACAATGAGCGGAATATTAAAAGTATTTTTTGATCGACTTTCTGATCTACTGCATTACAAAAAAGACTTAGGACGAAAAATGAGAGGTAAAAAAATGGCAATGATCAGCAATTCAGGAGAAAATGATAGAAGAACAGGATTTGAAATGCCTTTTATAGAAAGTTCAAAATATTTAGGCATGACGTATATTGACGATATTCATGCTTGGTTTAATTCAGATACAAACGAATTACATGATGAAGCAAAACAAAAAATAGACGATTTTAGAAAAAAATTGCTATCCTAAAAAAACAGGATGTATTTTTGCTTTTCAAATAGTTAGAAAAACAATGTCAAAAAAAGGTAAAGCTAAAAACACTGTTAATAAAGCCAAACATTCTAGACTTATGCAACAAAAAAAGAATAAGTTAAGAGAGGAAAAACTGCAACATAAAGCACGATTGAAGGCCATTATAAAGAAAGCTAACGAACAAAAAGAATAGTTTATTTAAAATATTAATCGTAATATTGCAATATATAAATTTATTAATGGGATTAACAAAATCTGAAATATTTACGCAAGAGCAGAATGAAATAGCAAGTATCGCTAAAGTGCTTGGTCATCCTGCTCGTATTGCGATTCTGGAGTATTTAGCAAAAGCTAAAACCTGTATTTGTGGTGATTTGGTAAATGAAATAGGACTGGCTCAACCAACGATTTCTCAACATCTAAAAGAATTAAAGAGAATGGAAATTATTAAAGGAACTATTGAAGGAACAAGTATATGCTACTGTTTAAATGAAGATAAATGGGCTGAAATCAACTTGATTTTAAAAAATTTCCTTTCGATATTTTCATATGAACAAAATAAATGTTGCTAAAAAAATTTAAAACATTTAATCGTAATATTACAATGAACAAAACATTAGAACAAACAATAGACAACATTTCTCAAATCCCTATTACAGAAGAGAGAAAAGAAATATTAAACCCTCTTATCTCCTATTTACAAGAAAAAAGAGACAAAAAAGAGGCTATTCGAATCAATTATATATGTACACATAATTCAAGAAGAAGTCACCTAGGACAGATTTGGATGCAAACTCTTGCAAATCATTTTAATATTGATTCTATAACCACTTATTCTGGTGGAACAGAAGCTACAGCAATGGCAAGACCAATAGTTGACACTTTAAAAAATCAAGGCTTTAAAGTTCAGAAGTTAAGTGAAGAATCAAATCCAGTTTATGCAATTAAATATGATCTAACTTCACTACCTATAATTGGATTTTCTAAGAAGTATGACGATGAATTCAATCCAAATTCAAGTTTCGCGGCAATTATGACTTGTTCCGAAGCTGATGGCGGTTGTCCTTTTGTAGCGGGTTCAGAAATTAGAGTCCCAATAACTTATGAAGATCCTAAAATATCAGATAATACAGATGCCCAAAGCGAAGTTTATTTAACACGAAGTAATCAAATCGCATCAGAAATGTATTACGTTTTATCACAATTAAATTAATCCAGTATGACATTATCAGAAATAAAACAGCATTTATCTAAATTAGAAACAATAGCTTTTCAACTTCCAAATGGAGATTTGGTTCCAGAACATTTTCACGTTACAGAAGTTGGTAAAGTAACTAAACATTTTATTGATTGCGGAGGAGTTCTACGTAAAGAAGAACGTGTAAACTTTCAGCTATGGAATGCTAATGATTACAACCATAGATTAAATCCAGAAAAGTTAATTCATATTATTGAATTATCTGAAAAGACCTTAAATTTAAAAGATGTTGATATTGAGGTTGAATATCAAGGGGAAACTATAGGAAAGTATGGTTTAGGTTTTGATGGAACATCTTTTTTACTCACCAATACGGCAACTGCATGTTTAGCTGAAGATCAATGTGGTATAACTCCACAACCTAAATTAAAAGTTCGTCTTTCAGACTTACAAAATCAAAATACATCTTGTGATCCAAATTCTGGTTGTTGTTAATTGTAAACACGTTAGTATTGTTAATTACAACGTTTTAGTTTAAAAAGGTTATCTTCGCGCCCGAAATAACCCCTTAATATTAAACATGAAATCGTTTAAAAAGTTCATTCTTTTATTAATTATCATGTCCTCTACTATTTTTACAGGCTGTTCAGAATGTAACAACGAAAACCCAAGAGCAAGAGTTACAAACTTGGGAAGCGAGGAAGTTAGTGTTCAAGTTAAAACCACAGGTGGAAATACGGAAAACATTAATAATATAGAACCTGGTAAAGCTTCTGAATTTAGAAGTTATTCACCAGGGCAAGTAACATATACCATTGTTTTAAAGAACAATGAAGAAATCGTCGAAGAAGTTGAAATGGGATTTTGTGCAGACTATGAAATCATAGTTGATCAAGATAATGAGGTAAGAACAACTTCTACAGATAGAGAATAATCTTAAGAAAATTCACAAATTAAAAAGCGCCCAAAAGGCGCTTTTTTTATATCTCATTTTTAAAAGAATACTCATTCTTATTTTTATATGGTCTGATAATTAATCTCGTTTCTCTATCGAATCGAATATAATTGTATACCCAATTCAAAAAGACTACAGCCTTATTTCTAAATCCAATAAGAGAAAATAAGTGAACAAACATCCACACAAACCAAGCAAAAACTCCTTGAAACTTCCATTTTGGCAAATCTACTACGGCTTTATTTCTTCCAATAGTTGCCATAGAACCTTTGTCATTATAAATAAATGGCTTCATGTTTTTACCTTTCAATTCTGCCAAAATATTTTTTGCTAGTAATCTTCCTTGTTGAATAGCAGGTTGCGCCATCATAGGATGACCGTAAGGATATTTTTCTGAATTCATACAAGCAACATCACCAATAGCAAATATATTTTCATGTGGACTTACTCTGCTGTATCCATCGACTTTATATCGTGCAGCTCTTTCAACAATACATTCTGCTTCTAAACCATTAATTGATTCTCCTTTTACACCAGCAGCCCAAATTACCGTTGAAGATTTAAAATGATCTTCTCCATTTGTTGAAACGGTTTCTCCATCATAATCTAATACCCTCAAATTCTTCCAAACATCAACACCTAATTTTATTAGAAAATCTTCTGCTTTTTCAGAAGCCTTTTCACTCATTCCTTTTAATATAGATTCTGAACTTTGAATCAAATTGATCTTCATCAAACGAATATCTAAATCTGGATAATCTTTAGGCAAAATTTCTTTTTTCATTTCTGCTAAAGCGCCAGCCAATTCAACACCAGTAGGTCCTCCTCCAACAATTACGAAATTCATTAGCTTTTTTCGCTCTTCTAAATCCGAAGTCAACAACGCTTCTTCAAAGTTTTCCAGAATTAAACTTCTTATATTCAATGATTGCGGAATAGACTTCATTTCCATAGTGTACTTTTCGATATTCGTATTTCCAAAGAAATTTGTTGTAGATCCTGTAGCAATAATTAAATAATCATAACTCAGACTTCCTATGGAAGTACTTACTTCTTTTCGTTCAGCATTGATATTGGTAACCTCTGCTAAACGGAAATAAAAGTTTTCTATGTCATTAAATCTTTTTCTTAACGGAAAAGCTATACTATCAGGTTCTAGACCACCTGTTGCCACTTGATATAATAAGGGTTGAAAAGTATGATAGTTGTGTTTATCCAACAATACAACTTGTAATTCTTCATTTTCTAATCCTTTCGCAGCTGCTAATCCTGCAAAACCTCCTCCAATAATTACTACTCTTGGAAAGCTGGTTTGAGGTATATTCATAGACCATAAAATTTTGTGTACACAAATTTACGAAAGTGTTCAAACATATATTCGGTAAAGTTTATTTATTTAGTTTTAGACATATAACGTTTTAGTAGGTTTAACTGTTAAAAAAAACATGTTTTTCCTGTTTTTCACGTCATATATTTTTATAGATTTACTTTTGAAAAAAGATTTTTTTAAAACATTATGCTTAAGTTTTTTAAGAAAAAGAAACAGAAAGAATTTAATATTCACTGTTCAACTGATTTCCTAAAAGTTAATGACCACTTATTAAACTTCCCCTGCATATATAGTGATTTATTAACCATTTTTGGAGAGCCTACTAGAAAAATAGATAGTAGCAATGAGTACCTTATTTGGGATGATTTTGGTTTCTCTTGTAGTATAAATGAAAATGATCAAATTTTATCATTGAGCGTTTATCAAGGAAATAATAATCCGAGTGAATATGTACCTCAAAAAAGTTTTAACGGTAAGTTATTTTTTGAAGAAGACGATATTACGTACAACGAGTTCAGTAAAATCGGATTAGGAAAAATAGCGATTCATCGATTAGGAAGTGAAAGTGAAACTCGTTTTGGTTTTAGTATTGGTATAAACAATGACTACAAATAAGGTTATACACCAAATACAGTAATCACAACCTTTCGATTTCCCCCATAATTTCTGTGTTCGCCAAGGTAAATACCTTGCCAAGTTCCCAAATTAAGTTCACCCTTAGTTATTGGGATTAGAACTTGACATCCCAACATTGAGGATTTAATATGTGCTGGCATATCATCCGATCCTTCATAATCATGTTTATAGTAAGGCATGTTTTCAGGAATCATTTTATTAATATGAGTCTCAAAATCCATTCGCACAGTCGGATCTGCATTTTCATTTATAGTTAAACTTGCCGAAGTATGTTTAATAAATACTTGAAATTGTCCTATTGAAATTGAAGTTATTTCTGGCATTTCTTTTCGTAATAACTCGGTAATTAAATGATATCCTCTCTCAAATCTAGGAAGAACTATTTCTTTTTGATAAAACTTCATACTCTAAAAATAAAAAACCTGAGGCTTTAACACCTCAGGTTTTGATTTAAAATATGCAAAACATTAAATAAAATAATATACCGTACAACACAAAGAGCAAAATTTCGAGTTGATATTTTTTTATTTTTTGCATACCTATTTCTTAATTATTCTTCTAGATGCAACTCTTCCCTCTGAATCTGTAACTTTTAAAATGTAAACTCCGTTAACTAAATTAGAAACATCAATTTTTGATTCTTTCGTTTCTATAATTCTTTTACCGAGAATACTATAAATTACAATTCTTTTAATCTCATAATTATTAAGAACATCAACAGTTAAGACATTTGATACTGGAATAGGATAAGCTTTAACTCCTTTATTAAATTCCTCATCAACCACGCTCGCAGTAACTGCACTAAACATAGCTGTAACAGTTTTATCTGAATCCATTACAATATCTATTGGATTTGTAGTACCTGTTGCATCTCCGCTCCATCCATCAAATTGGTATCCTGAATCAGGGACAGCTGTTAACCTAATTGTTGTACCATCGTCAAATTGCCCTGTTTGAGTATTTACTTTTCCACCGTTAACTCCAACTTCTTTTAGTGCAAATGGATTAGTTACGTTTACTGTTCCGTTAGTAGCATTTATAGTTAATGTACGTTGGATCTTACTGAATATTGCTGTAACGGTTTTATCAGCATCCATAGTAATCGTTAATGGATTTGTTGTGCCTGTAGCGTCTCCACTCCATCCATCAAATTGATATCCTGCATCTGGAGTAGCTGTCAATTGAACTGATGTTCCATCATCGTATGTTCCTCCTGTTGGATTTGGATTTGTGCTTACTGTTCCATTTGTAGCATTTAGAGTTAATGTGCGTTGAATTTTACTGAACATTGCTGTAACTGTTTTATCAGAATCCATAACAATTGTCAATGGATTTGTTGTTCCAGTAGCATTTCCACTCCAACCATCAAATTGATATCCTGCATCTGGAGTAGCTGTCAACTCAACTGATGTTCCATCATCGTAAGTTCCTCCTACTGGATTTGGGTTTGTGCTCACTGATCCATTTGTAGCATTAATTGTTAATGTACGTTGAATTTTACTGAACATTGCTGTAACTGTTTTATCAGAATCCATAACAATTGTTAATGGATTTGTTGTTCCAGTAGCATTTCCACTCCAACCATCAAATTGATATCCTGCATCTGGAGTAGCTGTCAACTCAACTGATGTTCCATCATCGTAAGTTCCTCCTAGTGGATTTGGGTTTGTGCTCACTGATCCATTTGTAGCATTAATTGTTAATGTACGTTGAATTTTACTGAACATTGCTGTAACTGTTTTATCAGAATCCATAACAATTGTCAATGGATTTGTTGTGCCCGTTGCATCGCCACTCCAACCATCAAATTGATACCCCGAAGTAGCGGGTATTGCTGTTAATACAACTGAAGTCCCATCATCATACGTTCCTCCTGTTGGATTTGGATTTGTACTAACTGTACCATTTGAAGCATTAATAGTTAATCTACGTTGAATTTTACTGAACATTGCTGTAACTGTTTTGTCAGCATCCATAGTGATCGTTAATGGATTTGTAGTTCCTGTAGCATCTCCACTCCAACCGTCAAATTGATATCCTGAAGCTGGAGTAGCTGTCAATTCAACTGATGTTCCATCATCGTAAGTTCCTCCTGTTGCATTTGGATTTGTACTAACTGTACCATTTGAAGCATTAATAGTTAATGTATATTGGACAGGGATTAGACTAAACATTGGTGCAATAGTTTTATCCTCGTTCATAACAATTGTTAACGGATTTGTAGTTCCTGTGGCATCGCCGCTCCATCCATCAAATTGATATCCTGAAGCTGGTGTAGCTGTTAATACAACTGAAGTTCCATTATCATAAGTCCCTCCTGTTGGATTTGGATTTGTGCTTACTGTTCCATTTGTAGCATTTAATGTTAATGTGTGTTGAATTATGAAAGGTGAAGCTCCAAATTCATAAGCCCCAATATCCACATTAGTATTATGAATTCTATTATTATTTAATAAATCTACTGAAATACTAGCTGGAATTTTAGTGTTACTACCAGAATCTATTGCAGGAGAATTACTTTGTAATGTAAAATCTCCGCCAGTAACATTTGTAAATAATGGATCGGAATTAGATGTATTTGTTAAATTTCCTGAAGAAATATTAGAAAAACCTTGTTCATCAATACTATTAAACACTGTTAATCCAGAAGCAATACTATTATCTGTTCTTTTTCCAAAAGCTAAGGCGGTATTACCTGAATTATTTGTATTACCCCAAAAAATATTATTAGCTATATTAACAGTTCCATAGGTTCCATTTTGTTGACTTATGCCAAAAGTTGCAAAATCTGAATTTCCTGTACCTTCATTTCTATTATTAACAAAAGTATTATTAACAATAGTAGCATCTATTTGATTTCCAGAATTAAATGAACGCAACCAAACTGTACTTAACCCATGTCCTAGAGCAGAGCCATTATTTGCAGTACGATTATTATTAAATAGTGAATTCGTTAACGTGAAATTCATTGTGGTATTTGCTTCTGGCAATACATAAATACCTGCTGCTACATTTGAACTTAAATTATTTTCAAAAATACAAGCATCAACAGTATAATTTAACATATTATTAGATTGTGCTCTTAAATATAAAGCTCCTAAAACACTAGTATTATCTTTAAAATGTGAATTTCTTATTGTAAAATTCACTACACCAGTATTCACGCTTAAAGCAGATCCGTATCTATCGTTTCCTGAACCATTCGCATTACCTCCTGAAATAGTAATTCCATCTATTACAATGTTATCTTTAGTAACATTGACTACTCGATAACTATTCTCAGAACGTGTAGTCTCTGTAAAATTGATTGTTCCATTATCATCTCCATTTAAATCACCACTAAATATAGTTTCATTTGTAGTATGAATTAATGACATATCCCTGTCTGACAATGATGTTTCAGTTCCAGCAAAACCACCATAAACTTTTAATCCTGAGTTTCTAAATTCTAAAGAAACACTTCTAGATGTTGTTGTAGGAACATATACGCCCTTAGCTACCCAAATCTCTCCATTAGCACCTGCTACATCTAAGGCATTTTGTATATTATTGAATGCATTAGCCCAATCGGAACCTGTATTATTTCCGGTCGCGTTAACGTTTACGAAAAAAGGACCTGGTAATAAAGTAGTCTTAGGAGAAGACCAACCTAACATTGGATCTGAACATACCTGTTGCTTTACGTAGATTTTATAATTTACGTTTTTAGCTAAATTTTGTAAAGTAGTTACACCGCTTGAGACTCCAGAAACTATTGTTGCTGTAGAAAATGAATCTGTTTCTTTATGATAAGCTATATCAAAATCCCCTGTATCATTAATGTTTACATTAACAGAGTTATTTCCAAAATTTGTTATTGAAAAATCAACATCATTAGAGACAAAACAATCATTATTTTCTGTATAGATATTTTGAATTTCACTAAGAGATAAAACTCGATTAAATATTGCTAAATCATCAAAATCAGACGAATAATTATATACACTTGGGAATGAATTTTTTTCAGCTCTGAATAAAAACGCATCAACATTTTTATCTATTCCATATACAGAGGTAGGATTATATCTAAATTCGTCAGTAGACAAAACACCTTCTTCAACCCCATCAATGTAAATTTTTGTAACAATTCTTTTTATTTGATTAGGTAAATCAGAAAAATTAAATGTAACTGCAATATGATGCCATTGCGAATCAGAAACTATTGTGTTTGCAAAATTCTCTCTTTTCGCAAATTGTATATTTGTTGCAAAATGATATTTAGCAAAACGATATTCTAACCCTATTTTTCCATTTCTTAAGACAACTGAAAAACCACTACTATTGAATCCTGCAACTGGAGAGGTAGCTGAACTAAAGTTAGGAAAAACTTTATCTGATTTATCTATAATATGTCTATTATTAGCATCATTTACAGAAGTTTTAATCCAAAAACTCAAAGTAGATGCATTTGATATAGAGAAGTTAGCTCTTTTAAGTCCATCATTATTCGAATTACTATTCAAAGCAGCCATTTGAACTCCAAATCTATCTCTAATAAGATTAGTTACAGAAAGGTTAGCCGTTTGAAGATTTACCCCGTTAGTGACTTCATTTGTAAAGCTTCCATTAGAAAATTTATAATAGGACAATAACCCATTTGTAGGAACCTGTGCTGTGCTAGTTGTTATCACAAATACCACTAACAATAAAAGTATTTTTTTAACCATAACATTCAATTAAATATATTTATACTACAAATGAATGCTATTGAATTTGATCAGAACTTTTTATACTTCCAAAGCGTCTTTTTTTTTTCCGAATACCATGACCAATTACATTTTAAAGTTCATTTCGAAAGTGCTTTTAAATCCTTTACTCAACGGAACTCGATTATTATGATTTAGTTCTATAACCCTATCTTTTTTAGAATATAAGGTAATTGCAGAAAAATTTATAAGCCAAGATCGATGCACTCGAATTATACCATTTTCACTTAGTAACTCTTCGTAATATTGTAGTTTTTTTGCAGACACATAAGTTTTTTGATTTTTCGTATTTATACGACTATACATTCGATCTGCTTGTATACTTTCAATATCTGAAATATCTATAATTACATAACCTTGTTGATACGGCACTCCAATTTTGGTAACTTCAGTTTTATTAGCTCTAAGTACTTCGAGTTCTTGTTGGGCTATTGTTTTATTAATTTGCATTACAGCTTTTTCAACAGATTTAACAAGGATATCAATCTCAACTGGTTTTAGTAAATAATCTATCGCCGCAATTTTAAATGCTTTTATAGCATATTGACTATATGCAGTTACAAATATTACTTGAAATAAAGGATCAGGAAAGGCGTGTAGCAGTTGAAATCCATTTTTCTCTGGCATTTCAATATCCAAAAACACTAACTGAGGTTTCTTATTATGAATTTCTATAATAGCATCATCAACATTAGAAGCTTCACCAATAATTTCTACTGTATTACAATATGAGTTTAATAGAAAACGTAAATTGTCTCTTGCTGATGTTTCATCATCCACAAGTATAGCTGTTATCATTTCTTTCATCATAGAAACTTAGTAAATTGATTTAATTTATAATTTGTTTTACTTCCTAACACTCGAATTTATTTCCTAATAAATACTAATCATTATAAGTAAATGGAATCCTAAGTATAACTTTAGTTCCTGAGTTTACTTTTTCGTAGTCAAAACCAATATCTGTTTGGTAATATTTTTTTAGAAGGAGTAACTTTTCCTCAATTGCTTTTGTTGAAAATGAATTGCTATTATTACTTTTATTAATCAGTTTAGATTTTTCAACTCCAACTCCATTATCTTTAATAGTACATATTAATGTGTTACTCTTTTGTTCAAATGAAATTATAACTATTTTATCACCAGTTCTTTTATGTAATAATCCATGCTTAATTGCATTTTCAATAAATGGCTGAATAATAGTTGAGGGTATTTTTATATTATCAATGTCTTCTGCATTAACTATTTTATAATTAAAAGCATCCTCAAAACGAAGTTTTTCAAGATCTAAATACTTTTTTAAATGTGCTATTTCATCATTAAAATGAACAAAACTCCTTTCACTCATTTCAAGATTATCTCGCATTAAAGATGCAAATTTACTAAGATAAGTATAGGCACTTTTTTTATTGTCTTTTATAATTAAACCCTGTATAGCATTCATTGCATTAAATATGAAATGCGGATTAAGTTGGGATTGTAAACTTTTCAACTTGGAAGCTACCATTTGATTTTGCAATCTTTCTTTCTCTAAAAATACTTGTTGCTGTTTTTTAAGTTTATGTATTCTATATTTTACTAATAGAATTACTAATACAGCTAGAATTGTAAGGGATAATACAATAAACCATAGCTGTAAATAATACGGTTTTTGAATAGTTATTTCTACTGACTTTATAGAAGATTCAAGATTATTAGATTGTAAGACCTTTTTAATTTGAAAAGTATATTTACCTGGAGATAAACTATTAAAAGTTATTTGATTATTGTTTTTAGAAACGTAATTCCAATCATTAGATGCTCCAAGCAATCGATATTGATAGTAACAATCTTCTTCCGCCATGAATCCATTGGCATGAAAGAAAAATTGTAATTTATTTTCTTCTGGATTTAATTTATACGCATCTTTTATTTCAACCTCCTCATCCTTTACTAAAACTTTAGTAATATAAAAACTTGGAAGTTTCTGAGGTTTAAAGCCTTTCGATATATCCAGTTGGAATAAACCATTATTAGTACCAAAAATCACCTGATTTTCATACACAATAATATCAGCAACATTGAAAGTAGTTAATCCATCTTTAGTTGTAATGTTATAAAAATTTTCGGATTTAGTATCCAATCTTTGTATCCCTTTATCAGTAGCAATCCATAAATCAGTGCCATTAGCTTTTACTATTGATGTATTATTAGAAAGTAAACCGTTATTTGTGTTGTAATTTTTAATTACTTCTCCATTTTTAACCCCAATAATTCCATCAGAAAAAGTAGCTACCCATATTACATTATCAGAAGTATTAGTAATATCTAAAGCGAAAATAGGCTTATCATCAAACATAATTTTGCGACCTTCTAGACCATTATTATTATAATATTCTAGTCCATCGACATAACCGATATAGATTTTCTCCGTTTGTTTATTATAATGTGTACTATAAGAACGTTTCTGCTCTATTTTGGTAAATTCATTACTATTAAGATCGAAAATTCTTGATCTATCAAACTGACCAATCACAAATTTATTCTGATTAATAAAGGATACTCCTTTAGGCGCTGGAAATTTACTAGCTCTATTATTAACAAAAAGACTTTTATTTTGTGTTTTTATATAACCTTTGTTATTATGACTAATAAATAACTTGCCATTCCCATTACTAGCTATAATATTAATGCCCTCTCTGGAGTATGATTTTAGTTTATTTACTTTACCTGTTATTATATTCTTTTGTACTAATAGACCTTTATTTGTTCCAAAAATTAATCGTTGATTATCTAATTTTTCTAATGCTGTAATATGATGATGTTTAAAGTCTTTAAAATATTTTAGGTTCTTATTAGGAATAATAAAAATCCCATTTTTCAAAGTAGTTACCCAGTAGTTATTTCGTTGATCCTTTAAGATTTTCGTAATATAATAATCCTTAAAAAATATGTTTTGGTTTTCAAATGTGCTATTATTATAGGTATAAGTGTGTAATCCATTTGGTGTGGCTATCCATATAAAATCATCTTCAACTAAAGCATCAATAATTGTAATTCGAGACTTAAATAATTGTTTCGGTAAAGAGGTAATTTTACCTTTTTCTCTTAAAAACAACTTTACTCCCCGTTTATGTGGATCATAAACCTGCAAAAGAATGGCGTTTTTTTCTCCAAGATTTCTGATTTTCACATAGGGTAAACCGTTTCCTATTGAACCCTTGGTATCAATATAATCTACAGGCTTTTTAAACTGGTCAAACTCAGTATAAACGGAGGTTTTTAAAACATAGAACACACTATCATTATGCTTAAAAAAAGCACTATCCGATGTTCCTCCTCTTATTCTTTTTTTTTGTTTTGTTTGAATATCTATCGTTACACAAATACCTGCACCACTTACAAATAACTTATTATTATGAATGAAAAATTCAGATAGTTGTCCTTTCTTTTTGACATTAACATCTGTAAAATAATGAAGTATATCATTCTCAATAAAAAAATACTGACCTGAAATATTATTACACCACAAACGACCTTGTTTATCAAATTGAAGATTGAAAACTGATAGTCCTTTTTTTTGAGGATGTGTATAATTTTTAAATGTTTTTCCATCGTATCGGAACAACCCTTTATTTGCAGCTAGCCAAATAAATCCATTATTATCTTCAACTACATCATAAAACTCAATATCAGGTAATCCATCCTTCTCTGTAAGTTCATAATAAACTGGATGTTGAGCAGAAACGGAAATTACCGAATAGATGTATATTAAAAATAAAAGTGCTCTTTGGAAATACTTTCCAATATCATTTTTTTTTAAAATCTTCAATATGATATTATTGATTTAAAATTATAATGAAACAGTTACTAATAATAATTCTTTAAAATCTAGTTCTAATATAAAAAAGGCCATTTAAAATTAGTTATTAAATGACCTTTTGATTTAAAATATGCAAAACATTAAATAAAATAATATACCGTACAACACAAAGAGCAAAATTTCGAGTTGATATTTTTTTATTTTTTGCATATCTATTTCTTAATTATTCTCCTAGATGCAACTCTTCCCTCCGAATCTGTAACTTTTAAAATGTAAACTCCGTTAACTAAATTAGAAACATCAATTTTTGATTCTTTCGTTTCTATAATTCTTTTACCAAGAATACTATAAATTACAATTCTTTTAATCTCATAATTATTAAGAACATCAACAGTTAATACACTTGATGCTGGAATAGGATAGACCTTAACTCCTTTATTAAATTCTTCATCAACCACACTCGCAGTAACTGCACTAAACATAGCTGTAACAGTTTTGTCAGCATCCATAGTAATAATTAATGGATTTGTAGTACCTGTAGCGTCTCCACTCCATCCATCAAACTGATACCCTGCATCTGGAGTAGCTGTTAATTGAACCGAAGTTCCATTATCATAAGTTCCTCCAGTTGGATTTGGATTTGTACTCACTGAACCATTTGTAGCATTTATAGTTAATGTTCGTTGAATTGGACTAAATATAGCTGTAACTGTTTTATCTGCATCCATGGTAATGGTTAATGGATTTGTAGTGCCTGTAGCATCTCCAGTCCAGCCATCAAATTGATATCCCGCAGCAGGTGTAGCAGTTACTGTTGCCACAGTACCATCATTATAAATTGAACCACTTGGAGGAGTTACAGTACCATTACCGGTTATATTAATTGTTAATGTTCGCTGAATTCTAGCAAAAGTTGCTGTTACTGCCTTATCAGCATTCATGGTAATTGTTAATGGATTTGTACTTCCACTAGCATCATTACTCCATCCAACGAATTCCCATCCCGCATCTGGAGTAGCTGTTAAAGTCGCCATATCTCCATCATTATAAGTTGTACCGCTTGTAGGAGTTACACTACCATTACCTGTTACGTTAATTGTTAAAGTACGTTGAATTTGACTAAAAGTAGCTGTAACTGTTTTATCAGCATCCATAGTAATCGTTAATGGATTTGTAGTTCCTGTAGCATCTCCACTCCAACCATCGAATTGATAACCCGTATCAGGAGTAGCAGTCAGTTGAACTGAAGTTCCGTTATCATAAGTTCCTGAAACTGGGTTAGGGTTTGTACTTATAGAACCGTTTGTAGCATTTAGCGTTAATGTACGTTGAATTGGGCTAAAAGTAGCTGTAACTGTTTTATCTGCATCCATTGTAATCGTTAATGGATTTGCAGTTCCTGTAGCATCGCCGCTCCATCCATCAAATTGATATCCTGAAGCAGGTGTAGCAGTCAATATAACTGAAGTTCCATCATCGTATGTTCCGCTGGTTGGATTTGGGTTTGTACTTACCGAACCATTTGTAGCATTTATAGTCAACGTTCGTTGAACCTTTATAAATACAGCCGTTATTGTTTTATCAGCATCCATTGTAATCGTTAACGGATTTGTTGTCCCAGTTGCATCTCCACTCCATCCATTAAATTGATAACCTGCATCTGGAGTAGCAGTCAATACAACAGAAGTACCATCTACATAAAGTCCATCTGCCGAACTAGGACTTATAGCTACCGAACCATTGGTAGCAGTTACATTTAAGGCCTTTTTAATGACAGGAGCCGCTGGTCCAAATTCATACGCTCCCATATCAACAGTAGCATTAAAAATACGTTGATTACCATATAAATCAGTTGATATTCCCGAAGGTATTCTATTATTAGCACCGCTATCTTTTGCTGGCGAAGTAGTTTGTATTGTAAAATCTTCATTAGCAGCATCAGTAAACAAAGGATCACTATTACTTGTATTTGACTTTGTACTTACGTTAGAAAAATTATCCTCATCTATACTGTTAAAGGCTGCGAAATTATTTGTAATATTAGTTCCTCCTCCTTTACCAAGAGCTAAAGCTACATTTCCATTATTGTTTTTATTTCCCCAGAAAATATTGTTTGCTATATAACCATTTCCATAACTCCCTGTTCTTCTACTTACAGCAACTGTTGCAAAATCTGAATTTGCATCCGTTCCTTCATTAAGATTATTAACAAATGTATTATTAATAATGTTCGCAGAAATTACAGTTCCTGTATAATATGCTCTAACCCAAACCATTCCTCCTTTACCTTTTCTAGATCCATCATCTGCCGTTCTATTATTTTTGAACAATGAATTTGTCAATCTAAAATTGGTAGTATTAGTTCCTTCTCTAGGAATAACATACATCGCTGTTGCTGAATTAGAACTTAAATTATTATCAAAAACACAAGCATCTACTGATATATTTACTGTTCCTGATCTATCTGCCGATAAATTTAATCCTGCCGCCCAATAAGCAACATTATCTTTGACTGTTGTGTTTTTTATTGTGAAGTTACTTATGTTAGGACTAAGAGATAATCCTGCTCCAAATCTACCATCTCCAGAAGTTGCATCTGCATAACCACCAGAAATTGTAATTCCATCAATTACTATATTGTTTCCAGCAACATTAATAACTCTTAAGCTATTATCACTTCTGGTAGTATTGTTAAACGTAACATTAGTATCATCATTTCTCAACAAATCCCCACTTAAGATTGTTTTATTACTTAAATAATCTCTTTGATTTAAGTTTGTTTCATTTCCAGCAAAACCACCATAGATTAATAATCCATCAACATTAAATTCAAATCTCGTGTTTCTATTATTTGATGAAGGAGTATATGTTCCTCTTGCTATCCAAACCTCTGTTTTACCATTTAGATTATTTGCTAATGCTGTTTCTAAACTTGTATAAGCATTAGTCCATGATCCTCCTGTATTACTTCCTGTAGCAAATTGATTTACATATACACGAGTAGTTTGACCATAAGTTATTTTTTGGTAGTCAGAAGGACCACTAAATCTGTTATCACAGTTTGTTCTTACATAAACATCATACTCTTGATCATTTACTAAGCCTGTTAAAGAAGCTGTTGTTCCAGAAATATTTTGAATTGTTGTTCCTGAACTTATAGGTTGTCCAGCATCAACATAGGTCAATTCATACGAATCAACAAATTCCGCAACTGGATCCCATGTGATGTCAGCCGTTGTTGCTCCAGTTAATACTCCTCTAACATTATTTGGTTTATTACAAGATTTTGCAACATAAACCACTTTTACATTGCTTGATGTTGCAGTTAATGCACCCGTACAATTTGTTTTAATATAAATATCATAGCTTGTTCCTGGAACAAAATTATTAATCTGAACTGAAGTACCTGAAATGTTTTGGATAGTTGTACCATTACCAATTGGTTGTCCGGTTTCTACATACGTTAATTCATATGAATCTACTGAATTCGTTGGAGCAGTCCAACTTACATCTGCCGTAGTTTCATCCACAAAACTTACTTGAGGAGCTGTTGGTGCTTTACATACAGGAACAATATTCGGATCAGTATATTTATAAACTCCACCTCCATTTGCTACAGAAGCAGGAGATAAAACATATATATCTTGATCAATAATATCTAAGGTTCTTCCGTAAGGGATTGTTCCTCCTACATTTTGAACACTTCCTCCATTCACAGAGATTCTTCGAATTCCTCCATTTAAACCTGCATCAATAAAATAAAGATACCCTTGTGTATGTCTTATCCCCCAAGGCTCTGACAAACCAGATTTGAATACTTGTGCACTCGGAGAGCTTGCAGATAAATCAACTCTATAAATTCTTCCTTCCGAATATGAAGTATAATATAAATTATCCCCAACAACCACAGCATCATAAACATTAGTCCAAGCAGTAGGTAAAGTAGCTATAACAGTAGTATTACCTCCTCCTGTATATCGTTTTATCTCTATATTAGAAAAAGATCCTCTTCTTGCTATAAAATGAATATTATTATTATATCTAAATACAACATTAGATGTAAGACCTGAAACATTGATAATTGATTTAGCCCCATTTGTATATCCAAAAGCAAATTTAGAAACACCTCCTCCTGGTATAACACAAGCACTTCCTTCTTTATATATCATTGTCCCTTGAAAAGCTATATTATTAAAAGGACTATTATTATAACCACTAGATACAACTTGTTCCGTAGGGTTTGACTGTGTAAGTGATACACTTTTAAGTTCTGAGCCAACCATTGTGTAGGCCTTATCATTTATTACTGCAATTCCTTTACCCGCAGGGAAACCGCTGTAAACTCTGGTTTGTGCACTCAATCCAGCACAAAGAAGCATAACAACTACTAAAAGTATTTTTTTAACCATAACATTCAATTAAATATATTTTATACTGCAAAAGAATGTTATACACTTCTTTAAAGTCTCTTTTTACTTCCGAATGGTCATTTTTTGTTTCCTAAATGGTTTTTTATGAAATGAATATCTCTTCAAAAGATTGTTTATATCCTTTACTAACAGGAATTAACTCTCCTGTTTTTAGTTGAATTTGTTTTTCTCTTTTAGAGTACACATCTATATAATTTGTATTTATTACCCAAGATCTATGAACTCTTACAAAGAATCCTTCTTCTTTAAATAATTCCTCGTAATAATTCAGTTTCTTAGAGGCTACAAATTGCTTTTTATCTGAAGTAGATATTATAGAATACACACGATCAGCTTGGATACAAGTGATATCATTGATATTTAAAATGGCGTAGTCATTTTTATAAGGGATAGCTATTTTCTTGAATTTCTTCTTATTCTCTTGGAGAAGTTTTATTCTATCATTTGATTGTTCTTGAGATAATTGTATCTCTACTTTTTCAACGGCCTTTTGCAACAAGTTAATATCTACAGGTTTCAATAAATAATCTATAGCTGCAACTTGAAATGCCTTTATTGCATAATTATCATAAGCAGTTATAAAAATAACTTGAAAATTAATTTCTTTCAGTTCATTGAATAATTGAAAACCATTTTTTTGAGGCATCTCAATATCTAAAAAAACCAATTGAGGATTTTCTTTTTCAATTATCTTTACCGCATCATCAACATTTGACGCTTCCCCCACAATTGTAACTTGTTTGCAAAACTCATCCAATAAATATCTCAGATTTTCTCGAGCATTTAACTCATCATCTACTAGTATCGCATTTAAACTACTCATTTTATGCTGTATAAGGTATTTTAATAATTACTTTAGTTCCTTCCGGAATATCGATATAACTAAAACCAATATTTGTTTTATAATAATCTTTTAATAATGTTAATCGCTCTTCAATTAACTTGGTTGATAGAGAATTATTTTTTAAATCATTTAATTCATTTATATCTTTTGAAGCTCTCATTCCAATACCATTATCAATAATTGTACATTCCAAAACCTCATGTAGTGTAAATTTCAAAGTAACTTTTTTTATTCCAGTTTTCTTATGCAATAAACCATGTTTAATTGCATTTTCAACAAAAGGTTGAATAATCATTGAAGGAACTTTAATACTATCAATAAAGTCTATTCCAATCATTTCATATTGAAAGTTTTCTCGAAACCTAAGTTTCTCTAACTCTAAGTACTTTTTGAGTAATAGTATTTCATCCTCAAATGACACGAAACTTTTTTCACTCATGTTTAAATTATCTCGTATAAGAGATGAAAATTTTGTAAGATAGTTATATGCTTCATGCTTATCTCCTTTTAGAACCAAGTTTTGGATTGAATTCATGGCGTTAAACATAAAGTGAGGGTTCATTTGCGCCTTGAGCGACTTTAATTGTAAGTGAGCGAATTCGTTCTTTCTTTTCTCTTCTAGCTCTAAGTATGCCTCTTCTAATTTCTCTTCATTTTTTCTATTTAAAACTTGAGAATAATTCAAAATAACAAATGACCCCAGAAAAACTGCAAATATTAAAGCAGGATTCATAGGATGTTCTGGGTATATGTTATAAAGTTTACTCGGAACAAAATATAATGCCCAGCAAATAATCATAAATGATACTACAATCCACTTTTTTTCAATAAATATTAAGGCTATTAAAGGACATAGGAAATAAAAATTTTCCATAAAACGTCCTATTTCTAAATAAACCGAGAAAGAGAATATACTAATGATTAACGCAATAATAAATAAAACTCTGGCTAGAATAAACCATCTCTTGAACTGAAAAAACAGAACCAAGAACAATGAAATAAAAGAAAATAAATGAACACCAATACTTTTGTTGAGACTTTTCTCAAAAAATTGATCAGTAATCATGAACATAATCAAGCAAAATATCCATGTTACACAAAATACGTTTAGTAGTCGTATTCTTTTTTCTTCTCGCCTATTAGAATTTTCTGTTCCTATAAGTACTATTTTACTGTAAAGTTTTTGGATACTCATCTTAATGATAAATTAGAAGGTCTTAGTTACATTTTCTTCTTCATTTAATATACTATAAGGTATACTTAATATTACAGCCGTACCAGAATCGACCTCTGGATATTCAACTATTACATCTTTCGTATAATAATCTCTTAGAAATGCAATTCGCTCTTGAATTATCTCATTAACAAATTGTTCCTTTTTTAGATTATTTAATTTATTTATTTCCTTTGATTTTATTACACCAATACCGTTGTCTATAATTTCACATTTTAAATTTTCATCTTTAATTTTAAAATTAATCTCTAACTTTCTTAATCCTTCCTTTTTATGAAGTAAACCGTGCTTTATAGCATTTTCTACGTAGGGTTGAATTATCATTGTAGGAATATTTATATATTCCATATTCTTAAAAGTGTTCAGTTTATACTCAAAGTTTTCCTTGAACCTAAGTTTCTCTAATTCCAGATATTGCTCTAAAACTAAAGTCTCTTCTTTTAATGTGATAAATCTCTTTTCACTTGTATTCAAATTCTCTCTTAAAAAAGAAGAAAACTTCGTTAAATAATCATACGCTTCATGTTTATTTCCTTTTAAAACTAGATTTTGGATTGAATTTATTGAGTTAAACATAAAATGTGGATTCAACTGAGATTTTAATAGCTTAAAACGTAAACTTGATAACTCATTTTGTTTATTTTCCTCTAACTCTTCATATGCATTTTTCAATTTTTTCTCATTTGATTCATTCACGTCTTTAAAGAATTTTACTACCAGGAACAAAATGATAAAAAGGAAAACTTTTTCAGCTGGAATAAAGTTATCTAAATTTCTATTTTCCGTTATGTAATAAGGAATAAAAAACAAGAACATTGCAATTAATAAAGTAACGTAATGCACCCATTTTCTATCGAAAAAAAACAATGCTAATATTGGTAACCCCAAATAATTATACTCTGTGTTTTCATGAATAAAAAGAACTTGAGTTAACATAAAAACAGCAAACGCAAAGGACATTAAAAATAATATCCGTGCTTGAACATAGTACTTTTTTTGTTGCAGAAAGTATACTGTAATAAAAAGCATTAAATAGGTTACATAGCTGAATAAAATCTGAGAGTTTAATTCATTTTCAATAGCTCTTTTAATGGTAAAAAAAAGTATATCAAAGGTCATCAGAAAACAACAGAAATTTAGAATAGTAATTCGCTTACTTTCTAAACCGCTTAAGTTTTCATCTTGATTGTATAAATATTTTTTTAGTTTTAGTTTCATTTAAATCTTAGAGATACTGATAAAATTATTCAGTTCTGTTATTTTCTTTCTAATTACTTATAAAAACCTTCCCAACTGATTTAGCTGAGTAATGCTATAAATAAAATGGAATTTTAATTATTACGGTAGTTCCATCATTTACATTCGGATATTCTACACCTATATCTGTCTCATAATAATCCCTTAAAAAAGAGAGTCTTTCTTGAATTGATTCTGTCGAAAAAGATTTTCTTTTCACTTTATTAGACCTCTGAATTTCTTTTGCTCTTTTTATCCCAATTCCATTATCTATAATTTTACAAACCAAAACTTTTTCCTCTAGAAAAAACTCAATTCGTAATTTTCTTACACCATTTGTTTTATGAAGCAACCCATGTTTAATCGCATTCTCTACATAGGGTTGAATAATCATCGTAGGTATCTTAATATCTTCAACTTCTTGATCTACCTTAATTTCATAACTGAAATTACTCTTAAAACGAAGTTCTTCCAATTCTAGGTATCTATATATTAAGGATAACTCTTTTTCAAACTCAACAAAACTCTTTGTACTTAAGTGCAAATTATCGCGAATTAAGTTTGAAAACTTTGTGAGATAATTATAAGCCTCTTTTTTATCGTTTTTTAGGATTAGATTTTGAATAGAATTCAATGCATTAAAGGTAAAATGCGGATTCATTTGAGATCTTAAAGTTTCCAGCTTAGTTGATACTAATTCTTTTTGTAATCGTTCCTTTTCTAAGGCTACTTCCTGATCTTTTTTTATAGTTTTTAATCGTTGGCTAAATCGATACCATATAATTAATACTCCTGATAAAAAAATTAAAAATACAAACCACCACTCCTTATAAATGGGTAAAGCTATTCTAAAATTTATCACTCTCGAAAATTCGTTTTTAGGATTATCAATAGCTGTTGCTTTTAATGTAAATTCGTAAACTCCCGAAGCAAGATTACTAAAGGTAATTTGATTTATATTTTGATCAACAGCATTCCATTTGTCGGAGTTCTTTTTATCCGATAATTTATAAGTGTACTGTACGTTTTCTTCAGATAAGAATCCATTAATTTGAAATGCGAATTGAACTTTATTCTCATCTGACTTTAAACTATAACTTTTTTTAAGTTCTTGACGTTTATCATTAATTAATATATCTGTAAAGTCAAATTCTAATGTATTTGTTTCTTTAAAAACCTTTTCCTTATCAACTTCAATTACTCCTTTATTCGAGCTAAAAAAAAGTTTATTTTTAAAAGGTATAATGTCTGAAATGTTATATGTATTTATACCATCTCTTCTCGTTAAATTTCTAAATTTTTTCGTTTTTGTATTTAGAACCTGTATTCCATTTGTTGTTGAAATCCATAAATTATCACCATCTCCCTTAATCTCTCTAGTCAAATTTGAAAGCAAACCATTTTCAATAGTATAATTAACATAAACACTATCATTTCGAATTCCTAAGATTCCATTTTTAAAAGTTGACAACCAAATAGTACCATCCTTTGTTTCTCCTGTATCTATAGTAAATACTTCTTTGTTTTTATGTAGTATTTCTATTTCATTAAAATTAGCATCATACGCTCTTGTTCCATTCACATAGCCTACATACCTTCTGTCATTTTCCTCACTAAAATGAGTAGTATACGAACGAAATGAAGCAAGTCTTCTTTCTTTAAATTCTTTAGATTCTAATGCTACTTCTGCTGCCATGTTATAACATGCAACTAAAATCTTATTATCCTCTATGTATGAAAAATCTTTTATTCCAGTTAAGAAAAAATTTGTGATATCTTTATTACTGAGTTCATCAATATTTATTAGCGAAGTAAAGCCACGATAACCCACTATAATACTATCGTTATTTATAGGCGTTATTGCAAAAACCTTGTTTTTCCTGTATCTCGGAAGTTTTTTTCTTTCTTCTGTATTAATATTTACAATTTCTAAGCTTCCTTTTGATGATCCAAAAATTATTTTATCCTCACCAACTTTGCTCATTGCCGTAATATTTGCGTCTTCAAAGTCTAATTTCAACTCTTTAAGATGAATATTCGGGACAATGAAAATTCCATTTCTTAAGGTTGTAAACCAATAATTATTATTTCTATCTTTTATTATTTTGGTAATACTTTTACCTTTAAAAAAGTGATCTTTAACTACTATTCTACCATTATCATAATCACATGAAAAAACACCATTTTCAGTAGCTAACCAGAGTAAATCTTCAAATCTGAAGTAATTTATAAATGGAGTATACTTGAGATCATTAGGTAATTCAACCTCCTTTAAACTATCCTTCGTCTCAAGAACTAATCGATTATTTTGTCTCTTTACCTTAGAAGCTAAATGCTCTAAGCCCAAAAAGAACTTTTTATTTTGAAAATGAATAAACCTCCAATTAATATAAAAAAAATCGGAGTGCAGTTTATTTTTGAAAGTTTTAATTTGGCTGAAAGACTCTCCATCTAAACTATTAAATTTTTTATCTTCAATAACATAGAAAAGACTATCTCGATGCACGAAAGTCGATATTGTTTTATTATTATCGCTAATCGCTTTTATGGAACTAGGGTTGTCTAAGTCTATTAAAATAATTTCTCTGAAATAATAAACAGCGAGTTTATTATTATAGAAAATGAAATTCGTTAATTCTCCTCTTGCTCGTTGCCCTAAATCTGTAAACAATTTTAAGGAATCATTTTCGACATAAAAAAATTGGCCAGAAATATTATTACACCAAACTCTACCTCTGTTATCTAATTTTACTCCAAAAACAGATAACCCTCTTTTATCGGGGTGAGAATAATTTTTAAATTTCTTACCGTCATACCTGAACAAGCCTTTATCGGCTGCCAGCCAAATGAACCCTTGATTATCCTCTACAATATTATAAAATTCAATATCTGGAAGACCATCTTTCTCCGTTAATTGAATTGACACCGGGTTCTGTGAAAAAACCAGAAATGGAAAAGTTGATAGAATTATGAATAAAATGTACCTATTTATATCTGTCATTAAGATTAAAATATGCCGTACGCATTTGTTAATAAGTCTAACATACGAAAATACTTTTTCAATTACATAAACTCAACACATGTTTCCGAATGAACAAAAATTGTTTCTAAATGAAAAAACCAGCTACACATTGTGTAACTGGTTTTTTGTTTATTCAATTTTAATAAAGTCTTATTTCACTTCTTCAAAATCTACATCTTCTACATTATCATTGCTATCAGCAGTTTCAGCATTTCCTTCTGGCTGAGCTCCTGCAGCTCCTCCCGCTTGTTGCTGAGCAGCATACATTTCTTCTGAAGCAACTTTCCAAGCTTCATTGATTTTCTCCATTGCAGCGTCAATAGCAGCTAAATCTTTACTCTCATGAGCTTTCTTTAACTCTTCTAAAGCACTTTCAATTGGAGCTTTCTTATCAGCTGATAATTTATCTCCAAATTCTTTCAATTGCTTTTCAGTTTGGAAAATCATTGAATCAGCTCCATTGATTTTATCAATCTCTTCTTTAGCTTTAGCATCTGCATCTGCATTCGCTTCAGCATCAGCTTTCATTCTTTGGATTTCCTCATCTGTTAATCCAGAAGAAGCTTCAATACGAATGTTTTGCTCTTTATTAGTTCCTTTATCTTTAGCAGATACATTAATAATTCCGTTAGCATCAATATCAAAAGTAACTTCAATTTGAGGAACACCTCTTTGTGCTGGTGGAATTCCATCTAAGTGGAAACGACCAATTGTTTTATTGTCTGCTGCCATTGCTCTTTCACCTTGTAAAACGTGAATTTCTACAGATGGTTGGTTATCTGCTGCAGTAGAGAATACTTGAGATTTCTTCGTTGGAATTGTAGTATTCGCATCAATTAACTTTGTGAATACATTACCCATTGTTTCAATACCTAATGATAATGGAGTTACATCTAATAAAAGAACATCTTTTACATCACCAGTTAAAACTCCACCTTGAATAGCTGCTCCTAAAGAAACAACCTCATCTGGATTTACTCCTTTACTTGGTGCTTTCCCGAAGAACTTCTCTACAGCTTCCTGAATTGCTGGAATACGAGTAGATCCTCCTACTAAAATAACCTCATCAATATCTGAAGTAGATAAATCTGCATTTCTTAAAGCAGTTTGACATGGCTCAATAGTTCTTTTAACTAAATCATCAATTAATTGCTCGAACTTCGCTCTACTTAATGTTCTTACTAAGTGCTTAGGTCCTGAAGCCGTTGCAGTAATATATGGTAAGTTAATCTCAGTAGAAGTTGTACTAGATAACTCGATTTTAGCTTTTTCTGAAGCTTCTTTTAAACGTTGTAAAGCCATTGGATCTTGACGTAAATCCATGTTTTCCTCAGCTTTAAACTCTTCTGCTAGCCAATTGATAATTTTCTCATCAACATCATCTCCTCCTAAGTGAGTATCTCCATCAGTAGCTAATACTTCAAATACTCCATCTCCTAATTCTAAAATAGAAACATCATGTGTACCTCCACCAAAGTCAAATACAACAATTTTCTTATCAGAATCAGCTTTATCTAAACCGTAAGCTAATGCAGCTGCAGTTGGTTCGTTGATAATACGACGAACTTTTAATCCTGCGATCTCTCCAGCTTCTTTAGTCGCTTGACGTTGAGCATCATTAAAATATGCTGGAACAGTAATTACTGCTTCTGCAACATCTTGTCCTAAGTAATCCTCAGCAGTTTTCTTCATTTTTTGTAATACCATCGCAGAAATTTCTTGCGGTGTATACAAACGATCATCAATTTTTACACGTGGTGTATCATTATCTCCTTTTACCACATCGTATGGTACTCTTTCTGCTTCCTTTTGAGATTCAGAAAACTTATTCCCCATAAAACGCTTAATAGAATAAACTGTCTTAGTAGGGTTAGTTACTGCCTGACGTTTTGCAGGATCACCAACTTTTCTTTCTCCTCCTTCAACAAAAGCTACTACAGAAGGTGTAGTTCTTTTTCCTTCAGAGTTAGGAATTACTACTGGCTCGTTCCCTTCCATCACAGAAACACAAGAATTGGTAGTACCTAAATCTATTCCTATAATTTTACTCATAACTTTATTATCGATTTTATTTTTTAGTCAAAATTTTACAAAAAGGAAATGTCAAAGGTCATGCCAACACTTTTTTCAATTTGTTTTGACAGATTATGATTAAAAATAATGACAGGGTGACAGTTTAACGAATATTAAACTGCAAAAATGGATGCTTTATAAGATTGAATCTCGATATGCCTTGTAAACCATTCTTATATTTATGTAGGTTCTTTTTAGAATATTAGTTTGGATTGTGGCTTTATCAAAAAAAGAAGCTCTTTTAATTCCTTCATCTAGCAGCGGTTTAGGAATTGTATTTGAAGTTGTATTCATTACATACCAATATGTCATTTTTAATCTATCTTTTCCCTGAGATGGATATAAATGATAAGTGTTCATTAAAAACTTTTCTATGGTTAGTTCTGAAATTCCAGATTCTTCCTGAACTTCTCTGAGTGCAGTTTCTTGTATATTTTCGTTATTTTCAATTCTTCCTTTTGGCAAATCCCATTTTCTCGCTCTGAAAATAAATAATACTTCTTTTTGAGAATTGACGACTAAACCTCCCCCTGCCTTTTTTAATCGATAATCAACACAAAATCTAGCCCAAAATTCTTTAAGATTTGAGGTAAAAACATACACGCCTTTTAATTTACCTTTCTTAACCTGCTTAATAACATCATTTAATATAATATCTTTGCAATCCATTACAGGATATTCTCCATTTTTAATTGGAGAAGAAGTAAATATTATAGGTCTATCATTCACAAAAACTTTATACATTTGCGCTATGATTTTAAACAAAGATACTGCAAAAAAAACCGCTGAACTTTTATTACAAGTTAAAGCTATTAAATTAAGTCCAAATGAACCTTTTACTTGGGCATCTGGATGGAAATCACCAATCTACTGCGATAATCGTGTTACACTATCATATCCACCAGTTCGTAACTTTTTAAAAGAGAAAATTGCGAAGCTTGTAGAAGAGAAATATGGAAAACCTGATGTTATCGCTGGAGTTGCTACAGGTGCAATCGCAATTGGAGTTTTAGTAGCACAAGAATTAGGAGTACCTTTTGTTTATGTTAGACCAGAGCCTAAGAAACACGGTAGAAAAAATCAGATTGAAGGATTTATCGAAAGTGGTCAAAATGTGGTTGTAGTTGAAGACTTGATCAGCACAGGAAAAAGTAGTTTAAATGCTATTAAGGCATTAAAAGAAGCTGATGTTAATGTAAAGGGAATGGTAGCTATATTTTCTTATGGTTTTTCTGTAGCTACTGAAACTTTTGAAGAACATAATCTTGATTTCTCAACATTAAGTAACTACGAAGTTTTACTGGAACAAGCTTTAGAAAGTAATTACATTAACGAAAAAGAATTAATAACACTTGAAAGTTGGAGATTAAATCCAAGCGAGTGGAAACAATAAATCTTTAAGACCCAAATAAACTTAACAAAATGAATATCGAAGGAAACAGTATTACTGTAAAAAAATCGCAACAAGAGATATATGAGTTTTTAACTCAACTTGAAAACTTCAAGCAATTAATGCCTGAAAACACAGAGAAATTTGAAGTTGATGGTGAGTCATTTATTTTCGGATTAAAAGGTATGCCTGAAATCCGTTTAGTAATGAAAGAAAAGACTGAATTTTCAAATGTTACTTTAGGAGCTGCAAGTAGTAAATTACCATTTACTTTAGCTGCTGACATCAATGGAGTTTCTGATAACGAAAGTAATGTTCAGTTAAAATTTGAAAGTAGTTTTAACCCGATGATGGCGATGATGGTAAAAAAACCACTTACAAGTTTTATCAATACTCTGACAGATAATTTAGAAAAACTATAGTTTTAAGCAAATGAAACTTCTTTGAGAGCAAACTCTTGAATTGTTTCATCACTTAACTCAATTTGAAGTTTTCCATTATTGGTATTTACACCAATAATTTTACCCATAAACAAAACATTCTTAGTGTCTTTAAACATACTTGGAATGTTTTTTTTATACAATACATTTAAATATTTTTCTTCTAACTCCTGAAATCTTTCTTTTTTAAGAAGGTTCAAATTAAATTTAAGAGCTTCCAAAAACTGATTTAATACATTGTCTAAATCAAACTCTTTACCTAAAATCATTTTTAAGGAAGAAGCATCCGGAAGAAATTCTGGAAAACTACTTTGATTAACATTCAATCCAATACCAATTATTGAAGCGTTAATGTTTGATCCTTTCAATACATTTTCAATTAAAATACCGCAAATCTTCTTTTTCTCTGACATAATGTCGTTTGGCCATTTTACTGCCAATTTAGGTACATTTAATTTATCTAATAATTCAAACATCGAGATAGCAACAGCAAAATTCAAAAAAGTTTGATTTTGAATATTCAAATTGGTAAATTGTGCATATACACTGAACATTAGATTTTTACTGGGTTCTGAGACCCAAATAGTATTCATTTGACCTCTTCCAGAAGTTTGCTTTTCTGCAACTACAACAGTAAAGTCATTTAGCTTAGAATCTACTGACAAATCCTTTAAAAAAGAATTTGTTGAATCAGTGGCATTGAGTTTGATTATTTGCATATAGATTTATTATTGTAACTCGTTTTAATAATACATAAATTACTCGCAAAAAAATAATAACTTTGCTAAAACTAAAAATTTTTAATGACAAAAAAACAAGCAAGTACAGACGAATTAATCGCTACTATAATTAAGGGGATAGATGATGTAAAAGGAGAAAATATTCAACTTTTAGACTTGAGGGAAATTGATAATACCGTATGTGATTATTTTGTAATTTGCACAGGAAACTCAAATACACAAGTTAACGCTATATCGGGTTCGGTTCATAAAGTAGTCAGTAAAGAACTAAAAGACAAACCTTTTAATGTTGAAGGTCAAGGAAACTCTGAGTGGGTTTTAATGGATTATGTGAATGTTGTTGTTCATATTTTCCAAAAACACGTTAGAGATTATTACGACATTGAAAGTCTTTGGGGAGATGCTAAGATTACCGAAATAAGCCCAGCGTAGTCCTTATAATCCTTAAACTCTCCAAATTCTTATGAGCGAAAAGAAAAAAAACAACCCTAAGTTTACACTAAATTCTTATTGGATTTATATACCACTGATATTGTTTTTCTTAGCTATGGGACTTTTTAATCAAGGTAACCCAAATGCTAAAGAAATTACAAGCAATGATTTTAATGAAATGTTGATTGAAAACGACATTGAAAAAATCATGATTTATAACAAATCTATTGCTGAAATTTACATCAAAAAAGATGTACTTAAAGAGAAGGATAGATATACAAAAAACAAAAAAGACAATTTACTTTTCAGTAAATCGAGTAATGTTTTTGAATATAATGTTGGTGATTTACAAAACTTTGAGAATCAATTAAAAGAAGCTAAACAGAAATATGGTTTAAGCTTATTTTATAAACACAAACAAAGAACTAGTTTATTAGATACAATTTTTAGCGCTTTACCTTTCATCTTACTGATTGCTATTTGGTTATTCTTTATGAGAAGAATGTCGGGAGCTGGAGGTGGTTCTGGTGGTGGCGGACAAATTTTCAATATTGGAAAATCTCGTGCGAAACTATTTGATGAAAACACTAAAGTAAAAACTACATTTAAAAATGTAGCCGGTTTAGAAGGTGCTAAAGAAGAAGTACAAGAGATTGTTGACTTCCTTAAAAATCCTGAAAAGTACACTAAATTAGGAGGAAAAATCCCAAAAGGAGCCTTATTAGTAGGACCTCCTGGAACAGGTAAAACTTTATTAGCTAAAGCTGTTGCAGGTGAAGCTGGAGTACCATTCTTCTCTTTATCCGGTTCTGACTTTGTTGAAATGTTTGTTGGTGTGGGTGCGTCTCGTGTAAGAGATTTATTCAAGCAAGCAAAACAAAAATCACCATCGATTATTTTTATTGATGAGATTGATGCTATTGGTCGTGCTCGTGGAAAAAACAGTATGACAGGAGGTAATGATGAGCGCGAAAACACTTTAAATCAGTTACTAACTGAAATGGATGGATTCGGTACAGAATCTAACGTTATTGTATTAGCTGCAACCAACCGTGCAGAGATTTTAGATAAGGCATTAATGCGTGCAGGTAGATTTGATAGACAAATTTATGTTGATCTACCAGATTTACACGAAAGAAGAGAAATTTTCGAAGTTCATATTAAGCCATTAAAATTAGCTGATGATGTGAATTTAGAATTCTTAGCACAACAAACCCCTGGTTTCTCTGGAGCTGATATTGCTAACCTATGTAATGAAGCTGCTTTAATCGCTGCAAGAAATAATAAATCAGCAATTCACCACCAAGATTTCATGGATGCTGTTGATAGAATCGTTGGTGGACTAGAGAAAAAAAACAAAGTAATTACTCCTAAAGAAAAGAAAGTAATTGCTTATCATGAAGCTGGACATGCAACTGTAAGCTGGATGCTTAAATATGCGGCACCATTAGTAAAAGTTACTATTGTACCAAGAGGACAATCATTAGGTGCAGCATGGTATTTACCAGAAGAAAGAAAGATTGTTCAAACAGAACAAATGCTGGATGAAATGTGTGCAACTATGGGCGGTAGAGCTGCCGAAAAGTTAATTTTCAACAAAATCTCTACTGGAGCTTTAAGCGATCTAGAAAAGGTTACAAAACAAGCTCGTGCCATGGTTACTGTTTATGGTTTAAATGAAGAAGTTGGTAATGTTACTTATTATGACTCTTCTGGAAACGATTCATTCGTGAAACCATATAGTGAAGAAACAGCAAAGGTTATTGATGAAGAAATTTCTAAAATCATTGAAGGTCAATATGCAAGAGCAATCGAGATCTTAGATCAACACAGAGATAAGCTTGATGTTTTAGCTCAGAAACTTCTTGAAAAAGAGGTGATCTTTAAAGATGACTTGATAGAGATTTTTGGAAAGAGACCTTTTGAAGAACAAAACACACTTCCTAATCCGGAAGATACAAGTAAAAACGAAGACCTTTTATAGCTTTTAATGAATTTTTTAAGAAAGTTATTTAGCTCATATAAAGAATCAGGTAAGGATAATTATATCAAGAAACAACCGGTAAAATTATCCTTGGATGATTCTTTTGTGCATCATTTTATAAATAAAGGAGGTAAATTCCTTTATTGCACCAAAATAGAAGAAGTAATACATAATCTTCAAAGTATTTCTAAGGAAAATAAATGGGATACTTTGTCGTGCAACGATGTGGATTTATTGAAACTTACTAAGAAAATTGATATTTCAATAGATAAAACATTAAAAAATAATAATCCAATTTTTGTTTCTTGCGAACATTTAATCGCAAACTCTGGGGAAATATTATTCTCTTCAAATCAAATCGGAAGTCATAAACTGGCTTCTTTATCTGACAATTTTATTGTTTACGCTACCACAAGTCAGCTTGTAAAAAATATAAGCGAAGGTCTTACTGGTATCAAAACAAACTTCAGAGGAAATATTCCAACTAACATTAGTTCGGTTAAGAACTATTCTATAACAGATAACGTAGCAGATGACTTTTTGAATTATGGTAATAGTAATTCAAAAAACTTATACTTGTTACTATTTGAAGATTTATAAACATGAACAATTTTTCAACTAGAATTATTTCAGCAATAGTTTATGCAATAGTTTTTATATCAGCAATTGTTTATTCACAAGATACTTATATCGGACTGATTACATTCTTCGGAGCAGTCTGTTTATGGGAGTTTTCTAAAATTATAAAAATTCAAAATGCAATTTTACCGGTTGTTTCTATGGTTGGTTTAATAGTGTTGAATTATTTAAAAATTTTAGATAGTGATAAAATTATATACTTATTGCTCTTTTGCCTAGTACATTCAGTTTACTTAATAATTGATTTATACAAGAAAAATTATTATGAAAGAAATCACTTATTGAAATCTTTCACCACAATCAGTTACTTAGTTCTACCATTCCTTTTTCTTGCGTTTTTACCATTTTTAAATGGCGATTATCAACCTAAAATAATTATTTGTGTTATTTTAATTATTTGGACTAATGATAGCTTCGCTTATATAGTCGGTAAGAACTTTGGAAGAACTAAATTATTTGAACGTATATCTCCAAAGAAAACAATCGAAGGATTTATCGGTGGTTTTTTGTTTTCTGTTTTTGCTGGATTTTTAATCGGTCGATATTCAGAGATTTTAACCATTCAAAACTGGCTAATAATTGCAATTATTACTTCTGTTCTTGGAACTTATGGAGATTTAGTGGAAAGTAAGTTTAAACGACAAGCAAATGTAAAAGACAGTGGAACCATTATGCCAGGCCATGGTGGACTTTTAGATCGTTTAGATAGCTTGTTTTTCCTTGCTCCCTTTGTATATTTGTATATACATTACTTAATGTAGGAATGGTTTCTAATTTAGACATACAATTTAATGAGGCGATACAAAAAGCATCTTCAACAAAACAAAAGTTAGCTCCTGATGTTTTGTTAAGGCTTTACGCGTATTATAAGCAAGCTACTAGAGGAGATAATTTCTCTTTCAACATGAGTGAAGATGATTTAAAAAATGCTTTTAAATTTAATGCTTGGGCACAATTGAAAGGTATGAATGAAGAAGAAGCAAAGAAAAACTACATTGAATTGGTAAATTCAATATTAAAATAAAGTATAATTATAAAAAAAGATTACTTCGAATGGTAATCTGTAGTAAATTTCTGATCAATCTTTAAATCAATTATAATGAACAAATTTTTAACGATTTTATTAGCTTTTATATTTAGTAGTACTCTACTTACTTCTTGTAAAACAGAAGAGAAAAAAGATACTCCAAAAGAAGAAACTAAAGAAGTAGTAAAAACAGAACCAACTGCACCTTACTCTTTAAAAAATGCAGATAACAGCATTAATTTTACAGCCTATAAAACAACTGCGAAAGTTCCTGTAAATGGTACTTTTAAAAAGATTGAAATTACTAAAGGTGGTGAAGGAAATAGTGTTAAAGAAGCAATGAATGGTGCTGAATTTAATATTCCAATTAGTAGTTTAGAAACTAAAGATAACGGAAGAAATTTAAAAATTAGAAAGTTCTTCTTTAGTGTAATGGAAAATACAGTTTCACTTACAGGTAAATTAAACATCGAAACTGACAGTACTGGTATTGCTGACTTTACAATGAATGGTGTTACAGAAAAACTTCCATTTAAATATTCAATTGACGGTAAAACTTTTACCATGAGTTCTACTATGGATATCGAGAAATGGAATGCTAAAAGTGCAATAGAATCTTTAAATAAAGTTTGTAAAGATTTACATACAGGAGAAGACGGCGTTTCTAAAACTTGGAGTGAAGTTGCAATTAATGCAAGTTCTACTTTCAAATAATAGAACAGACTAACATAAAAAAAGCCTCAAGTGATTGAGGCTTTTTTGTTTTATATATATTTTTAACTTACTTCACTCCGTTCATTAATCGTTTTATAGGATTTGAAAACACAATTACCAATATTCCAATAGTTGCTGTCATTACACCAAAATTTGCATATACAGAAACATAGGAATACAATTGTTGTAATTGCTCTCCACTCTTAATAACATTTTCAGCTGATAACCCTGAAATTATACTGGTAATTTCTCCAAAGAAGCCTTCCGAAAAAGCACCTAATCCTTTTGTTGAAACTGATGTGAATTTCGCAATCTTACCTGCAAAAAAATGTCCGTAAAAGTTAGCACAAAACCACACCCCCATAATAAAGGCAATATACTTCTCTGGTGATAATTCTGTCATTTTAGATAAGCCAATAGGCGATAAGAAAAGTTCGCCTATTGTGTATATGAATGTTCCAAATATTAAATAAAACATTGGAGTCTTAGCAAACTCATCAGTATGTTGAGCGGATAATCCAAAAATGACGAATCCTAATCCTAAAAAGAAAATTCCTAACCCAAATTTTATAACTGAATTTGGATTTCTGTTTACCTTGCTTAAAAATGTCCATAGCATTGAAAATGGAATAGCCAGCAAAATGATAAACCCAGAATTAATACTATTGGTTTGAGCAGCATTTAATCCAATTAGATTCACACTCCTATCAGCGAACAATGTTAATGAACTTCCAGCTTGTTCAAAAATTGCTGAAAACAATGTGTACAATGCCGTGAAATAAATCGCTACCACTAACCTTTGTCGTTCTTCTTTTTTGATCTGGTTAAAAATATAAACGAGGTAAATTGTTAAAAAAGAAGTAATAACCCAAACTAAATAATGTTCAAACTGATGAAAACGAACAATAAGTGCAAAAACTGGAACAGCTAAGAACGCTGCAATAACAATTAGGTTTCCGTTTGTGATTCCCCATTTTTTTTGTCTGAATCTAATTTCGTCAGGAACAGATCCGTGTTCTTCAAATACATCTTTTTGTAATCCGTTTTTAAAAACTAACAACCCCAATAACATTCCTACACCCGCTAAAACAAATCCATAATGCCAACCATATACTTCCGCTAACCATGCACACAATAATGGTGCTATTGCTCCACCGATATTAATCCCCATATAGAAAATAGTAAATCCAGAATCTCTTCTATGGTCTCCTTCACTATATAGTTTTCCTACTAAAGAAGATATATTTGGCTTAAAAAAGCCATTTCCAATAATTATAAAGCCCAATGAACTATAAAAGAATACAAGATGTTCAAACGTCAAGAAAAAGTGACCTAAAGCCATTAATACGCCACCTAATACAATTGCCTTTCTAAATCCAAGAATTTTATCGCCTAACATACCTCCTAAAAGAGGAGTTACATAAACCAAAGACATGTATGCTGCATAAATTCCAAAGGACATTTCATCTGAAAACAGTAATTGCTTGGTCATGTATAAAACCAATAAAGCTCGCATTCCGTAAAAGGAAAACCGTTCCCATAATTCTGCAAAAAATAAATATAATAATCCTCTTGGGTGACCGAACACATCGGTGGTTGCTGAAAATGTTTTCATAATTCAAAAAGTTTCAGCGAATCTAATTTTCAACTAAAACTATTTGAACACTTGTAGTAATTTGTAATAAAAAATAAGGTTTGTGAGTTTTTGTGAGTTTGTTTTTTCAGAAATCTCTCTTGAATTCCGCCAATAATGCTTCATCAATACTAATATGTTCTGGTAATATTCGTAATCGATATTTACTTTCTCCAATAAAAGTTATCAGATCCTTCCTCTCCAGTTTATTTTCATCTTCTAACTCTAAAATTGAATTAATATTATCTATAATCCTTGTAAGATAAGTCTGACTTTTTATTTCTCCTCCAGAATTGACAATGATACTTTGTTCTAAGGCATCTTTAAATTTTCTTCTTATGGCAAACAAAAGTAAATTCTTGTATTGAGTTGTTTTTGATCCAAAATCTATTTTCTCATTATAAATTCCTTTTGATGGAATTGTCAATTTTAAAAGAGACCAATCCAAAAAGTGGATTTTCATTTCATTTGGTTTAGGCGTGTTCGCTAATTGAATAACCCAACTTGTCGCTAAAACAAGAAATACTGAAACTAAAGAGGTTTTAGCAACTATTCGTACCAATTGATTTATAAAATCTGTTCCCATATAGATAAATAAATCAGATAGTTGTGAAATAAACAATAAGAAAATAGCACTGACTGCAATAAAAGCTACTAATTTCAGTCCTCGTTGCATGAATGTTTTAAAGAAAGATACTCCCATTAACAAACATAAAAATGTTGTTAGAAGTACGTCAGGAATAGCTATTAATTTAATTCCATTTACGGTTTTATCTCCAACTAAAAACGTAGCTGCAATGGTAAGTACTGCTGTTAAAATAATAACACCGCTTATGAGGCGAACATTTTTCTCATTTCGATATATAAACTTGGGAGCTTCGTTAACGTAATATAAAGCTAGTAACCAAAAAAGATTGTTTAAAGTAGATACCAAATTAATAGTTACTTGGTACCATAATGTTTTTTCAACTTGGAAATGATTTACGGTGTAGGCTATAATTCCAGAGAGCACCCAAACTAACATTCCAAATGCCAAATACAGTAATCCTTTGTCCACTCTTTTAAATACAACACCTTCCTCTAAAACAGTTTTAAATCGTTTTTGAATGTTGTAATAGATCGCAAATAACAACATTGCTCCTATAAAAGAAATGAATATATGAGACAGGTTATGAAATTGCGTGAGTTGGTTCATTAAGTCAATATCTTGTTAACTAATTCCTCCTTCTTCTTATTATCATTTCCAAAAAGCCATTGCAGTACATTATCTTCCCACATTTGATCTTTCTGTTGATCAGTAATAATTTCTCTATTAATTGCTAAATCCAATATTTTTCCTGGATACGAAGATTGTTTATCGCTTTCCATTTCACCTAATGGATATGGATCATCCAAACCAATTAGAATTTGATCTGTACCTTGATTTTTTATTAATAACTCTAATGAACCTGTATCATGAACGAGAGTATCGAAAAATATATTCTTATGTCCTACTGCTTTTCTTGGGTGAATTTTATCTTCAAATAAATCTGGTCTTCCATCGAATCCTTGAATTCGTCTTCCTAAATTCATTTGAGCTAATTGTCCGCCATGAGCAAAACATATTCTCATATTCGGATACTTCTCATAATATCCGTTTAAGGTTAAAAAATGATATGCATCTGCACATTGCGCCAACATCCATATCAAATGGAATCTCCAACTTGTATTCTCAAGCTTAATAAACTTTTCACCATCATATGGATGTACCTCTACTGCTAAATTATACTTATCTGCAAGTTCAAAAATTGGTTCATTTTCTTCATCAAAAATACAACGCCACGTTCCAATTGTATCCATATAATGTGTAGGAAGACATAATAAATTCATTCCTAATTGCTCTACACAACGCTCTATTTCCCAGCATGCACCACGAACGAAACCTGGATGTACCACAAAACCACATGTAAATTTACTTGGGTGATCTTCTTGAATCCTAGCATTAAAATCATTCTGAAAACGCAAAGCTTGTTTCATTTCTTCTAAACGTAATCCATTTCCATAAAGTTGAGATAAATTCAAAACAACCGCATGATCTATTTCAAAATGATCCATCCATTCCAATTTCTCATTCAAAAAGAAACTTGAATCCGTAACTGGCCTTTTCCAGTTTTTTTGGAGCATAAATTTTTTGTCTTTATCCACCCAAAAAATCCCTTTATCTTTCATGAATTGAGGAATTTGTTCTGGATACGGAAGTAAATGTGAATGTCCGTTTATACGTAGTTTACGTTTCATTAATTTTTAGTTTTTAAGCAAATCATAGTTCCTTGTAACGTAGCAAAAATAGTTTCTTCTTTTTCATCAGTAACTTTAGCTTCGCAAAAAACTAAAGTCTTACCGGATTTTATTACCGTTCCGGTTGCAATAATAACATCCGAAATTGCTGGACGCATTAAATTTGTTTTAAATTCCACTGATAACACATCAGAATCTTTAGGCATTGTAGTTAATGCTGCATATCCACATGCAACATCCATTATACTTGTTAAAACACCAGCATGAAAAAAGCCATTTTGTTGGGTTAATCCAGAATGCTTTTCACAACGAATTTTAAGCAAGCCTGATTCTATGTGAATGATTTCAGCACCTAAAGTTTTCATAAATCCTTGCTTATCAAAACTTAATTTAGCTTCTTCAATCATTACTTTATTTTCTTAGGAGCATCCATTACGGTTCCGCAATTCGAGCAAGTACATTTCTCCTTGTCTGAATAGTATTTATCGAAAATTTTCGGCATATCAGTTTCAATATCGTCCAAAGCAAACTCTTCTCTATACAATGGAGTTCCACAATTTTCACAATACCACTCCAATGCATCTAACATTCCTTCGGAACGTGGATATTCAATAACTAAACCAACCGTATTCTCTTTTCTTTGTGGAGAGTGTGGAACCTTAGCTGGCAACAAATAAATATCTCCTTCATTTATCTCTACATCTACCATTTCTCCTTTATCATCTATAATTTTTAAAACCATATCGCCTTCTACTTGATAGAAAAACTCCGGAGTTTCATTATAATGATAATCCTTTCTACTATTCGGTCCACCAACAACCATCACTATATATTCACCATTATCCCAAACTTGTTTATTTCCTACTGGTGGCTTCAATAAATGACGATGTTCGTCAATCCATTTTTTAAAATTTAAAGGTTGAACTAGATTCATATGTAAGTTTTAATGAGTTATAAATTTAAGTAAAGTGAAAAGAAATAGCCATTGTAAACTTAAATAAATTTAAAAATTCTAGTTATTCACATAAGAATCTTGACTTTACAAGAATTACCCATTCTTAGGTATTTGATTTGGCTTTTTTGTTCCTGAGCTTTGTTTCTGTCATAAAACTACATCATATGAAGTACTTAAAACTTTTCTTATTTACAGTCCTAACAGTTCTAGTTTCATGTTCTAGTGAAGACTCTAATTCTGTTACTTTTAATTTTACTTATACTTTTAGTCCAAATTCTGCAAATGACTCTGAGTCTACCTCATCAGTTTTAGTTTACGATCAAGATGGAAATGATATAGGAGGGTCTGATTTAGCTTTTCTCACGGGTATAAAATCTGGTGAAACGAAAAGTGTTGATGTAACTGTTGATAAAGGAGGAATATTACAATTTTCAGGTTTCACGAAAGATGGATTTAAGAGAGTGTTTACAGACAAAGAAGTGAAAAACGGTGATGCCGTTTCTTGGAATTCTGCAAATAATAAGGCCTTTGTAACGGGAGATGGATCTGGGGATGGAAATACCGATGACAGCTGCAAAAATTGGGTTGAATATAATACAGAATGTCTAAGCTCTGTACCCGATGGAACTGGTTCTTCAAAACCAGGATTGAGATCAAGAGTATGTAGAATTTCTGAAACCGCTACAGAAATTACCGTAAGAACAGAAATAGAGGCGATAAATGGAGGAATTGATAATATTGACTTTTACAAAGGATTGAAAATATTTTACGGAGATGGAAGCACAGCAACTATATCTAAAGAACAATTTAACCAACAAGGAGTTATTATTAAGGAATATACAGCATTCAAAATATCTATTAACAATGAAGGTAAAGACTGGGATGACTTACCATCTAGTCCTTATTTAGTTGTTTGGTGTGAAAATAACTAAGGTATTCCACTACTTACCTTTAACCAAAAACACCAGAGTAAAATTTAAATTTTCTACTCTGGTGTTTTTAATTTTTTATAAGTCTAGTCTTATAAAGACTTTGTTCTACCTCCATCAACAGGAACATTAATCCCGTTTATAAAACTTGCTCTTTCACTTGCTAAAAACACAACTGCATTAGCAACCTCTTCTGGCTTTGCAAATCTCTTTGCTGGAGCAGCATTTTTCATTGTATTAATTACTTCGTCTACAGACTTACCTGTTTTGTTAGCTTTATTATTTATAATTTCATTTAATCTTTCTGTAGAAGTAGCGCCAGGCAACACATTGTTCACTGTAATTCCAAACTGACCTAATTCATTTGCCATTGTTTTAGACCAATTCGCAACTGCACCTCTAATTGTATTCGATACACCTAGTCCATCTAAGGGTTGTTTCACGGATGTCGAAATTACATTTATTACTCTTCCGTAACCTTGTTCTTTCATAAAAGGAACAACGGCTTGAGTTAACACATGATTACATTTTAAATGCATAGTAAAAGCACGTTCGAACTCGCTTAATTCCGCATTAAAAACTGGACCTCCTGCCGGCCCACCAGTATTGTTAATAAGAATATGATAGTTATTTTTAGATGCTTCAATTTTATTTTTCAAATCTTCTGGATTTGTAAAATCAGCAACTATATAACTATGGTTTTGGTTATTATTGGGTAATTCACTTAGAACTGCCTTTAACTTTTCCTCATTTCTTGCTACCAAAGTAACATTTACGCCTTCTTCAGCTAAACCAATAGCAGTGGCTTTTCCAATTCCTTGAGTACTTCCACAAACCAATGCATTTTTATTTTCTAGATCTAAATTCATTATTTATTTGGTTTAAACACAAAACTATTTAAAACGGTGTCTGCTGCTCTTTTATAATCCTCAAAAGATTTTTTTAAAGCGGTAAAAGTTAATATATAGATTTGATTTCCTTTTTTATAGAAATGCTGCTTAACTTTCAAATAAGCTGATGACACATTTACTGAATATACAAGTACATGTCTTTTCTTAATCTTGTCGTACATATTTTCAGAAACTATTGACCCTTTCATCATATTTCTTAGTTGTGATTCTGTCAACTCAATATACTCTTCAAGAGACATATCTTTCTCCTTAAGATCCTGAATAACAAGTGTAATATTTTCTCTAAACGGATCTGTTTTTTGTTCTTTGGTTTTAAGAATAAATTCTACACTTGGATTTTCAGATAATTCAAATGACCAACTCTTTGGGTATTCTATGAAATATTTTTCTGTATTATGTACTTGGATATCTTTCTTCTGACCAAAACTAACGATTGACAAAAACAACAGTAGTACTGATAATCTAATTTTCATAAATTCAACTATTTATATTGTATACATATATTTTTAGGTTCTGTAAAAAAACGTAAAGCTTCGAAACCTCCTTCTCTACCGACACCGCTTGCTTTTGTTCCTCCAAATGGAGTTCTTAAATCTCGCATTAACCAGGTGTTTACCCAAACTATTCCTGCTTGTAATTCTTGGCTCATTTGCATGGTTCTATTTAAGTTATTTGTCCATAAGGTGGCTGATAACCCATAAGAAACATCATTGGCCAAAGTTAGTGCTTCCTCTTGAGTTTTGAAAGACATTATTGTTACTACTGGTCCAAAGATTTCTTCTTGGTTTAATTTACACTTATTACTATCAACTTCAATAATCGTTGGTTGTAAATAATATCCATTCTCTGCTCCGTTTACACTAACTCTTTCTCCACCAAATAAAATCTCACCACCCTCCTGCTCTGCAATATCAATATATGATTTTACTTTTTCAAGATGTTGTTTAGAAACTAATGCTCCAACATTCGTTTCTGAATCAAAAGGAATGCCAACTTTTAATTCACTTACTTTTTTGACAAAATCCTCTTTGAATTTCCCATATATAGACTCTTCTACAAAAATCCTGCTTCCACAAAGACATATTTGACCTTGATTGGCAAAAGACGATTTTATAGTAGTGGATAGCATTTTGTCATAATCACAATCTGCAAAAATTATATTAGGATTTTTACCTCCAAGCTCTAAAGATAATTTCTTAAACATCGGAGCTGCTGTTCTTGCAATATGAGCTCCTGTATTAGTTCCTCCTGTAAATGAAATTGCTTTAATTTTTGGATGAGCTATAATAGCTTGGCCCGCTGAATTTCCTAACCCATGAACAATGTTTAAAACACCTTTAGGTAAACCCGCTTCATTACAAATTTCTCCAAGTAAAAATGCAGTCATTGGAGTAACTTCACTAGGTTTTGCTACAACACAATTACCTGCAGCTATGGCTGGAGCAATTTTCCAAGTAAATAAGTATAACGGTAAATTCCATGGAGAAATACATCCTACAACTCCAATGGGCTGACGTAAAGTTAAATTTATAGCATTAAAACCAACACTTTCATGTGCTTCAGAGGCAAATTGCGTGATAGCATTTGCAAAGAATTGAAAGTTTGAAGAAGCTCTTGGAATATCAACAGCTTTTGCTAATGATAATGGCTTTCCGTTATCTTTTGATTCTGCTTCGGCTAAAACTTCTAGTTTCTCTTTAATCAATTGGGCAATCTTAGATAAAATATTACTCCTTTCATCTAATGTTGTTTTTGACCAATTTGGAAAAGCTTCATTTGCCGCTTGATATGCTTTTTCAATATCTTCTTCTGTAGAATTCGGAATTTTTCCATATACCTCACCAATCGATGGATTATAATTATCAATCCATTGATTTTTAATTGGGTTTACGAATTCTCCGTTGATGTAGTTTTTAATGTTCATTTCATTTGTAGATATGAGAACCTAGAGAAAAGAACAAAGACACCTTTGTCTTGTCTCTTGAATCTTACTTCTCTATTCTTGTTTTTTATAGGCAGTAACTTTGATCTCAACAACCAAATCAGGATGTGGTAATTGATGAACGGCCACTGTTGTTCTTGTTGGTCCGGTTTCTTTTTCAAAAAACTCACCATACGCCTTATTATATCCAGCAAAATCATTCATGTTCACCAAAAATGTTGTTACATCTACAACATCTTTTAAACTCGCTCCAACAGTTTGAAGATTACGATCAATGTTTTTTAACACCTCTCTTGTTTGAATTTCAATATCCAACTTTTTAGTATTCATTTCATCAATTAACTCAACTCCAGCAATAGTATTATCTGGTCTTCTTGAGCTAGTTCCTGAAACAAAAATAAAATCGCCGACAACTTTTACATGAGGATACGCCCCTCTTGGTGTTACTTTTTTCTCCATTAGTTAAGTTCTTTTGAAAGTTCCCACAACTTTAGTGTCGTTTTTAAATTACGAGTTGTTGCGTTAACCTTTAATTTTTTCTCTATTGTATTGTTTGTTAATTTGGTCTTACCAAAACCAGAAGGACAATACAAATAAACAATATCATTACTTATTTGATATTTATCCTCATTTATTCCTTTTACTTCGATTTCATTTTGAGAAACATGAGAATCTAAAAAACTAAAAGCTACTATTTTATCATTTTCGGTAGAAAAGGGATAATTATCAATAGTTTTTTTCCATTCTTCAGGAGTTCTAATTATAACAGGAATTTCGAAATTAAATTCAGTTTTTATTTCATTATGAATCTTATTGATAACTTCTTCTTTGGATTCATTCGATTGTAAAAGAATATTTCCACTTTGTATATAAGTGGAAACGTTAGAATAGTTTAATTTTTCCAAAACTATTCTGAAATCTTTCATAGGTAATTTATTCTTACCTGAAACATTAACTCCTCTAAGTAAAACAATATATGTGTTCATTACTTTAACCCTGCAACTCTATCTTCTTCTAAAATATCATTTGTTTCTTCCTGAACTTTTTCAAGTATGTTTTTCAACTCTTCAAATGTCATATTTTCAGAAGTAGAAACAGCTTCATCTGCAATTAAGTTAAGTAAAGCTTTATCTTGTGCTCTACCTCTTTTTAAAGCTTCATTATATCCAATATTCTCATTAAAAGTTACTAATGAATACTTAGAAAAATATTCTGTTGGGAAGTTTTTCTCTAAATCCATTTCTATTTTTCTCTTTTGCTTGAATAATGGGTTTGCCACATGATCTCTCATTTCATAATAATTATCAATTGCAAGATCTGCAATGGCGTCAGTATCTTTTTTTCTAGTTTTCTGGTAGGTTTTGAAAACAGTTTCCCAATTACTATCAACCTCATCTAAAATAGCATCAAAAACACCAACATCTTCAAATGAAGCATTCATCCCTTGTCCATAAAATGGTACAATAGCATGAGCAGCATCTCCTATTAATAAGGTTTTATTTTCATAAACCCAAGGAGAACATTTTACAGTTCCTAAAGGACCAGTTGGATTATTAAAAAACTCATCTTTTATATTTGGAATTAGCGCTAAAGCATCTGGGAATTGAGTTTCGAAAAACTCTGTTACTTTTTCTTCTGTAGTCAAGTTTTCGAAGTTATACTCTCCATCCTCGTAACTTAAGAATAAAGTAACTGTAAAACTACCATCTAAATTTGGTAGAGCAATTAGCATATACTTTCCTCTTGGCCAAATATGTAAATGGTCTTTACTAATTAAATGACTTCCATTTTCACTAGCTGGAATTTCTAATTCCTTATATCCATGAGTTAAGTATTCTTGACTATAACTAAATAAAAACTTACGCTCTAAATAATAACTTTTTCTAAGAATAGAACCTGCTCCATCCGCACCAAAAATAACATCAGCATCTACAGAAAACTCTTCTTGAGTTTCATAACTTTTAAAATAAGCAATAGTTTTTTCAATATCAATAGATAAACATTTACTGTTGAAATGAATTTTCACATTTTCAAGTTTCTCTGCTTCATCCAATAAGAGAGAATTCAAATCTTGACGAGAAATAGAATTAATATACTCACCTTCTCTACCAGAATAATTTGAATTAAATGTATTTCCTTCAATGTCGTGAATTAATCTACCGTACATTGGAATACAAATTTCACGAGCTTTTTCTTCAACACCTGCTAAACGTAATGCTTTAAAACCTCTATCTGATAAGGCAAGATTTATGGAACGACCTGCAGAGATATCAACTTTTCTCAAGTCTGGTCGACTTTCATAAACTTCAACTTGAAACCCACGTTGAGCTAATCGTAATGCCAATAAACTTCCACATAATCCAGCTCCTACAATTACTATTTTATCTTGTTTATTCATTTAATAATTCTCGTACTTTTTTATACGTTTCTATACTTGTGTTTGTTTTAATCTCAGGAATGAAATCCTCTCTTGGAATTCCTTTACTACTGTATAATTTTTCAAAAGGGAAACAAATGCTTAGTTTAGTTTCAGGTAAAACTTCGCATCGAATTGCTCCTAATAATTTTGCCATTTCCGTTCCTACAACCTTAGCAGATGAAATTGAGCTAAATCCTTGAGCAATTGCTTCACCTACGCTTCCTGTCCATCTTCCCACTAAAACATAAACTGGTTTTGTATATGGTTTACTTAAAGGACTTAATAATTCAATATACTTTCGCTTTATTCCATATTGCCTTTCATCATAAACCAATTCATGGATTTGATATGGCATTGTTTCAGTTATAAATTTACCCATTATTGCTTTAGCAACTGTAGTATTTCCTCCCGAATGTGTATCTCTTAAATCAATGATAATTGATTTCGTATCACTAAACTCATCTACTTTTTGTATAAATTTAGTAATTAAACCACTCTCCATTAAGGTATTATTGATTTTTATATATCCGATATTTCCATCAATAACTTCACTGTAAAGTAATCCTGAGTTTTGTTTAATTCTCGTTGCTTTTTGTAATTCGAAAGTAGATTTACTTCCTTTATAACTTAAAGTTACTTTTCTCGGTTCGTTATGTCTTCCTGCAAAAAGTAAATTAGCGATATAACTTCTTATTTCATTATTTATACTTTTAACTGTTGCCGGTAAGTTTTTTTGAACTAAATCTTCAATTTTCTTATCATTTATACTAATAAGTTTACTTCCAATTTTAATACCCGAATCTATAATTCGATACCCTGACCGAAGATCAGAAATAATATATTTCCCTTTTTTATATACTATCCAAGCATCAGTATCATTTGGTATTAATCTAAAAGAAAAAGAAACGTTTCTATTTAATCCCACATGAGAATCATATAATTCATATTTAATAAGTTCTATTAGATATGTAAACTCCCAATCCTTTGTAATTTTTTTCGCTCGAGGTTCATACAATTCTTTAACCTTTTGCCAGTCCGTTTCTTTTTTATCAAAATAAGCATATTCTTTATTCATCATTTCCCAGAACACATGAAAATCTCTCTCATATTTACTTTGAGAAAAACTGGCTAAAGTGAATGTTGAAATTATTAGTAAAAGAATACGTTTTCCCATTTATAGAAGTGTTTTTAATATTGAAACCATTCGAAACACATCTTCAAAACTATTATACATTGGCACAGGTGCACAACGGATTACATCTGGCTCTCTCCAATCAGTAATGATATTACTTTCCGTAAGTTTCTTGTGTAAACTTTTGTCTGCATTTTTAACTTGAATAGACAATTGACATCCTCTTTCTTTAGGATTAGAAGGTGTAATAATTTTTATTCTATCCGTATCAATTTCATTAATTAGATATTCGAAATATCCAGTTAATCTTTCTGACTTATTTCTCAGAGCTTCCATTCCTACTTTATCAAATAAATCTAATGAAGAACGAATTGCAGCCATGGATAAAATCGGTGGATTCGATAACTGCCAACCTTCTGCTCCCGGCATAACATCAAATGGTTGACGCATATTAAATCGAGTATCTTTATTATGATTCCACCAACCCGCAAAACGCGGTAAATCTTTATTATGAGCATGTTTTTCGTGTACGAATAAACCTGATAAACTTCCAGGACCAGAGTTTAAATATTTATAGGTACACCAAGCAGCAAAATCAACTCCACTTTCATGAAGATCTGGATTGATATTTCCCGCTCCATGAGCTAAATCAATTCCAACAACACAGTCTTTTGCGTGTCCGATTTCGGCAATTCGTTTAAGATCTAAATATTGTCCTGTATAGTAATTTACTCCACCAATTAATAGCAGTGCAATTTCATCACCGTTTTCCTCAACAATTTGCTCTAAATCTTTAATATTTAATAATTCTTCACCTTCTCTTGGTTTCCATTCTATCAATCCTTTGTTTGGATCAATTCCATGAAACTTTAATTGAGATTGTACTGCATATCTATCTGAAGGGAAAGCATCACTTTCTATTACTATTTTGTATTTCTTTTGGGTAGGTTGGTAAAACGAAACCATCAACAAATGAAGATTGGTAGTTAGAGTATTCATTACTACAACTTCTAATGGTTTTGCTCCTACAATTTTGGCCATTTTATCGGTTAAAAACTCATGATATGGCATCCAAGGATTTTTAGCTTCAAAGTGTCCTTCCACTCCATACTTTGCCCAATCGTCAAGTTCTTGTTGAATGTATTTTTGAGTTTGTTTATGTTGTAATCCTAATGAGTTTCCTGTAAAATATAACCAATCGTTACCGTTATTATCTTTAGGAATATGAAATTCATCACGTAAATATGCTAATGAATCTTCTTTATCTAGTTGTTTTGCGTAGTCTAACGAGTTTTCGTAGTTCATCAAAGAATGATTTTGACTCAAATATATAAAAAATAGCTTCCTCCATTTTGTTTCTTTTTGAATTTAGAACGAACACCTATACCCACTTTTAAAGCCTTTATACTTTTTATCATCACGCTTATGCTATTTACGTTAAAAAGTGTTAAATTTCAATATATTTTTAACCAACCAATTAAAAACTAACTCATGAAAACTAATCGATTAATTGCTATTCTGGCAATTGCTGCGGTTATTACCTCTTGTAATAACCATAAAAAGGATAAGCATTATCAACATGCTGACAACACGAAGGTAAACTACGGATATCCAGCAGATTCAACCTCTATAAACAAGTGGATTGCGGCAAATGATTTTAATGCTATGTACAAACATAGTTGGAACGTTTGGAAGCATTTAACAACACCAGTAACTGGAGGTGTTTTAAGATATCAAACATGGTCTAGCCCAAAACAAATCTTACATAAATTAAATAATCCTAGTGCTAATGCTGCACCAGAGATTGAATTTAACAAACCAAAGCAATTCGGGCATGCGAAAGCGAAGCAAAGTGATTTTGATGATACAAATATTGTAGAAGTAGTTGCTTATAATCCATCAGCAGAAAAGTTTGCGATAGATAATAAGATATTTTACATGTCTACATTAAAAGCAATGCAAACTGGAGAATACAGTCAGATTCCAGAATTTCCACATGATGCAATTACTGTTAAGCCAGTATATAAAATCATTACTCAAAATTCATTGAATGAAAATGGTATTTTCACAATGTCTGCATGGCACGGACCACAATATCAGGATCAAGGATATCCTGAAAAAGATTGGGTTTCTTGTATTCATGTTGATACTAAAAACAAAGGAAATAATGATAATGGAAGAATTGATTATGACTGTAGTAAAATAACAACAGAAAATACATATTTCGTAGATGATTTCATTAATTTCAGCATATCAAAACAACAATCTGATGAGTATAACCAAGAGATTATTTCAGGTTTAAAGTCTGATTTAAAGAACAAAAGTATTACTCAAGCAGAATATGATAATCAACTTAAACACCTAAAAACTTCAGAAGGAGATACTGCTATTCTAGTAGGAATGCATGTAGGAACTAAAGAAATTAAGCGTTGGGTATGGCAAACATTTTGGTGGTCTCCAAACCCTGATACTCCGTCTATCCCAAGTTCTGATGATATTGCTTCTGCAAGAAGCGGAATTGGTTTATCTAAACAAGCTAGACATTATGCAATGGACATTGCTTATTCTATGATTATTCCAGCTCAGCCATACGTTGGAGGTGTAAACGAAGGAGAATTAGTTATTGGATTTAATCCTTATTTAGAATCTGGTTTTGGTACTGATGTATTTGATGCTAAAACAAGTTATATTTATAACAACGGATCTAAAGTAAGTACAAACTTAGGAACAATGTCAAACTGTATGAGTTGTCATATGTCAGCTGCTGTAAACACAGCTGTAAGTGTAAATTCAAAAGTTTCTTCACCTCCTTATGTTGGTGATACGTATTTAAGTTATAGAGATTCTATTTTCCAAAAGAGATTAATGTTAGATTTTGCTTGGTCAATTCAAAGTAACATAGATACATTAAAATAATTCGAATTAGTTAACCAGACTTTTTTATATATTTTTTGTGATTAAAAAACCTCGTTGATTTCATTATCAACGAGGTTTTTATATTTAACTATGAATTATTTTGTACTAGTATAATATCCTAAAGCGAATGGTACCAGTTACATTTTTAAGTTCTTGAATTACATCTTGATTGTAATCTTTATCAACATCTGTAATTACATAACCTACTTTTGAATCTGTAGATAAATATTGACCTACGATATTCAAACCATACTCTGCAACTACTTTGTTAATATTAGCCATAACTCCGGATACGTTTTTATGAATATGCAAGAACCTATGTGCATTTTCCTGTTTTGGTAAACGAATATTAGGGAAATTAACTGCATCTACAGTATTTCCTGAATTGATATATGCCATAATTTTTCCAGGAACAAAATCAGCAATATCTCTTTGTGCTTCTTCTGTACTACCACCAACGTGTGGAGTTAAAATCACATTTGGCAATCCTTTTAACTCTGTGTAGAAATCTCCATTTTTTCGAGGCTCTTCTGGATAAACATCAACAGCAGCTCCTGCTAATTTACCTGATTTTAACGCCGCGGTTAATGCTGGAATGTCAACTACAAATCCACGAGATAAATTCACTAAATGAGCACCATCTTTCATTTGAGAAATTTCTTTCTCTCCGATATAATTCTTATTCAATGAGTTATCATCTACATGTAAGGTTACAACATCAGAAATAGATAATAAATCAGATAACGAATTAAGCTTAGTCGCGTTACCTAATGCTAATTTATCCTCAACATCATAATAATACACATCCATTCCTAAAGCTTCTGCTAAAACCGATAATTGTTTTCCGATATTACCATAACCAACAATTCCTAATTTTTTCCCACGAACTTCTTTAGATCCTTGAGCAGTTTTATTCCACTCTCCATTGTGAATTTCTGTACTTCGCTGGAAAACACTACGCATTAGCATAATAATTTCTCCGATAGCTAATTCTACAACCGAACGCGTATTACTGTATGGTGCATTAAAAACTACGATTCCGTTTTCTTTACAAGCTTCTAAATCAATTTGCTTTGTTCCAATACAAAATGCACCTACTGCTAATAATCTTGGAGCATTTTCTATGACCTTCTGTGTTACTTGAGTTTTGGAACGAATACCTAAAACATGAACATCTTGAAGTTTTTCAATTAATTCGTCTTCTGGTAAACTTCTAGAAACTGTTTCTACCGTAAATCCATCAGTAGAAAATTTTTCGTACGCATCAGCATGTATATTCTCTAACAATAACATTTTGATACGATTTTTTGGATAAGATATCTTTCTTGGCAAATCGTTTATAAATAAAAATTCGTCTAAATTTGGTGTAATATAATCGGCATTTTGAATAGTTTTTTCACGCTCTACATTTTCTGTATATGCAAAAAACTTATCCGCAACACCTGCTTCTTTTGTTACATAATCACTATAACCGTCTCCTATCATTTGAATTTCTCCATCTAATCGTAAATTTTGAAGACACTCAATTTTACCATTATGAACCGATAGAATATTATCTCTATCAAATCCAATAATTTCGTCCTCTTCGCTAAATTCGAAAGTGTTTGCAAAAACTCTTTCCGCTGGGACATTGTATTCTGCAACGATAGGAACGATAAACTCTTTGAAACCTGCCGAAATAACGTAGATATTATCAGAATATGTTTCAAAAAACTCTTTATTTCTTTCTATAGAAGAAGAAACTCTCTTCTTAAGTTCATTAATCAATACATCTAAATCGGATCGTTTTGCATTTAGCAATTTTATCCTACGCTCTAAAGACTGCGTAAAGGAAATTTCGCCATCAATTCCCAGATTGGTAATCTTAATAATTTCTTCAATAATCTCTTCTTTTTTGGGATTATTGGCCAGCGTTATTTCTGCTAGAACATCTAACGCTTCTACTTTAGTAAGTGTACTATCGAAATCAAAAATATAGTATTTACTCATCATGTATAGATTTTCGATTGAAAAGCGAAAAGTACAATCAATCTTTTAGAGAAAAAACTTATGTTTTAAGAATTTTTACTTTTTTATCACTCTGATAATAAAAAGCTTATATTTTTAGAATAATTCAATAAAACTTACTTGAAAAGAAAAAATGCCTTAACAAAAGGATGTTAAAGCATTTTTTCTTTTATATTTTATGTTACTTAAAGTTTAGTAGTAACGGGTATAGCTTGATCTCTTGTATCTAAAACAGGAATTGAAGTGTGGAGATACAACCCATTTTGTGTTTTCCCATTAACAATTACCGTTAGTGCACCGTTTATATCTAAAGTTCCAAAAAACGATTCCCCTAGTTGGTTAAATAGATTTACATTAATTGTTCTAGAAGGCACATAACTTGAAGGAACCTGACAGACTACAAAACTAGTTGCACTTGTATCTGATGTTGAAGCGTTTTTAATTGTTAAATATAGTACTCCGTTTTTCACTTCAGCTTTTACCTCATCTGCCGTAACATTTGCTCTTGTTGGCACATCTATTAGTGCTAAATTGTAGGCTCCATTATTTATAGGTGTATCTTCTCTTGTAACGGTAAAACTATATGTTAGTCCGTTAGAAAAATTGAATGATGTAGTATTTGGAGATGTAGGGTAAATTTTATAAAAAGTAACTTTTGAATCTTTATATACTGCTCCAGAATCTCCTGGACAAAAAAACGTTGGAATAATGTTCGTGAGTCTTCCTGTTGAATTTACATCAATTTTTATCATTGACCCTACTGGATTAAAACGAGAATTGGGCTTACTTGAATCAACTCCAAAAAAGAACTCGTTCTTATCATTTTTTAAAATCAAATATGGATTTGGGTTAAAATATGATGGATTCGAAAAATCTGGATTACTAACAACCAACACAGGAACTCTATCATAGATTAAGGTTCTATAACTATTATTCGCTATTAATGCTAATCCATCTAATCTTCTGTTTACCAAAAACAATTCTTCAGAATTATCTTCATTAAATGTAATTACATCTCCTGGAGTAATTTGTCTTTCGCCAAAACCTATCTTTCCTTTACCTCCTCTTATTAAAAAACTTCCTCTTCCCATTTTTATGATTCTGTTATTTGTTGAACAATATTGTATTGAAAAACTACGATCTCATCCTCCTCAATTACAACTGGTGGATTTAATCTATTAACTGTAGCTGCTAAAACTCCTTCAATCCCGTAAAATTTAACTGGAAGTTCTCTAATAGGAGTATCGATTCTAGAAGGCTGTTCTACAATTTCTCTATCAACTATTGTTCTCATTGATTCTCTTCTCACTTCCCCTTCTTTTCTTACCATTCCAACTCCGCCTTCATTTAACCTGATATTACCAAGATCTACCACCTTTATTTTGTTATCTTGTATCATAACATTTGCTGGATTTTGGATTAGTAATTTACTTCCGTTAGACAACTTAATAACTGAGTCACCCGTAGCTCCATTTCTTTCAACACTACTCACGTAAATTTTAGTGATATCATCCTCATGGACAAAACTATCTATTAGATTTTCGAACTGTTCTTGAGTTGGTCTATCACCTGTCTCAAAATATGACTTTAATACTGCTTTTGACTGTTTCATTCTCTACAATTTATTTTTGGTCTACAATTACATCTTCACCTATAACAGATGAATTGATATCATTAGATGTTCTTGCAATAGTTCTTAATATACTAGCATTATGAACCATGATGTCATTAACAAAATAGTTATCTCCACTTTCTAACTGCAACACTCCAATTTCTAAACTAGATTTAACTGTTCTTTTAGATTCAATTTCAACTAGATCACCGTTATCATTAACGATAAAATATCCTCCTCTTAAATCATCTGGTAATAACCAAGCAACTTCTTTGTTATCCCTACTTGCAAGTATAGGATGTGTAGGAGTTACATTGATTACTTTACCATTCACCAAAGTTATCTTACGATATTCCGCTACAGTTTGTACACCAAATTCAATTACCTTACTAACCTCCTTTTGAGCTCCTTTCATTAAATCTGTTACTAAACTTGTTTCTCCATTTGTTGACGACAATGGATTAACAAACTTGAACGTTCTTAATTCATCTCCAATAACAATATTTTTCAATTTTTTGGATTGCCCGCTTGCCATTAAAATATCTGATTCTAAGTCAAAACACGGCACATCGTCAATTAATTCATCTCCTATTCCTATTTCTATAATTGCGGACCAATTTAGAGTCGCACTGCTTCCGCCATCAGAGGTTTCAAAAACAACAGTTCCTCTATTCTGTGAGCTAGGACTTGGGCTTATTGAGAGATTAACTGGAGTAGATAAATTTGAATTTGACGAACTAGGAAATACAGTTATAAAACTATCTTTTGATCTTATTTTCCAGCCAGGATTACCTGATACTTGAATTGTTTGCACTCCTTCTACATTAAACCCTGTAAAGACTATTCTATCAGTAGATAGTGTTAGATCTGAAGGATCTAATTCTCTTCTAATATTTGCTTTTAACACTCTAGAATACGTACTTTCATTACCTTGGTTATCAACAACCATAAGTCTAAATTCATGAGTCCCGTATCGTCTACTACCAGTAATTCCAGGTATAACGAAGGTCAGTAAACTAGGAATACTAGGATTACTAGAAACTCGTGTCCAATTTTGAACCACCGTTGTTCCCACTAAAAATCTATGTTCCCAAACAAAATCAGAAACTGAACCATCAAGATCTTCTGAATCCGAACCATCTATACGGATCGTTACGGTAGTAGCATCATCAACAGTAAAATTTTTCGCTGTTTCTGAAATCCCTTCATCATCAAACTTAATGTTTGCTGTAGGTTTTATAACTGGAGTATAATCTCCAACGAATATTATAAATGCCAAAACATAATACCTAGGACGCAAATCTATTGGGGTAGGACTTGTTGCTCCCCATTTAGACGTATCATAATTATGCCTTCTTACATCTCGTCCAGAGGCTTCCCATGAACCTGGATTATGTGTAGATTGGCTATCTTTAGCAGAACCTATATCCTCTAAAGTGTGACTATGTTCTGGGATATTATCTTCTGTTAAAGTATATGTATCGTTACCTTTCTTAACCCCCATTGCATAGTCGCTTGTAGCTGGACTATAACCAGCAACGAATCGACCTCTTAAATCAGGAATAGTTAAACCATTAATTTTTGTGCTATTATTACCATCGCATAAAACCCATCCAGCTGGAACGTTAGTAGGATTACCACTCCACATCATTATCATACCTGGAATAAAGTTTGCACTTGTAATACCATTGGTATTCTTTCCGACATTTCCCTGACTATCAATCACCAAAGGAGTTTGACTATTTACTTCAGCTAAATTATCAAGTTTTATGCTATCATTATTGGCATTAATCTCTACAGATTTAGATGGTTGTGTAACTCCTACACCAAGTTTATTAGTAATAACACCTCCACTTCTTATCCAAGCATTTCCTTTTTCACCTTTCGCTTGATTGGCTACAAAATCGAAAACTCCAGGGGATGGGATATTCGGTTTACCTGTTAAATTACTGTCTTCATATGAAATATAATCTACACTACTTGAGTTAACTTTTTTAAAAATCAAATCATTATCAGATCCTAAATCTAAATCACCTGTCATTGGTTTTGAACCATCTCTAGGCAGATAATCTTCTTTTATTTCACTAATCTGAGCTGTATTGTTATCCGCTTTTTCGTCAATTTCACTAATTGAGGTTAACGGCTTAAATGTTGAGAGTTTTAGACTATTCTGTGTATTATCAGCTACCAATTTCCCAACAAACTCCTCATAAACCTTATTTATGGTTCCTTCAGAATATGGTAATTTTCCATCATACAGCCTTTTATCTTCTATCAAAACACTTTGTCCTCCAGTAAAGTAACTTACTCTTATAAGTTGTAATTTAGTTACTTTAACATCATCGTTTTCTTCCGAATCATTATCTGAATCACTACTTGAATCTTCTTTACCAATCCCCCTTAATAATATCTCTTTAGGCATTATCAACCAACCATCTTCATCACTTGAACTCTCAGGAATGTTAATCTTATATCTTTCCTTTGTGCTTAATCCCCAAAGAGTAAATAATGCTTCCAACATATCCTCTTCATAGGCTGCCTGAATTTGTATCAATGTTTCCTGTTCTAATGGAAAACCCCCATCGTAACCAAATACAACTCTTTTCATATCTTTTACTATTTTCTTGGTAACATTACTGTTACTTTATGTACATATAATTTTTTAATTGTGGACTTCTTTCTTTATTAGATCTTATTGTTTCTAATGGAACTTTATCAATTGAAACATCATATTTTCTAGTCTCATAACTTTTTCCTGCTAGCTTATAAAAGTTAACGACTTTATGAAATTTAGGAGTAACAATTTTAATAGAATCTGGATGATTTGTTAAAGGTTTATCAGATATAACTAAAAAATCATTTAGCTCTTGAACTTGTTCAACCTGTTGTCTTTGAGTAATATTTTCGTTTTGAAGTTCATTTTGTAGACATAATAATACGTCTTGGTATTTTTCATAAGATATCAATAGATGACTAGGGATAAGTATTCTAAAGTTGTAAAACTCAGTACTACTAAAATCTGAAGCACCTGATAAGTACAAAAAGTTTCTATTACTTGTTTGACCATCCAAACTTTCTCCATTATTTGCTACAACTATTGGATCATTTCCTTTTATGTAAATTTCATCATGAGTATATAAATATTGAACTCTTGGCCTATAAGCATCTTCAATAACTATATATCCCAAATCCATCTTTGTTTTTATGGAATCACTGTAAGCGTATTTAACGCATGGATTAAATAAATCATTTAGAACTTTTTCTAAATACATTACTTGTCCGTTATGTTGCATTTTATACAATGTATCATCGTATAAACTACTCAGTGGTTTAGCTAATGTTTTTATCCAAGCAGCCTGTTTAGGTTTTCTCAGTAATGGAGGTATTAGCATTAACAAAGCCTTACCCCAATCTATTTGTGTATATTTCTTTAACATCGTTAAGTTTAAATATTAAAATTAGGGTCTGTTTGTAAATTGTAAGGTTTATAAACTATCTTGAAATTATCATCGTCTATATTGAAGTAGCCTGATCTAGGAACAAAAAATGGTAAATCTTTTTCACTATCTAATTGATCATATACAGGTTTATCAGATCCGTCTACTGTAATTTTTTGTAAAATTGGTAAATGGACACCAGGAATCTGCTGAATTTTATCAATCAAATATGTTGGAACAAAAGCCCCATTAAACTCTAAAGTAGTAATGTACTCTTTTATAGCATCTCTTACAGGTTCTATTGAAAGATTTGACAATAATTTACCTGCATTTAATTTATCAATCCCATTATCATTTTCGTCTTCATTATTATTCTCAATCCCTGTGTAGAAAGTTAGTGGATTAACATAAACCTCTAGCTCTATTTCTATTTCATTTCCTTTATTCGACAATACTCTAATTTGAGTTCCTGCATCTTTAATTTGGTTCATGTACGCTCTGAATGCCCTTTTTTCATGAAGTTCCAGTTTTTCCTTTCTTCCATTTACTTCTTTGGCTACTTTTAAAGTTAAAATTCCAACTTGATTATAGTAGTAATCACTAATAATTTCAGATAATTGTGTGGTATCACTATCATCATTTATTTCTTCAAACAATCTTTCTGAAATGGCACAATGAGTAATTATTTTTTTCTCTTTTTCTTTCTCTGGAGATAATTCAGGATATTGAAAGTACCCATCCTTCCAGATTAAATCTTCACCAATTAAAAAATTTAAAGCTTGTTCTCTATACCAAAGTAATGTATGAGGCCTTGAAAGTAATGCATTACGTTCTACAATCTTTTCATGCATCCAAATAGCAGTTGAAACAATATATATCCATAATCTCCATATTGCAGATTTGGATGTACTTGTTAATTCTGATAATTCGGTATACTTCTCTTTTTCATTTAGTATTTCTTGTTGTATTTCTGCAATTGTTCTTGCCATTTTTTTTCTTCTTTTTTTAGGATATTAATAGATTAATACTACTATCCTTGCAAATATTTCTTCTTTTTTTATCTCACTATATTATCGCCTCCAACAGTCATAAAACCGATACCAGAACCCATTTTATCATAAATTACCTTTTCAATACACGTGATAGGTTTGGCTTGAGAAGGAGTATGAACAATAAAATCATCTTCAATCGTCATACAACCAATTCCTTTATTATGAAACTCCTCTGGTATAACTGATAATTTTATGTCTTGATTTGTTAAAGCCGTTGCTGGTTTTTTTTCTCTTGCTACATAATATTCTACTACATCTCTCTCTACAAAATCTCCTTGAATTTTTAAATCGTTATAGACAGAAATATTATCTTCAGAAGCTGAAGTTATATTTGTAATATCATTTGATTCTAACACCTCAAACAATCCTTCGATACTTCCAAACTCTTGCACTGCAGCATCAAATAGATTTTGATTTTCTTCTAGTTTAATAGCTACCATCTATAACAATATTTTCTAGGTTATTTACGTCTACTTCTTTAATCTCAAAATTGTCGTATTCTAATTGATTACTAATTTCATTCTCTAACCGAAGACGAGATATAATCTCTGGACTTTTTAGATAATCAGTTATTCCAACACCTAAGATTGGAAACTCTTTGAAACTTCCTTTATGCGACAAAAGAATCAACTCTATATTTTGTTGATCTGTATTATCAATATTCAAATCTCCTTTATTAAAGGATAAATCTTTACTATCGTCTAGTTTAAAGTCTTCCATAATTAACTCACATCTATAGAATTAGATTTTACTTGAAAACCATTATAACCTGTTCCCAAAGATTCTACTTCTAAGTTATCTTGTATATGCTTAACGACTTCATCAGCAATTGCTTTGGCCATTTTTTGTATTGAATTATCAATAAAACTTTCTGCAGTAGTGTTATCAGTTACCACATTTCCACCAACACTTACATTGTTTTTTAGTGCTGACGCTATATTATCTGCCAATATTCTCGCGTCTAATCCCATATTATCTATCCTTTTTTCTGTAATATTTCACCTAGATTTTCACTAATTGATGTTAACGCACCAATATCTGGGCTCACTCCTTGAACTACTACTATTTTTTTAATTTCATTGATTAAAGCATCCAGTTCATTTTTAAGGTTCTTCCCTCCTGCTTCTACCTTAAATTTATTTGTCATCTCGAGCTCTATATCCTTAGTTGTATTCTTAAAAAGAATATTCTCTTTATCAATTAAAGCACTGTATCCTTTTGTTTCATTTTCTTCTATTTGAAAATCAACTGCAACTTTTGATGCGTCTATTGTTGTTTTTTGTAGAATTATATCGTCATCATTATTTATAAACTCCGTTTCGACTTTATCATGAGCAACAGTAGTTTGATGTATTACTTTCTCCCCTTCATCATTCCAAAATTTTACTGCTAACTCTTTCTGTTCTCCATCAAAAACTAAACTTGTAATATTTTTTAAAGATGCTTCTGGCTGGCCATCATCTCCTGTTTCATCTACTTCTTTTTTAAACAATAAATTTGTAGAATTTACATCTGTTTGAACTTCAAAGAACTTACTATTTTCATCATTCTTGATACGTAAAAATATCTTATCTATCTCAGAATATTGAGAAATGAAAGCTCTTGTTTCTGTAGTTTCAATAATTGATATAAACACCCAACTATTCAGTTTAGGAACACATATAACACCTTGTTCTTTATCTTGAATTGAAGCTTTCAATCGTACATTGTCTATTTGTGCTCCATCTGACCGAACTACATTAACAGAATATGCTTCTTCTGGATTATTGTGTTTTGAATTTTCTTCAATATTTACACTAATAACCTTGGCTGCGTAGGTCTGAATTTTACCTCCGGTACTTACAATTTCTTGTATAATAGTTTTTACATCTTCCATCTCAATTTATTTTGCCTTTTCTTCTAATAATCTTCCTAAAGAAATTACTTGTCTATATCCTCCAACACCATAAGTTCGTTCCACTTCTTCAACTTGAAAAGGATTATTCTTCTCTTTCTCTTCTGCATTTGTAAGAAATACGCTATCCAATGGTCTTATGAAAGGTTCTCCAAATGTTGTAATCGACCCTGTTACTCCGTTTTGTTTTAAACGCGCTAATCTTACTCCAGCAATAGTCTTTAAAACTCCTTTTATTTCTTCTTTCTTTTTTTTGAATTCAACTGGATTACTAAAGTCTAATTCTTCCTCATTATTATGAAACACATACTGCTTAACTAATCGACCATCTGGATCTCCTATTTCTTGAGGTATAGGCACATTAGAATTTACATAGCTTATTTCTGCTCTAACCTTTATTTTTTTAACTTCTTCCTTGGTAATTTTTAAATTATCATTGATAATATTATAATGAAACCTAAACGTTCCATCTCCTGGATAAATTGGATCTTTTTTTCGAAAAAAATCAACTAGATCATTAATTCCCAACAAAGAAACTGCACGGTTCAATAATCGTTCTGGTAATTTCAATTTTTGTGTTTTATCTTCATATTTATCTGTAATCTCTTTGATTTTTTCTTGTTTATACAGACAAGGATTACTAGTAATATGTAAAACACTTTTAGCATTACCATCTTTATCTGACTCTAATCGCATAAATGAGTAGATGTCAAAATCTTCTTTTAGATTCTCAAGAAATTCAACAATATTCCATTTTCGATCAATCTTTCTAGTTCCTAGATCTTCTATTTTGATTTCAGCAACTTCAAATGGGACTTCAATTTTTTTTAATCTCTCCTGCAATCTTTCAATTGGTTGATTTACTATGGCAGAATTATTTCTAGGAATTTCATTTTCTTCATCATCTTTTTCTTCATTTCTTAACCCTAATTCAGGATCATCAGTCGCTATCATTTTGTACTTTTTCAAATAGTACATCATATCATCACAAACTATTTTCACTGGTGCATCTCCTTTAACCTCTCTAATATATCCACGGAAAGCTGGTTTATAATCACCATTATATCCTAAGAAAATTTCAATGAAATGATCTATTTTAAAAAATTCGTTGATACTGCGTTGTTTAAAATCAATTGGTGATCTTCTTGCTAATTCAATACCAAGAGAATTATTAACAGCACTTGTTACAATTGCCTTAGGCATTGTAATTGTGGCGGTATCTGTAAAAGATTTATACGATGACTGTATACGAATATCTTTTACATGAGAAAATTCATAAACTTTTCCTGTTGGAATCAGACCTGAGGTTTCATGAACCTTTATCTTACAATTTAAATTAAGCATTATCTCTAATAATTAATTCAATAGGTTCATCTGATGTTGCTTGAAATGAAAATTTCTGGATGTTTTTTACACCGTCAATAGAGGGAATACTGTAATTATCTATTACAATTTCATACACTCCTAATCTATTTAATATTGCATGTGTTACGCGTAATGCATAAGGAGCATGTAAAAATTGCTTTAATAAAAACAATTTCCCTTTTGGGTACTCTTTGCTTCCTCCTTCATTTGCGATTAATCCTTCAACAGAAATATTAAAATCTCCATTAGAAATGTGCTCTTTAACTGTATGATCTCTTCCTTCAATTGCTGTTTTTACAATTGTTTTAGATCTACTTGTTGAAATATTTACAGCATCAATACGTAAAGGTGGTAAGGTTAACCCTTTTTTGATTAAAGGTTCAAATATTAAAGGTGCAAAGACTGGTAAATTAAACTCTCCTCCTTTTTTATCAATTATAAAATCTTTGAACTCAGTTACACCCAAATCAACCACTTCTTGAGCGGCAAAATCTATAAGTGTTTCGTATTGATTTAATGCATCTTTTAATTTTATATTAAATGCCATTCTTTTCTTTTTCTATTTATTTAAAATGTTCCATTATCAAATGTTTTTACTAAAACATTTGCCAATGCAACTTCTAACTGTTTATTCTTATGTTCTTGTAGCCAAAGCGCCTCTCCTACAAGTTTGTAAAACTTATCAATGGATAATTCATACGGGTCTACATGAAAAAAGTGACGCACTAAAGCAGCTGATTTTTTTATCCCATCCACACCCGATTCTTTACTTAAAATAAAATCATTGGCTTCTGGTAATTCTTCTAGCAATGATTTTGACGCTGATAATATAAATTCATCCTCGTAACTTTTGTCATACTCCAAAACACAGCTTTTGAATAAAAATTCTAAAGCTAAATACGCATCCTCTTTTTTAAGTTTATTATACTCTTCTATCTCAGAAACTGTTGGTCTCTTTAAATAAGCAACCTCTTCTTCAGACTGAACTTTTATAAGTTCTCCAAATTTCAATTTCCATTCTTTTAATTTATCTTCCATCAATTCTCCTTAAACTTAGATCGTTTTCACATTTTCGCTCAGAAATACTATTCTTTAATATTGAAATAAAATAGCAATGGTTCATAAAAAATAACAGTTACTATTTTATGGACTCAATCTTAAATTCTAATTAAAGAACATACTAATTTTTAAAAAAACTAAACGATGAGTTATAAAAATAAAAAGATGGTTTTGGAGTATGAATTTTTTGAGATTGGTTTTGCTGTGTTTGCAGTAGATTTTAAACAACAAACCTCTTTATCAGTAATTTATTTATTTCATACTAATCTTTTATTCGGTATAAGCCTAATAAAAGGTTTTAATATTTGAAAGAATAATTCTATCAGTAGATCTCTGTAGAATACAAAAATTAATTTGACAATCCTGGGAAAGAAGTAACGGGTTGAATAGTAAAATCTGGAAAGTTTTCGGTGATATATACTTTTAAGTCTGCATTGTTTTCCACAATTCTCCACTCACCACATTCGTCAGCAAAATTCTCCACAAAACGAACTCTAAGATCTGGAAATGAATTGACTATTTTCACTTTAACATCTGCTTGTGATTGGAACTCTACTAATTGTACTCGTCCATAAAGTTTTTTCCCCTTATATACACATGAATCTAACTTAATTGAATAGCTACTATTTTTCTTATTTTCTTTTGATTTATAGGAAACTAAAGCAAAAAAGGAACACAATAAAACCAAAAACAATAAACTTTTCAAATAATTCATCTTTTCTTATTTAATACTAAAACATCAGTAAATTTAACATTTAAAATTCACAATTATAAAACCTCTATTTTAACTGGCTTAGGTTGAATAAAATCTGAAAATGAAGTGGTAATATTTAATCGTAAATCATCCTCCTCTTCAATATCTTGGTCTCCTCCTAAGTAGCAATTTTTAAACAACACTTCTAATGCTTTAAACTCGTCCATTTTAGATGCCTGTAAAACAGCAGATCGTATGGCTATAGTAGGCTTTTTAAAGTATGCAAATAAAGTAACCCCACCATCATCTTCTACAGACAACTTTACAACTCTTTTATAATTATGTTTCCATTTATTTAATTGCCCTTCCGTAATTCCTCCATCTAATAATTTTACAGTTTCGTTCTCCATTTTCTTCTTTTATGTTTATGTAGTTAAAAAATCCCACTAAATAAGAGCAAACTCGTATAAAGCGGGATTCTTAATTCTATGTTTTATTTTATTGTACTATAAAGCTAAACGTATTAGTTCCACTCGATATGAGAAACAATTAAGTCTAAAGACACCTCTATTTTAGTATCTCCTTGGCTCATGTTTCTATTATTTGTTTTGAATTCGCAATTACGAATTACGTGTGTTACTATTTCGTTACTTCCGTCTTCTAAAAAGCTAATTTTAACATCAAACGGAGGTACATCTTGCATACGCTTTCCTCTTGGCAAAGAAGCTTGAATAGCTTCTACTTCATAGTTATATAACGTTAATGAAGCATTAGCTTCATAACGACCTCTTCCTCTATGCACAGGCATATTTCCTGCTCCGTAGTGATTTTCTTTTACTTCAGAATCGTCGTAGTTAATTGATGTGATTCCAGTTACGATACGATCTAAAAAATTTACTTCTATTGATGACCAACTATGACGCTGACCGTTTATTAATGGTAATTGTGACATTCTTTTTCGTTTATAATATTATGTATTTCTTAAAATATCCAGCACATAATCCTGGACATACACATTCAGATTTTTATGCTGATGGCGCAGGTGCTGAAGCAGCAGGCGCACTTACACTGGCATTCAATTGAAATGGATTCTTAAATCCTAAGTTTACAATGATCCTACGAGCGGTCCCCATTGGTACAATAGACATTTCAATTTCTAACTCTGAATTTGCCAAAATATCTTGATTTGGATTTACATATACATCAATTTCAGAAACTTCTTCATTACTAATCATTCTCTCAACTGCTGACCTACATAAAGTCTCGAATCCTTTAACAACAGAAGGCGCTAATTTTCCTGAATCAGGATCTACTAATACCGGAGAGTTTAACTTTGGCAATAATGCTGTACGAGCAATACGCGCTGCTTTATTAATTGTTCTATTTGCTTCAATAAACGTAAAATCAGAAGTTGGAACTGTACAAGTATGACTGTCATTAAAGTACACTCCAGGTAAACCTATATGTTTACGAGAAAAAATGTATTTGAATTCATCTAACGTTTTTGTTTCACTTTCTCTTACTGAAACACCACCAACAAAACCAACAGTTCTAAAACCTGATCCCGTTAAATTAAATTTCTCAACCCAGGCAATATTTTCTGAAACTTTAGCTTTAGATACTGCGCCTAACAATACTCCAACGGCAGCAGTGTTTTTATAAGAATCATCTGAAATCAAAACAATTGGAGTACTTCCATCAGCCCCTGTTACAGGAGTTTCATCTCCTTCCGAATTTTTCACAAAAACATTGTATTCACCATTTTTAACACCAGTTGCTCTTAATACTTCATCTTGAGAAAAAGCATATAAAGTGGATTTATTCCCATTTTCATCGGCAACAAAATATCTTCCTTGGTCTACTAGTTCTTGATCCATAGCGATGGTAACAGAAACATTTTCTGCTCCGCTTTCTTTTAAATCATAAGGTTTTGCTAAATCAAACCCTTTTCCTTCTAATAAAATTTCAACTGGTCTAAAATCTTTGAATGCTTTTTCAGTAACAGTTTTAGCTTCACCTATTGCGGCGATTGTTCCACTAAAATCTCCAGCTTTTCCCACTTGAGAAACAATAGCAAGTTGACGAATTGCTCCATTTGCTTGTTCTAACATTAATTCTGCACCATTTGCAACTAAACTTGCATAGCTAGGCTTAGTTTCTTCATACCTCATTATAAATAGATCTCCAGACGGGTTCATTCTGAAGAACTGAGAAATCTGATAATATACAGAAATTCCATCTTTATCGTAATTTTCATCTATTCCTAAATCTTCTGCATCTTTTACAGAAGCCAAACGATAAATCTTATCTTTTTCAATCTTAGCATCTGGTTGAACTGGAGTGTTGAATAATAGTCCAGACACCATATCTTGGTTTGGTGTTCTTCGACCTAAACCTCCTGAGAGTTTGTTGATAACAACATCATTAAATAGTACGCCCATATTTTTTAATTATTTATTCATTTTTCTTAAACAGTCATAAAAATAGATTAGTAATTTCTTTTAATCTATTTTTTAGATTAGTCCATACTGTAGTTGCAGTAAATAGTTATTGATTAATAATATTATATATGGTGCGTTCTGACAAAAACAACCTTTCAGATAGCTCTGCCACAATTAGTTTCATTTGTTTGTCTTGATTACTATTGATATAACCTTTAACAAATTCTCTTCTTTTTTCTAACAAATACATACTTCTTTTCATCTTTTAATTTAATTTTAATTCTTGGGAGTTAATATTTAGGGATTCTTTGACTTTCTTAATAACAAGTAATTTTTTTCCGTCTATTTCTTTTTCATAATAATCGTTTAAATCATATCCTAATGATCTCAAGGATTCTCTTACTTTTTCTCTTCTTTTTTCATTGTTCAAATTAGCCTTTGTAAAAGCCCCGTTTGAAATCATGGTGTATCTTTTCTTATAAATTCTCTCAATTAAAGTTGTTTTGTAATTAATTTCCCAGATAAAAAATTCGTTCTTTTCCCAATTATCATCTTCAACCGTGCTTTGACACTCTTTAATTTTGAAAGCTGAATTTGAAATTAATTCTGGAACATCTTCTCCGTTTTCAATTGCTTCTATATTCTCTCTTATCTGTGAATTTGTTGGATGCAATAAAATTGCTTTATCTATTTCTCTAGAAATATCAAATACATCCAAATAATCCTCTTCAAATTCAGAATTTAAAACAATAAAAACACTAAAATCTACATCAGCTTTGTATTCATTTTCGGATGAAGTATTCCATTCCACATGATTATATTTAAACATTACTAATGGAAAATCTACATTAGCTTTTGGTTTAAATACCAGATCATTAAAAAGTCCTACGTTAATGTTGTTTGGAAAGTTTAAATTTTCGGAAATGAGTGTAGCAATAATGCTCTTTTTTTGAGCATAATAATCTTTTAAAATCATAGTATCTTTTTCTTTTATTCTTGATAGTAAAGCTACAAAAAATAAACTACACTTTATTTAATAAAAGGGTAATTTTTTATTAAAATATTCAAAAAAAACATCAATTATTAAGGATAAATTACAGTAAATGCATTATATGTACCAGATTTGCAATCAATTATAACTCTTAAAAACCACAAAAATTGTGTTGATAACTCATTTTTTTGGAACAAAAAAACCAACAGATTTCTCTATTGGTTTTAAATCAAATTTTGTATTAAAAAATTGTCTTAATTTTATATAGTTTCACTTCTAAAATGTAATGAATTTTAATGCTTTTAATTATAAATCTTTAATACAACATTCTTAATAATTTTGTCTAAAATTACATTTACTATTTATCGTTTATTAAAAAACTCTGAACTTCTTTATAAGACATTTTACCCAACTCCTCTTTGGATGCTGTTGTAGTATTTGCATCAATTATAAAATAACGTACTTTATCTATACTTGCGTTAAGTACACCGGTAGACTTTAAAGCATATATGGTAAATTTGTTTACCTCATACGTAAAAGTAATTACTTCATCATTCCCATTATCATATGGAAATGCATAAGTCATAGGGTACCAGGCATTCCCTGTAACCAGTTGAAAATAAGCTAAAATTAAAGAGTTATTTACAGTATCTTCATCAAGATCAGTATCATTAACTTCAAAAAAATTAGCTTCTTGACCTAAAAAGCTCCCTTGAGTCCAACTGATATTATCAACTGTTTTCATCACAACATTTGCATTACCATTTACCCCTGGCAATCCTTGTTCTCCTTGCGGTCCTTGTTGTCCATCAACACCATCTATCCCATCCATTCCATCTTCTGGGGAACAAGAAATATTAAAAGATAATAATAGTACGATTAAAAAGTACGATAGTTTAAAAATTGATTTTTTCATGATTTTGCTTGATTTTAATATGATTAACATTTCAATACTTAATGAGTATGAAATAAAAAGGTTAACAAAAACATTAGAAAAATAATCTATCAAGTGAAAACTACAGATCTGAAAGAAAAAAGCCAGCAATATAATTGCTGGCTTTTGTTATTTAAGTTTAATTCTATTAACGAATTAATTTCTTGTATTTGATTCGTTTTGGCATGATATCTCCTCCTAAACGTTTCTTTTTATTTTCTTCGTATTCTGAGAAAGAACCTTCAAAGAAGTACACTTGAGAATCTCCTTCAAAAGCTAAGATATGTGTACAAATTCTATCTAAAAACCATCGGTCGTGAGAAATTACCACTGCACATCCTGCAAAGTTCTCTAATCCTTCTTCTAAAGCTCGTAATGTATTTACATCTAAATCATTCGTAGGCTCATCTAAAAGTAAAACGTTACCTTCTTCTTTTAGAGTCATTGCTAAATGTAAACGGTTACGTTCACCACCTGAAAGCGTATTTACTTTCTTGTTTTGCTCGCTACCAGAAAAATTAAATCTACTTAAATATGCGCGTGAATTCACTTGCTTTCCACCCATCATTACCAAATCTTGACCATCTGAAAAATTCTCCCAAATTGATTTATTAGGATCAATATTAGCATGGTTTTGATCTACATACGCAATCTTTGCAGTTTCACCTACAGAGAATGTTCCAGCATCTGGATTTTCCTCTCCCATGATCATTCTGAAGATAGTCGTTTTACCAGCTCCGTTCGGACCAATTATACCAACAATTCCTGCTTGTGGTAAATTGAATTCTAAATTTTCATATAATAACTTCTCACCAAAAGCTTTAGAAACACCAGCGGCTTCAATTACATTATTTCCTAAACGTGGACCGTTCGGAATGTAAATTTCAAGCTTCTCTTCAGTTTGCTTTTGATCTTGATTCATTAATTTATCATAGTTCTTTAAACGAGCTTTTGACTTCGCTTGACGTCCTTTTGGAGCCATACGAACCCATTCTAATTCTCGTTCTAAAGTTTTCTGACGCTTAGAAGCTGACTTGCTCTCTTGCTCTAAACGTTTTGCTTTCTGATCTAACCAAGAAGAATAGTTCCCTTTCCAAGGGATTCCTTCACCTCTATCTAATTCTAAAATCCATCCAGCAACATTATCTAAGAAATAACGGTCGTGAGTTACTGCTATTACTGTTCCTTTGTATTGTGCTAAATGATGCTCTAACCAATGCACCGATTCTGCATCTAAGTGGTTGGTAGGCTCATCTAATAATAAGATATCTGGCTCTTGCAATAATAATCTACATAAAGCAACTCTACGTCTTTCTCCTCCTGATAATACTCCGATTTTCTTATCTGGATCAGGAGTACGTAAAGCGTCCATTGCAATTTCTAATTTGGTATCTAATTCCCAAGCATTTGAAGCATCAATTTTATCTTGAAGCTCAGCCTGACGATCCATTAGTTTTTGCATTTTATCAGCATCAGAATATACTTCCTCTAAACCAAACATGTCGTTGATTTTATTGTATTCATCTAATACTGCAACAACTTCTGCTACTCCTTCTTTAACAATTTCTAGAACTGTTTTATCTTCATCTAATTGCGGTTCTTGTTCTAGGTATCCTACTTTATATCCTGGTGAAAAAACTACATCTCCTTGATAGTTTTTTTCAACACCAGCAATAATTTTAAGTAATGTAGATTTACCCGAACCGTTTAAACCTAAAATTCCAATTTTAGCTCCATAAAAGAAGCTTAAGTATATATCTTTTAAAACTTGTTTTCCTGTAGATTGATAGGTTTTAGAAACCCTATTCATGGAAAAAATGATCTTCTTATCGTCAGACATTTTTGATTAGTTAGTTTATAAAATTTAAAAAGTAATATTGAATTATACGCGTCCTTTTAAAGCATTGAACACCCAAGCAATTGAGAAAAATCCCAATGCAACTGCTCCAAATCCATATCCTGCAATTTCGTCGTATTTAAAAACAGCTAAAGCTACTAAAAGAATTCCCATTAAGACCATTATCAATGTTGCGTATCCCAACACTGTATTTTTGTTCATTGCCATATTTTCTAGTTTAGTTTCACAAATATCGATAATTAATCAATATTTAGTGAATTATTATTAAAAATTTAAAGGACTACAACCTAAGGAAGCATATCTTTTTTCGAATAAATTTATGCCTAATATAAATTGATGTGAGTTATAGAATCCTGCAAAATCTGTATTCAAGTCAAAATCTATGGAATATCCGAAGTTAAAATTTTTATAGTCTATTCCAGCAAACATTGTAAACGAAGTTCCATTTAATCCATTATTTATAAAAGACTTATATGAACCTCCATACCATATACTATATTTTGTTAGCAATGGTTTATGATAAAATTTGGTATTAATATCCATTTCAATATCCAATCCTTCTATTTTCCTAATAAAAATCGAAGGCTCTACAAAAAATGTATCGTTATTATTAATACTTCTTATATGCCCTACGATTAAAGAATAGGTAGTTTTATTTTGAGTTGTTAAAATATTATTCACCAATGTTTGGCTCATTGCTAATCCTCCATAATAATTTTCATAAATGAAATAAGTTCCTATATTAAAACCAAAATCAAAATCCTGATCAAAATTTATTAATGAAGGATCTCCTCCAGTTCTATCTAAATCTAAACCATTATGTTTTCCTGAAAAAGCTAAACCAAAACTCCAAAATCGCTCATACTTGTTATTTGTTCCTAAATTAATATGATATGCTGTCGCTATTTCTAAACCCGTGGTATTATGGTTACCATTACTATCTTTAAACACATATCCTCCCATACCAATATATCTATTAACTCTTCCTTGATAACTTGCAGTAAGAGTGTTTGGTGCAGCAGATTCTCCAATCCATTGATTTCTATAAGTAAATCGGACTTTATGAGTTGTATTGATTCCAGCTACTGCTGGATTAACCAAAAAATAATTCCCAAGTAAATATTGTGAATGTATGGGAAGAAATTCTTGAGCATAAAGTTTACCTACAAGTAGTATTAAAAATATAGCATATTTATTTTTCACAGCTAGTTTAGTTTTGAGAAATGACCTTTAAAAACTTGTCCATTTACTCTTAAAAAATACCAGTAATCGTCAGGAATTAATTGAACTCCTGAAAAAGTTCCATCCCATAGTATTTCTTGGTTTTTATAATTTCGAATCAATCTTCTATGTCGATCAAATATCTGAAGTTCAAAATCTAGATTTCCGCGCAATTGAGGAATTCTAAAAACATCATTTATTCCATCTCCATTAGGAGAAAAATATTTTGGTATATTTAGTTTTACATCAAAATTGGAATTAATTCTACATCCATTAGCATCAATAACTTCAATCTTGTGATTACCGAAAGAAAGTCCTTCAAAAATATTCTCTGGTTGTGATACCTCATCATCCAAAACATACGTTAATGGTTCAGTTCCGGATGCGTATATAGTTGCAAAATTATCCAATTCATCATAAGCTATTTCATCAATTGAAGGTGCTTGGTTTTCTATTAAAAGTGTTTCTAATTCACCTGTACAGCAATCTTTATTACTCACTAAAACGGTATAAACACCAGGCTCTTTAACCTTTATTTTACGTGTTGTTTCTCCCGTTGACCAAAGAAAAGTTTCGAATAAACCTGCGTCAATCTCAATAGGTTCTTCATTACTGCAGATATAAACCTCTTTAGGTAGCGTTGTAGAAACCAGTTCATCTTTTATAGTTACATCTTTAGAATAATAATACTTTACATTATCGGCATCCTCAACTTCCAATTGGATAGTATAATCTCCAGAATCTAAATAGGTATGCAAAGGATTAACAACCGAAGATGTATTCCCATCACCAAAATCCCAATTATAGGTTATTGCATTCTCTACTAAATCTGAGGCAAATTCCATTCGATCTCCGAAACAAAGGTTTTTAACAAAAAAGTTTGATTTAAAATAAGATTGAGGAAATGAAGGAAGCTCATAAATCTTTAATCCATTTGTATTACTTAAAACAGTAACACTACTATTTTCAATCTTACCAATGAAGGTATTCCATGCTTGACCAATGGTTAAAATATAAAGTTCTCTATCTGGTCCAATTTGCATATCTAAAACATTAGTAAGAATCTCTTTAAATATTAATGTTTCTGTTGCTTTTATATCTGGAGCCGAAAGGTCATACTCGTAGGTTAAATGTTCTGGCGGAAGACCAAACGGAAGATATCTTGTTCTTACCGTTACGTACAATTTATTATCTTTAATTTCACCCAATAGTGGATTAAATAAGTTGACAACTGTATCTCCTTTTTCAATTTTTGTTTGATTAAATAAATTGCCTGCTTCACCCGTGTCCTTATTAAAAGATAATATTTGGATAAAACCGTCATCTGCTATAAACTCTTTATTAGAAGTTAAATAATTATTTGTCCTAATAAAGGTTACAACTTTATCACCTTCTGGAGTTATTTTAACATCATTTAAAACATTAAACATTTGATCTCTTCCATCTACGAAGTATTTAAATATTTTTGGATCTGCAAGTTTGCTGATCTGATGGCTTTCAGGTCCTCGTTCATTCACTTCAATTATGAACATATCTATACCGTTCCTTACGATTACCCAAACTTTTTGTACTTCATCGTTAACATAAGCCGTTAACCCAGAATAAATTGATGTTTCAAAGTATAGAACATCCTCTTCGAGAGTAGTTACATTTCCATCATCATTAATTTCAAACTGAGAATAATATAATTTTGGAACGATATTTATTTCTCTTGGAACACCCATATTAGGAGTTCTTATAGCTTTTGTCTCAAAAAGATAATACTTATTATTACATCCTATTTTTTTAAAAATTACAGAATTATAGGCTTTTCCATACTTTTGATTAGATTTAATTACATTATTCTTACTATCAAATAATGTAACTCCATCATAATTCAACAAAATTTCGCCTTTGGTATTACTAATTGAAGATTGAGAAGAAATCGTATCCGTAGTATTTGTAAAAACAGTATTCGTATTTGAATTAAAATCTATCTTAAGTTTATCCATCTGCCATATGTTACCCCTATTCTGGGAAACAAGGCAAAATGAACTAAAAACTAATACTATAAAGAACCATTTCATAACATAACTTTTTCACCGTCTTAAATTACACTTTTTCAATGAAAATAAAAAATCAGACTTTTAACAGAATTTGTCTTCTATACATCTAAATAAAAAGCAGTTATAAATTATGTTAATTAATACAAAAACATGTAACAAGAATAGAAAAACGTAGTCTTTTAAGTATGTTTAAACCCGTTTTTACTTTACTACTCTTTTTTTTGATTTATCCTGTTTTTTCAATCGGTAATGATAATCCTAAGGAAGATGAAATTATAATCAATTCCATACCTATAAAATTTTCAGGTGCTACAATTATAAACAAATATTCTACAAGAATACCTTTTAAGTTAGTGGACAGGCTTATTGTAATTGAAGGAAAAATTAAAGGCAAGAATGGCAATTTTATAATCGATACAGGTTCTGAAAGTTTAATCTTGAATAAAGTTCACTTTACAACTTATCCTTTTGAAAAGGAAAAGAAAAATACATCTGGCGTACTTTACAATGTAGATAACTTGTTCGAGAAAAGCATCAAAAAATTATCTCTGAAACACATTTCAATTCAAAATAAAAGATCAGATATCATCGATCTATCTCATATTGAAAAAAGTAAGAAAATAAAATTATTAGGTATCATTGGTTTTGATGTCTTAAAGGATTATGAAGTTTTTATTGATCTTTATTTGAATCAAATTACATTGACTAAAATTGATAAAAATGGTGATACTTTGAATAAAAGGGTATACCTAGAAAAAATTGTTGATACTATTAATTTTAAACTTAAAAAACACACGATAACACTAAAGGGATATATTGGTAAGGAAGAAGTTACCTTTGGATTAGATTCTGGTGCAGAATTCAATCAAATAAATAAAAGAATCGGTAAAAGAGCACTTAAACATTTTTATCCAAAAAAACGTGTAAAATTAATTGGTGCCAGTAAAAAGCAAATTGAAGTTTTATACGGTAATTTATTTCGAGTAAAACTAAATGATAAAACGTATTTTGGTCCTATGAAAACCATGCTTACCAATTTGAACAATATGAATAAAGCATTTGGCACAAGTTTAGATGGTATTCTCGGGTATGAGTTTTTTGCTCAGAAAAGAGTTATAATTAATTACAAAAAAGAAAAACTATACTTTATCAAATATCCCTTGATACGATAAATACATGAAACGTTTAGTATACATATCTCTATTCATAATCAGTTTTATAAACTGTAACCTCTTTGCACAAGACAAGGTTGTGAAAGGTTATAAAATTGATGGAGATTATGTTGTGTTTACTTTTGATAAAAGAGACTATTCAAAAGCCACTGATGAAAAAACTCAGAAAAGATTGGAGTTTGATGATTTTGATATTCGAAATGTAGTTGTAGCAGGAAATTTCAACTCGTGGTCTCGCGACAGTTGGAAAATGACTAAAGTAAACGAAAATATTTACCAGCTTCGAAAGAAATTAGAAGACTTTGGAGAGAACTTTAATTGGGAATTCAAATTTGTAATTAATAATAGAATTTGGGCTGAACCCGATGAAAAAATTAGCAATATTACTCCTGCTAAAGAAGGAGATAAAAACTACCATACTTACAATTTAAAAATTTACGATGCGTATCCAACAGAAAATGGGAATGCGAAATTTTTACTTAAAGGTTTTAGAAAGGCTCAAAAAGTAGTTGTTTCAGGTTCTTTTAATAAATGGAATGAAGAACTTTTTGAAATGAAAAAAACCAATGAAGGTTGGGAATTAACTTTACAATTAAAACCTAATACCTACGAGTATCGATTTATAATTGATGGACATTGGATTGAAGACCCTCATAATCCAAACAAAGTTCCTAATGAATTTGGAGAATACAATTCTTTGATTGATATAAATACTAAAGTTCGCTTTTTCTTAGATGGATTTAAAAAAGCCGAAAAAGTAATTTTAGCAGGTTCTTTTAATAATTGGTCTGAAGATTCTTACGAAATGCAAAAAGTTGAAGATGGTTGGGTATTTTCTACAAGATTACCTTACGGTAAATATCACTACAAATTTATTGTTGACGGTGAGTGGAAAACAGATCCATCAAATCCCGTATTGGAATTTGATGGACATGGTAATATAAATTCTGTTAAAATGGTAAAGTAATTGAAAATATTACTGATTATAAACCAGCTGCTAATCTACTACCTTGATCGATAGCTCTTTTAGCATCTAATTCTGCAGCAACATCTGCTCCCCCAATTACATGTACGTTTATTCCTTTTGCTTGAAGTGGCTCTAGTAATTCTTTGAATGGTAATTGTCCAGCACAAATAACAACATTATCTACAGACAAAACTTTTTGTTCTTCGTTTTGTACATAGTGTAAACCTTCATCATCTATTTTAGTATACTGTACTTCATTGATAAACTGAACATTCTTCTTTTTTAAGTTTGCTCTATGAATCCAACCTGTAGTTTTTCCTAAGTTTCCTCCAAATTTCCCTTTGCTTCGTTTGAACATGAAGATTTCCCTTGCAGCCGGGTGTATATGCTTTTCAACACCTTCAATTCCACTTCTTGCTTCTAAACTTTTATCAATTCCCCATTCTTCTAACCAAGCATCGATGTTTTGAGAAGTACTCTCTCCTTCATGAGTTAAATATTCAGAAAGGTCAAAACCAATACCTCCAGCACCAATAACTGCTACTCGCTTACCAACAGGTTTCTTAAGTTTTAAAACATCAATATAATTCAACACCTTTTTGTGCTCAATTCCGTTAATTCTTGGAACACGAGGTGAAATTCCTGTTGCCAAAATAATTTCGTCGAAATCTTGCTCTGCCAAGTCTTCTGCTGAAACTCTAGTATTCAGTTTTAGATTGACATTATGCAGTTCTATTTGTTTACCGAAGTAACGAATAGTTTCATAAAACTCTTCTTTTCCAGGAATTTGCTTTGCGATATTAAATTGTCCTCCAATTTCTGACTCTCCATCAAATAACGTTACGTCATGTCCTCTTTGCGCTGCAACAGTAGAAGCCGCTAAACCAGCTGGTCCTGCTCCAACTACAGCAATTTTCTTCTTCGTATTTGTAGGAAGGTAATTCAATTCTGTTTCATGACATGCTCTAGGATTTACTAAGCAACTTGCCACTTTTTGCTCAAAAACATGATCTAAACAAGCCTGATTACATGCAATACATGTATTGATTTCATCATCTTTTTCTTGCTCTGCTTTGTTTACCCAATCTGGATCTGCCAAAAATGGACGTGCCATTGAAATCATATCTGCATCACCTTCTGAAAGAACCTTTTCTGCTGTTTCTGGCATGTTAATACGATTTGAAGTTACTAATGGAATAGAAACTTCTTCTTTCATTTTTTTAGTTACCCAAGTAAATGCTGCTCTTGGTACTGAAGTAGCAATGGTAGGAATCCTAGCTTCATGCCAACCAATTCCCGTATTGATAATTGTAGCTCCTGCTTTTTCAATTTCTTTCGCAAGTTGTACAATTTCTTCCCAAGAACTTCCTTTCTCAACCAAGTCAAGCATTGACAAACGGTAAATAATAATGAACTCCTCTCCTACCTTTTCTCTTGTTTGCTTAACAATTTCAATAGGTAAACGCATTCTGTTTTTATAGCTTCCTCCCCAATCATCATTTCTTTTATTCGTTCGTTTAGCTATAAACTGATTGATCAAATATCCTTCAGAACCCATAATTTCAATTCCGTCATAACCTGCTTCTTTTGCTAAAGATGCAGAACGAACAAAATCCTTAATAGTTCTTTTAATTCCAGATTCTCTAAGTTTAAAAGGCTTAAATTGATTTATCGGAGCTTTAATTGCTGATGGTCCAACATTTAAAGGATGATATCCATAACGACCAGCATGTAAAATCTGCATACAAATTTTACCTCCTTCTTTATGAACAGCTTCTGTTATAATCTTATGATGTTTTGCATGCTTTTTAGTACTCATTCTAGCAGAAAAAGGACCAGTCCAACCTTGTATATTTGGAGCAATTCCTCCAGTAACAATTAAACCAACTCCACCTTTCGCTCTTTCAGCATAAAATGCGGCAATTTTTTCATACCCATTTTTTTCCTCTTCCAGTCCAGTGTGCATAGAACCCATTAAAATTCTATTTTTCAAGGTTGTAAAACCTAAATCTAACGGTTCAAAAATATGTTTGTACTTAGTCATCTAGTTTGTCGTTTTAAAATTTTATTATGCATGCATAATAATTGCAAGATAATTCTATTTTCTTAAAATAAAAATCCTAAATGTTATTTATCTATAATTTTTTAAGGCTTTTATTATCAATTAGCCGTAAATTTGTTCCGCTAAGATTTAGATCCAATGAAAAATATAAAAACCTTACTACTACTTACATTACTCCTTTTTTCACTCTCAAATTTTGCACAATCTGCTCCTATAGCCATTGATGGAATTTTTGATGATTGGAAATCTAATTTGACCACATTTGTAGATACTAATGAAACTATAGATGGTGTTGATTTATTAGAATTTCAAGTAACTAATGATGAAAACTATTTATATATTAGAGTAAAAGCGGATAGAGAATTTGATTTAACAGAAGGAAGTCCTGTTTTGCATAATTTCTTTATTTATTTAGATACGGATAACGATTCTAATACTGGTTTTAGAGTTAGAGATGATTATGGTGCTGAATTAGGAATTGAATTTGCAAACCGAATTGTGTATAACAATTTCACTGGAACTTCTGATCCGCAAGTACGATTTTCGGATATTGAATTTAGATCTGCACCTACAGTAACTTCCGATGAATTTGAAATTGCTATTGGACGAAATGCGATTCCTGACGGAACTAATGCTTTATTTCCTTCTTCAACAGTTAAAATATTACTCAGAAATCGTCAAAACTTCGATTGGTTACCAGATTTAAATAACGTATTTACTTATACTTTTGATGAAACACCAGTAACACCTTATACTCCAATTGACTTCAATAAAACTGATAATTCTTTTATTCGAATTGTAGCTTACAACACTAAGTTAAATTCATTATTAGATTCAAATAAACTTGATGAATACGAACGTATTATCAAAGCAATTCAGCCTGATATTGTAGGGTTTGTAGAAAGTTCTGATACTACTACGGATTATATTAAATCATTATTTGACAATTGGATTCCGCTTGGAAATACAGATGGATGGCATGTTAGAAAACATGGTGGAGAAGTAACTGTTTCTCGTTGGGAAATTATTCAAGAATGGGATTTAACAAGACAATTTCCAGTATTAATTGATTTACCTGATAGTTATGGTACCGATCTTTTATATACCAATGCACATTTAAATTGTTGTGGTGCAGATGGCGCAAGACAGGATCAGGTTGATCAATATGCTGCATTCATTTTAGATGCAAAAACTGAAGATGGAATAATTACTTTACCAGAAAACACACCTATTGTATATTCTGGTGATTTAAACTTAGTAGGACTTTCTCAGCAATTAAAAACTTTATTAACTGGAAATATTCAGGACACGGGAACTTATGGACCAGGTGGGCCTTTAGATTGGGATGATTCTGATTTGAAAGAAGAAAATGCTTTACAAAGTGATATACGAATGGGATACACTTGGAGATCTGATGGATCTTCTTTTCCTCCTGGAAAATTAGATTTTATGATTTTTTCTGATCATGTTCTAACTTCAGAGAAATCATTCGTGATTCAAACAGAAGTAATGTCTAATGACCGATTAAATCTATATGGTTTACAAGAATTTGATACAAGTACTGCTTCTGATCATTTTCCTGTAATTACAGACTTCTCTGTTAGAAGAACCTTAAGTAATTCTGAAGTTACATTATTGGAAAATGCTCTGTATCCAAACCCAACTTCTGGGAGTTTAAACCTACAACTTAAGCGTTCTGGAAACTATTCTATTCAAATGTTTAATTCTATTGGAGTTTCTGTTTTATCAACTAAAACATCATCTAATTTACTTCAATTAAATATAGAATCATTCGCTAGTGGATTATATCATTTAAGAATTCAAAAAGAAACTGGAGAATATCAAGTTGTAAAAGTCATTAAAAAATAAAAGAACACTTTATTTTCATAAAGTGTTCTTTCTTAAAAATCTATAAAAACTAAAACTAGTTCATAGGAATTTCAATAAATAATAATTCTGACTTAGAATTGGCTTGAATACTAAATTCATCTGTATCCGAAACACCCAGAGCATCTCTATGAGCTAATTCTTGGTTATCAACAGCAACATCACCAGAAATATTCATCACATAAACTCCGTGGTTTTGTGATTTTAAATTATACTGAAATGTTGAACCTTCATCTAAATCGACTCTTGAAAGTTTAGCATCTTGATGTATTTTTAACCCATTTTCATTGGTATCATCAAGAGAACTCACTAAAACCTGAAGTTTATTCTTTCTGTCTTCTGGATCAAATGATTGTTGATTGTATCTTGGATCTACTCCATCTTGATTAGGTATAATCCAAATTTGAAACAAACTCAAATAATCTTCAGAAGAACCATTCATTTCCGAATGGTAAATACCTTTTCCTGCAGACATTACTTGCACTTCATTTGGCTTTACATACAACCACTCATTCGACATGCTATCTTTGTGTTTTAATACTCCACTTAACGGAATGGTAATGATTTCCATATTTTGGTGTGGATGTGTACTAAATCCCATACTTGGAGCAATTAAATCATCATTTAAAACTCTTAAAGCTCCAAATTGCATTCTTTCTGGATTGTAAAAATTTGCAAAACTGAATGAATGATTAGCTTGCAACCATCCGTGATTGGCAAACCCTCTTGTATCAGCAGAAAATTTCTCTAACTTCATGACTTTTCTATCTTATTTTATCTAATAAATCACTTAAAATACCAGCTTCTTCCTCACTTAAATTGTTAATCACATCCAAATCTGCCGTAGACTTATCTAATTCAGATAATAATAACAACCCTTCTTCGGTAATATTAACGTAAACCACTCGTCGATCATGATCACATCGAGATCTTTCAATTAAATGTTTTTCAAGAAGCTTATCCATTAGCCTGGTAACATTAGGAGCTCTATCTACCATTCTATCCTTTACTACTTGAACCTTTGTTTTTTCGCCTGCTCCTCTTAAGATTCGTAGTATATTATATTGTTGTGGAGAAATACCATAAGGTTTAAAAAACTCAACTTCCTTTGTATTTATCCAACTTGCCGTATATTTTATATTAAGAAAAGCTTTAATCTTATTGCTATCAAAGCTTGAATTAATATCCTTAGATATATCTCCCATTTTTTTTCTGTTTATTTACACTAATTTCTCAAATTCGTTAACAGCAGAACTTAATTGCTGATCTAACTCTTGATCATTAATTTTTCCTTCACTGAAAACATCATAAAACTTTGGTAAAGAGAATTTAGTAATTCCTGATGCTCCCATATGTGGAAATGTTAATTCTGCAGTAGCTAAAACAGAAGCTCCACCTCTACCACCTGGAGAAGTTGCCATTAATAAAACCTGTTTGTTTCTAAACACTTCTCTATTTTTCCTTGACACCCAGTCAAATAAATTCTTAAATGCTGCTGCATAAGAACCGTTATGTTCTGCCAAAGACACAATGAAACCATCATATTTATCAAGTTCACTATTAAATGCTGTCGCTCCCTGAGGATACTCGTTATTTTTCTCTGTATCTTCACTATAAATCGGCACTTCAAAATCATTTAAATCAAGTACATCGAATGATGCTTCATTTAATTTTGATGCTGCGTATGTTGCTAATTGTTTGTTTATTGAAGTAGTACTTGTACTTCCTGCAAATGCTGCTATTTTCTTCATAGTATATTGCTTTCTATTATATTTTCTCCTTTAATTATTCTCGCTACAGGACATTTACCTGCTATTTCTTTTAATCGTTTCTTTTGTTCATCAGTTGGTTCTTTTTCAAATGAAATATCTTCAACAAATACTTGTGAAACACCATCTTCTGTTTGAACATTTTTCTGTGATATATCCACAGATATTTTTCCTAAATCCCAACCTTTTCTCTGAGCATACATTCGTAAAGTAATGGCAACACAACTTCCCAATGCTGTATATAAATACTCCACCGGAGTAGCGCCATTGTCATCTCCGCCCATGGTAACTGGTTCATCCACTACAGCAAAATGATGTCTCATTTTTGACTCTACTAAATAATCTCTTGAAGTAAGTTGTAGTTGAACTTTAGCCATTGATTTTTTTACTTGAAATGTATGATACAATTACAAGAACAAATCCAATTACAGCTCCCATTTGTTGTCCATCACTTATCATTACATGTGCAAAGAATGCTAAAAGTGTATTAAAAAAGAAACCTGCATATGCCCATTCTTTTAATGATTTATTACTAATGAACCAAAGAGCAACTAATCCTAAAACTTTAGCTGTTGCTAATGGATAAATTAAATATGTTGGATATCCCATTCCTTGAAAAGCTTTCACTATTTCAGGATTATTAAAAACGTACATACTTACAGAAAATAACATTAGTAATGTTAACAGTCCTGTAGACACATAAAAGATGATTTTATTTTTATTCATGACTTATTGTTTTAAGTATTACGGTACAAAGTTATGAAAAATAAATTTATTTTCCAAGGAAACTAAATTTATGGAAAATAATTCGTTTTGTTTTAATATAAGATTTTTTATAAATTTGCATAAGTGCTTATATAAATATAAATAATAGTATGGATGCATTACAAGGAATTGGCGAAATAGGAATCGGATCGAGACTTAAGAGGTTAAGCGAATACATGATGAAGGATACTCAAATTGTTTATGACACTTTAGGATTTGATTTTGATCCGTATCTCTTTCCTACTTTTAAAATAATACTCCATAAAAAAGAAGTGACAAATACAGAAATAAACAAAAGCTTAAAAACATCGCAGCCTGCAACAACTCAGGTGATCAACAAACTAGAGAAAAAAGGATTAGTTGTTTTAAAAGGACATCCGAATGACAAACGCAAAAAGGTAATTTCTTTATCTAAAAAAGGACATGACTTAGTTAAAGAAATACAACCCTTATGGAAAAGCATTGAGTATACTATAAAAGAATATACCAGAATAACCTCTGACTCTTTAATAGAACACATTAATAGTTTAGAGAAAAAATTTATTGAAAAAAGTTTTAGTGAAGCAATTATGGAACACTACACATTAAATCATAAAAAACAATTAGAAATTATAGAATTTAAAGAAGAGTATGCAAAGCACTTCTATGAATTAAATATAGAATGGTTGAAAACCTATTTTTACGTAGAACCATTTGATGAGGAGGTATTGAGTAAACCTCAAAAATATATTATTGACAAAGGCGGACATGTATTTTTTGCCAAATTAAACGATGAGGTTGTTGGTACTGTTGCCTTAATGCCTCTTGATGATAAAGGCACTTTTGAATTGACGAAAATGGCAGTTTCGCCAAAACACAGAGGTTATAAAATTGGTCAGCAATTAATGACCAAATGTATCGACTTTGCCAAAGAACATGAATTTAGTACACTTCTACTCTATTCAAACACCTTACTGGAAAATGCAATTTACATTTATAGAAAATACGGTTTTGTAGAGGTTCCCCTAGAGGAAAACTCGCCATACAAAAGAAGCGATATTAAAATGGTATATAAAGGGTTATAAATCAAACGTCATTACGAGGAAGCAAGGACGAAGTAATCTACACAATAAAAAGATTGCTTCATCCCGAAGGATCGCGATTCGCAATGACAGTAAAATATAAATTCACTCAATCGGTTGAGTAAATTTAACTGTAATACTTAAAAATAATAAGGCCTAAATCATTCCTAATAACTAGCTTTGCCGCTTTAATACAAAAAGTAGTTTGATATGTGGATGTATTTAGGCCTTTTGGCTGCTTTATTTTTAGGTTTACATAACTTATGTAAAAAGCACGCAGTACAAAATAATGAGGTTTATCCTGTCCTTCTAGGAACTGTAATTAGTGGACTTTTACTCCTACTTCCTTTTTATATTGGTTCTCATTTTTTTCCAGAAGCAACTTTAAAAGCTGGATTTATAATTCAAGATATTCCAACAGAAAAGCACGGGTATATTTTTATCAAATCTATGATTATGTGTTCTTCATGGATTTTAGCTTATCAAGCTTTGAAACATTTACCTCTTACCATTGTCGCTCCTATTCGATCGGGAGGACCGTTTTTTACTTTTTTAGGAGCTATTTTCATTTATCAAGAGCGTCCTAATTTGTATCAGTGGATTGGTTTTTTCTTGATTATTTTCTCCGTGTATTTGTATTCACAAGTAGGAAAAAAAGAGGGAATTATTTTTAAAAGTAATAAATGGATTTATGCTATTATAGGAGCTACTTTTTTAGGAGCTTCTAGCGGGTTATATGATAAGTTTCTAATTCAACAAATTAGTTTGAATCCTCAAACTTTGCAGTTTTGGTTTTGCTTTTACTGTATTTTAATATTATTAGTTGTACTTAGTATTATATGGTTTCCAAAAGCAGAAAAGAGAAACGCTTTTAAATGGCGTTGGTCAATTCCTGCTGTGGGGATTTTGTTACAAACTGCAGATTATTTTTACTTTAAAGCCTTACAAGATCCTGAAGCGTTAATTATGTTATTATCTGCAATTAAAAGAAGTCAACTTATAATTGCTGTGGTTTTGGGTGGAATTTTATTTAAAGAGAAAAATAAACGTAAAAAGCTCTTACCATTAGCCGGAATTATGATTGGTGTTGCACTGATTTTATATTCGAGATAAAATATGGATTTGTCATTCCCGTGAAAACGGGAATCTATTACGAGATTCCGCACTACTGAATCAAGTTTAGCATAGGCAAGTGTGGAATGACAGTTGTAGAAAATGAAAACACCACCTTCATCCGTTATTATGATTAGTATTCTGTTGATTTTGTATTCTAAGTAACTATCTAATAGTTTTATAAAATTCTTCTTTATAATATTTTTCCTTTAATATTCTTTGGTCTAATAACAAAAGAATTTCTTCCTTTTCTTTTTTAGTCAAATCAATAATAGGAGCATTAAGTTTAGTAGGAGCTCTCTCATCTATATTGGTAATAAAGCTGATTACATAATTCGATAACATAGTACCAGAACCAATACAACCAGTTCGATAAGACACAAATGATAAAGTATCATTTAATACCTTTTTAAGTAGAGGATACTTTTTAATACTCGAATTATACATTAGCCCTTCATAAGCAATTGCTTTAACAGTACCATCTGGATAATCAAGTAGACGATATAATTCATGTGGATCAGCATTATCCAATATCCATCTATGAGTGAAATAAGATTGTAATCTATGTCCTGATTGATTTGTAGAATCCCAACTTATTGAGCCGTAGTAATCAAACCTTAAAATAGAGTCTTTAACTTGTTTTCTAATCCCTCTCCAATCATAATTCCATTTTGGACTATAAAAACTTGAAAATGAAAATAAAAAAGCTACTACTAAGAATGTAAAAATTGGAAAATAAGACTTGAACGAAAAATTAGGAACTCTCTTTTTCATAATAACACGATTTATGAAATAGAATCAAAAATTATTCCATGAGTTATTAGAAAACTTATGGAATACTTTTTTACAAGAATCTTATTAAAAGATTCCGCATAAAGTACTGAATGATAATTATGAAAAAAATATTTAACCTTATTCCTATTCCTTCTTCTCCAAAGCTTTAATCGAGTCGATTTGTTTTTGTAGTTTCTCTATCTCTAAATCGTTTTTATTTTCATTCAATTTGATGTTAATTGAATCTATAACAGCTTTATTTTGATCTTTAAATACGTTTGGATTTATCTTAAAATAATCGTTAGAAGTTTCACTTTCTTTCCACGCCTCTCCTAATTGCTCAAACACATTTACATCCCATTGACTTGGATGTTTTGCATCAATCCAAATTACGTCTCTATACTCGCTATCAATTAGTGCTAAATCTGGAGTTGCAGATCCGTCAAACTTTTTTGATTCATCACGAATTGCAGAAATTGTACTTAAAAAGAACATACGTTTTCTTCCTGCTATTTCTTTAATATATGGTCTAAATTCGACAGGTTTATTTACAGACCAATCAAACTCTTTACGAGATTCGATAACTTTTAATGGCATTGCAGAAACCCCTGCATAACCTTGCTTTTTAGAAGCATGATCGTAATAATATAATTTATCTGTTCCGTCTGCAGGAATGAAAACACTATATGTTAAACTTGTCCTTTCATCTCCTACTGGTTCTAAACCAAACCAATGATATAATCCCGTGTACGCATCAGATTTTGTATCTGAGAAATCAAAATCGGTAACAAATGGTTGTTGATTTTGATCGTCTGGTAAATCTGGAATTTTAACAGCAGTTTCCATATTCCAGGGTAATGGATCACTAAATCCACCAATAAATTTTAAAGATTCTGCTTGTAAGCGAGAAACCTTTTCTGCCAGCGTATTTTGTTTTGTTAAATACGGATAATTTCTCATTTCTTCAGGAGCAATATAGGTTCCTTTTCCAATTAAAATACGCTCTATATAATCGTTGAAATCATGTGCTCCGTTTTCTACAACCATTACACCTCCAAAAGTTGGATAAGGGAAAAAGAATCCTTTCCATTTGATTAAACTTACAACCTGAACCCAAGCTCCTTTATCATTTTTCATGTAGTAGGTATCACTTGGTTCCATATTGAATAATTGGAAAATATTGAAACGTTGTACAACTGCGTTATAGGTATTTCTACTAAACTTTAATGATTCACCAATTGAAAACGTAACTGGAATTCTATTCTCGCTAGAAAACCTTGGAAATGGTGTTGTACTTGACACGGCAAAAACCTCTTCCGTATTATCTGTCATTCCTTGCCAAGCATACTTTTCGGTTGGCTGAATTGCCATTGTCCATTTATTGATCGTATCAATTCGAACCAAATGAGGTAATGAAACATCTTTTGTTTCTCCAACAGATTCATTCGCCATTGAAAAGATATTCATTAAAGGTTGAATACGTTCATTTCGAGTTAATGGTAATTCATTAATCTCAACTCGATTCAAACTATTAAAAACGTTATAGGTTTTAATATAATCGTACATTTTTAAATGCCATCCTACAAAATATAAACCTCCCAAAAACAAACCAATTACCAAAAGCGTTAGTAATCTTCCTCCAGTACTTGCTGTTCTTCTGAACTTTCTTAGTCCAAAGTATAACGCTGCAAAACACAGCAAAATGATAAAAATATATTTACGTAAAAAGAGTAATCCTGGTTGAAAATCATCTCTTAAAATGAAAATTGCTAATACTAATATTAGCGATAGAAAAATTACAATGAATTTTTGCTTTCCTCCTTTATTCCAATAGTTTTTAATCATTTTTTTAGTTTTTGGTTGTCATTAACGAATGAAATGAAGTAATCTTTAAATTGAGATTCCCGCCAACGTGGGAATGACATTATTTATATACTAAAGTAATCCTTTATCTTTCAAACGCTCTCTAGCACTTTTTTGTTCTTCTTTATTAGCTTCCTCTTTCTTTTCTTCTACTACTTTTTCTTCTTGCTTTTCAGACTTTAACTCTTCGATTAAATCTTTTCCTTTATCAATTGTTTCTTTTACAATATCTCCTAAAGAATCTGAATGCTCGTCGATAATTTTACCAGACTTAAAAATAATCCCAGCAACATATGTTCCTGCGATTGTTCCAACAATCATTGACATGAATAATGAAATTGTAGTTACATTAATCGGTAATAAAAACTGAGCAACTATAATTCCTACTAAAAATAGTGATGTAATAAACACTAAACGCAATACAAACGATTGTTGATAAACGAATCCTTTTGTATCTGTTTCTTTCATTTGTAAATCTTTCGAATACATTAATTTGTTGAAAAAACGATACAATTGATTTCCGTTTGACTCACGCCAATACAACACAATTCCAAATAATATTGCTGCTACAAAAAGTATTAATTCTAGTGTCATGTTTATATATTTTTCTTTATAGTTTCTATTACCCAATCTTTTAATGAGCTATTCCAAGTTTGGTATAAATCATAAAAAATTTCTTTATCGTACCAATATAAAAATAGTACATCCTTTGGTGAAATACTTACCAATAACTTCCATACCAAATCTTGATCATTTGGTTTTAATGACGAGTGTGGACTATGCAATGCCACATATATATCTCTGTCAACTAAGTCTGCAACTTTAGTTTTAGGATCTGATTTCTTTTTTTCTAAATATCTATCTAATCCCATTACTCTTTTACGAGCTGAAACATCTATCTTATTCAAGTATCCTTTAAATAGCATACTATCATTTAATACATCTTTCACCGAATGCGTTTCTTCGTTTACAAACTCTGATAATACAAATCTTTTAATTCGTTCGTATCGTTGTAAGGTAATATCTGAATTCACATCACATTCAATCATTAAATGAGATGTTAACTTTTCGATTAATTCATCATGAGAAATGTGATACATTAAAACATCATGACTCGTATCTTTTATCGCTTCTTTATAAGCCTCTTCATCTTCAAAAACTAGTATTGGAGATAGAAAACTTTTCAAAACGTAAATTCCACCAAAAGCCTCTGTGTAAAAAGACTCTGTTCTGTAGGTTACATTTTCTAAATCAACCTCACGTTCGCGTAAATCACCATAAGTATTCGCTGAGTCTAATAATTTTTGATGAATAGTTTCATCAATAAAATTATTGTCACTTTTAAATAACTCTACTAGTTCTAATTGCTCTTTTTTTGCCTTATCTAAATCATCAACTAGTCGAAATTTAACGGTTACGTTTTTATATTTCAAAACATCAAGAGGTTCATAAAACACATCTATATTTTGATCAAAATCTAAACAAATAGCAGAATCTCTAGTAATGTTCTCTATTCTTAATTGATGCTTTTTAAACACCTGTTTCATTAACTCTCTGTCGAAAGAATGAAATGGATTATAAACAGGTAAACCTTTTTGCAAAGGTGTTATAATAATACAATGTGGATTTGCTTCACCGTGATTTAGATAGTGAATTTCATTCTTTTCCTCAGCTATTTCAGGACTCCAACCAATACCATCAATAAAAAACGAATCTAACTTTGTTTCTGTAAAACCTAATTTCACTAAACACTTATTATATCGTTCAACTAATTTCCCGTTAACTGGTATTAATTCACCCTTATATAAATCTGCTTCTTTTAATTTTTGCATTTTATTATAATCTTACCTCAAATATAAAATAACAAGGTTTCATAACAACTAAACTTTTTGTAGAAATTTAGATACTCCTTATTCTTTTTCTATAGTATTAGTATCAAAAATCAAGGAAAAGTTACATTCTACAACTGGAATAATTTAACCGATTTACCATAAAATGGTTAAAAAAAGTTGTTTTGTTTTAGTTTATGCTAAAAAAGTGTTAGTCAATAAGATAAAACTGATGTAAATTTGAATGTAGAGAAGATTTATTCCCCCAAATCAATGTCTATGGGAGGTTAACAAATTATCTAAGATAACCGTAGATTAATAAAAGACTGTTTTGTACAAAACAGTCTTTTTTAATTTAGTAACTTAAATGTAGTTAAAAGTATAATTACTTTCCTAGTGTAATTAATTTACAATTATACTACTATACTTTGTCTTAACTGAAGTAAGTAAAAGCTATTTATTACATCGTAAGAAAAAGATATACCACAACCTAAAGTTAAGATAAATAAACAAGTAAAGCAAGAAGAAAAACACTATTTTTACAAAAAATAACACAAATCTACGCCAGGTAAAGGCTAGAGAACATTAAATAGTAAAAATCACTATAACATTAAATATCTTTTTATTGAATAGCGTCACCAAAAACCACATAAAAAACTCATAATCAACAAAAAAGCATTCAACCAAAGATAGGATTTCTTAGTTTTTTTTACTAAATTTAAGGAAGTTAACATTTTTTTGAAGAGGGACATTAAACATATTAAAACGGTTTCGGAATTTCTGAAAACGTTCGGTTTGGAGGAACCGAACAATCCATTTATTAGTATACTTCATCCACTAGCAATTTTAAAATCAAAATCGTTGCTAGAGCATGACTATATCTTGGATTTTTATACAATTACCTTAAAGGATAACACATGTAGTCATTTTTTAGGTAAAAAGAAATTTAATTTTGAAGAAGGAGAACTTGCGTTTACAAAACCAAATCAAGTTCTAAACATATCGTCTATTGATCAACTTAACACATCAAAAGGTTGGGTTTTATTATTTCATAGTGACCTCTTGAAATCTACACCATTATTTAATAAACTGAATGACTATAGGTTTTTCGATTATTCAATTAATCAAGGAATCTCACTTTCAACAAATGAACAAAAAAGAGTAACTGAATGTGTGAATTTCCTGAAAAATGAAATAATGTTAACTTTTGACAAACATTCTTCTGTTGTCATTTCTTCCATCCTTGAAGTTATGTTGAATCTTTGTAATCGATTTTTTGAAAGACAATTTGATAAAAAAGCTATAGAAGATAATTATATAGTTTCAAAAATTGATGCTTTCTTAAAACTGTATTATGAAAATAATCTATTTAGTGAGAAAGGTGTTCCTGAGGTAAATCAAATAGCAACTTATGTAAACCTATCTCCTAATTATCTTTCTAACATATTAAAAAAAGAAACGGGTAAGAATACTAAAGACTATATCAATTATTTTATTTTAGAAAAGTCTAAAAGCTTACTTTTAAATAAACAAGATTATTCCATAAGTGAACTAGCCTTTAAGCTCGGTTTCAACTATCCTCATTACTTCAGCAGATTTTTTAAATCTAAAACCGGAAAGACACCATTAGAATACAGAAAACAAGAGTATTAAATTTAATACTATCTAAAAATATTGTATTGGATTATAATCTAATACAATAAAGTAAGTTTACTTAGATAGTATAGAATAGAAAATTAGAGTATGAGGAAACATCCCTCAAAAATTGGAACTATCTCTGAATTCCACGAATTGTTTCGTTTATCGAAACCAAAGCACCCCTCAATTAGCTTTGTTGATTTATTGGAATTTAAAAATGGTGTTGACGGACGTAACATGAATCTTGAAATGGATTTATTTGTTATTTCTATGAGAGATGGCAGCTGTGGTCATTTATTTGACCGAAAAGATTATGACTTTACTGAAAGCGTCATGACTTTCAGACAACCCAGTAAAAACACTTCTAAAGTTGATGGAAATTGTGTTGATGCAAATTCTGGATGGTTTTTAATTTTTAGTCTTGATTTTATTAAAAACACCAATTTATACGATAAAATTGATGACTTTAATTTCTTTTTTTATAAGTATTCTGAAGCATTACATTTATCTGCCGCTGAACAACGATTAATACAAAACTGTTTAGGTTTAATTGTAAACGAAATTGATCAAAGAATTGATATTCATAGTCATGGTGTAATTATTTCTACACTTGGATTACTTTTAAATCTTTGTTCAAGATTTTATGATCGACAATTCACTACACGTTCTGTGCTCAATATCGAAATCATGAACAACCTTAATTTTGTTTTAGAAGAATATTATAAAAATGATCATTTGAAAGAATGTGGAATTCCTAAAAATTCTTATTTAGCAGAAAGTGTAAATCTATCAACCAATTATTTAAACGATTTACTTCAAAAAGAAATTCAAAAAGACACTAAAAACTATGTGTTAGATTTTTTAGTTGATAAAGCTAAAATTGAACTCATAAAAAACCAAGATTCAATTGAACTAATTTCACAGAACCTTGGTTTCAAATTTAAGAATTACTTTGAACGAACTTTCAAGTTAAAAACTGGTATGACTCCAATAGAGTTCAGACAGTTGTTTAAATAGGTAATTCAATGATATTATTCTTGTAATGCTCCGTTTTTAAAACGTGTTATATCAACATGACTTCCAACAACTCTTAATGGCTGATCATTTTCATCCCACTCGATAACTCTTCCATTGAAATATATCCATATAAGTGAGCCGTCTTTATGGTAATATCTTACTTCTTTAGAATATGGAATTTCTCCTTTAGATTTTACATGTTGGTCAAATAACTCTAAAACTTTAGGAATATCTTCTGGATGTATCTGTTGTTTCCACCAATCAGGAGAACTAGGTACCTCTTCATCTTTAAATCCAAACATAGACTTGAATGCAGGACTGTAATATTCATAATTATCTTTTACGTGCCAATCCCAATAACCAACTAAGTTTCCTTCAATTATACTATTGTAAAGTTTATTATTCTGATTTAGTTTATGTTCAACATTCTTAACATCTGTTATGTCAACATGACTACCAACCATACGTAAAGGTTCTCCATTCTCTCCCCATTCGATAACTTTCCCTTTACAATACACCCAAACTATCGATCCATCCTTATGAAAATATCGAACCTCATTAGAAAACGGGAATTCACCCTTCGATTCTATATGTTTTTCAAAAATTTCAAATGCTCTAGGTATGTCATCTGGATGCATATGTTGTTGCCACCAATCTGGAGAATTCGGAACTTCATGATCTTCATATCCAAACATCGCTTTAAATGTTGGACTATAATATTCATAATCCTCTTCAACACGCCAATCCCAATATCCCGCTAAAGTAGCTTCAAGTATGCTATTATACATCATATTGGTCTCATTTAATTTTTCTTCTGCACGTTTCAAATCAGTTATATCCGCATGACTTCCTACAACTCTTAATGGCTCTCCATTTTCATCCCACTCAATAACTTTTCCTTTACAATATACCCAAACAATTGAACCGTCTTTATGAAAATAACGCGCCTCGTTTGAAAAAGGAAATTCTCCTTTGGATTTCACATGATCGTCAAAAATCTCAAATGCTTCTTGTACATCTTCAGGGTGCATTTGTTGTGACCACCAATCTGGAGAATGTGGAACCTCATGATCTTCATATCCAAACATTGCTTTAAACGCTGGACTGTAATACATATAACCCTCCTTAACATTCCAATCCCAATATCCCGCTAAAGTCGCTTCTAAAACAACATTGTACATTCTATTAGACTCGTTAAGTTTCTGTTCAGCTTCTTTAATTGTGGTTATATCTGTAGCAACACCAATATGTTTTACTTTTAAACTATCATCAGTTCTTTCAAAAACTGTTTCTTTTGACAGAAACCAACGATAATTACCATCTTTATGTTTTACTCGATATTTAAAATCAAGAATTTCATTTTCTTTAGAATCACAAATTGCTTGATGATGTGCTATCATTTTTGACATATCATCCGGATGAATAATCTCAGTCATTAAGTCACTTCCCAATTCTTCAATTTCTTTTTCACTATATCCTAATACCTTTGCTATTTCTTGGTTTACATACTCATTCTTTTGAGTATTTTGATCATAGATATAAGTAATTCCAGGCATTACCTCAATTATCTTTGTTAAGAAATTAGTTTTTTCTACTAATTCATTTTCCGTATTCTTAACATCAGTAATATCACTTGCAACACCTATAATTTTCATTTTACCAGAAGGCAGCCTCTCAAAAATAGTTTCTTTTGATAGTAACCAAATGTAATTTCCGTTTTTATGCCTTACACGATATTCAATATCATGAGTCACATTATCCTTTGAGGTTTGGATTTTCTCTAAATTATTAAAGACTTTTGCTATATCATCTGGATGAACAATATCCACCAAAAACGTATCTCCAAATTCCTGAACTTCTTCTTTTGTATATCCTAAAACAGAAGCTATATCTCGATTCGCATATTCATTCTTATTGGTTTCATAATTATAAACATAAATAAGCCCTGGCATTAGTTCGGTTAGTTTTGTGAGAAACTTCCCTTTCTCTAACAGTTCTAACTCTGTATTTTTTTGCGCGTTTATGTCTACAAAAGAAACTACCACTCCACTTATTTTCCCATGTTCACTTACGAAAGGATTAATTCTTTTTAAGTACCAAGAATCATTAATCAATTGAACTTCTTCCTCATAAATTTCTCCTGTAGTAATTACTTTATTGATATTCTTAATCAGTTTCTGTTGACATTCCTCTTTTAAGTTCGTTTTAAAGTTTGCAATAGATCTACCAACATCTGTATTTTGAACTTTGAAAAATTTCCTAAGTGATGGAGAAAACCTTCTAATTATTAGATTTTCATCTAAAAATAAAACTCCAATATCAACGGAATGAATTAGGTTTTCCAAATCCTCGGTCAACTTTATAAGCTCTACTATTTTTTCTTGATGCTCTGCGTTTACAGTATGTAACTCTTCATTTACACTTTGAAGCTCTTCGTTTGTAGTTTGAAGTTCTTCATTTGATGCAAGCAGTTCTTCATTTGCGGATTGCAACTCCTCATTTGAGACTTCAATTTCATCTAATTTAGATTGTAAATTTGCTTTTGTATCACGAAGCTCTTGATCTAAAGATGCAATAGTTTTATAATAATCGTAATTATGGTTAATATCTTCAGCACCAATATTAGCATTTGGCTGTATTGTATTATAAATACTCTGTTTTTTAAATAGTATCAAATACAATTTCCCACGGTTTGACAAACCTTCGACTGGTGAAACTAAAATATTAATTAAGTTTTTCTGACCGTCTTTTTCATAGGTGATATTGTCATATCTTACATTTTCATTTTCTTGTTCAACCCTTACTAAAGCTGTACTTAAAGCCAAAGAAATTTCTTGCGGTAGCATTTTCAGAATATCAAAAGATCGAAACTTCTTTTCAGGTAAAGTGATGTATTCTTTAAAATTTCCATCAGCATTTACTAATTCATAATTACCATCCACACAAATACTAGCTGCTGAGAGTTCTTCAAGCAATATATTCGATAAATTCTCTGATAACTTTTGATCAATAGTTCTTTGTCTATTATTGAATGAATTAGTTTTAGATGATTCAATTGGAGCTGTATTATAATATCTTCTCGAAAAATCTGCTCCTTTAAACATTTCAATATTTTGGTAAACCCTCCATTTCCTGGATAAAACTTTGAAAGATTTAGAAATTCCTCCCAATGTTTCACTAGGGCCTAAAAACAAATATTTGTTTTTCCCAGTAGCATAATGTAAATCTGATAATAATCTTTGCTGTAAGTCTGATTGCAAATAAATAAGTAGGTTTCTACAAATGATTAGATCCATATTTGTGAAAGGCGGATCTTGAGCTGTATTATGCTGAGAAAAAATTATATTCTTTCTAATTAATGGAGAAATAATGTAAAAGTCTCCTTCTTTATGAAAATACTTTTCTAAATATTCTACAGGAACATCTCCTGCAATACTATCTCCGAAAACTCCCTTATTAGCTTTATTAATCGCATCAGCATCTAAATCTGTAGCAAAAATCTTCACATCACAATCAATATTATGCTGTTGCATATATTCATTTAAAACAATTGCTATAGAATAAGCCTCTTCTCCTGAAGAACAACCGACACTCCATACCTTGACTAGCTCATTTTCTTTTTTAGAATCAAATATTTTTGGAACAACTTCTTCTTTTATGAACTTAAAAGCCTCTGGATCTCTAAAAAATTTTGTAACTCCGATTAAAAACTCTTTATGCAGAACTTCTGCCTCATATTCATATTCGTGAATATAATTCAAATACTCTTCAACCGTTCTGGTTTTCGTAACACTCATTCTACGAATAATTCTTCGGTTAAGTGTTGGAGATTTATAATCTGAAAAGTCTATTCCAGTTTTCTTTTTAACAACATGAAGTATCTTTTTTAATCCTTCTTCTTTTAGAAATAATTCTTCCTTTTTACCATTCTGAAGAATATTACTATGAGTTATAAAGTTTAGTAATTCAGCTGGAATATCTTCTGCGTTTAAAATACTATCGATTAAGCCAGAAGCAATTGCACTTTTAGGCATACCATCGAACTTTGCGTCTTCTGGATTTTGAGCTATAGCAAATCCTCCATATTCTTTAATTTTTCTAATTCCTCTAGTACCATCAGAACCAGTTCCTGATAAAATAACACCAATTGCTTTTTCTTTTTTTTCTGCCGCTAAAGACTTAAAAAATATATCAATAGGTAGGTTTAATACATTTTTTTTTGGCCTATCCATGAGAATTAAATTATCATCTTCAATAATCATGTTCTTTTTAGGTGGAATTAAATAAACATGCCCAGACTTAATTTTAATTCCATTTTTTGCTTCTTGTATAGGTAAATTAGAGTTTTTAGCTAGTAAATCTGCCATTATACTCTTGTAATCAGGAGATAAATGTTGAACAATTACAAGTATGTGTTTGAAGTCTTTTGGTACGTTATCAAAGAAAGTTTTTAACACACCTAATCCTCCGGCAGAAGTTCCGATAGCAATTACACGGCAATCATTTTTCATTGGGCTTTTAGTTTGATCTAGCTTAAAAGATACTACACCCCAAATAAAAAGACTAAATTTTGCAAGGGGATTTTCCCCCTTTTTTTAAATCATTAGATAAGACGCAGTTTACAGAGATGTCTGTAATTTTAATTTTATCTAAATAAAACTAACTGGTCAAAAATTAAGTTATCTACCTTAAAAGTTTTCTATTTTTTTTCTTTTTTAATTTTCTTGATTAACTTAATATTTCCTTCGATTGGAACAATATTAATATTAGCTTCTTCTTTAGTCACATAAAACACATAAGAGCTATTCTTTCCAACGATTTTAGTATTTAATTTTTCACCGTCTTCAAAAACAATTACATCTGTGTATTTATAATCAAAGCTATTGATTCTCTCCTTGATTTTTTGCCCACTTCCAACACCTAAACCAACATACATGCTCATCATAACAAATAGAATAAATGGAATAACGGCATATTTTTTATTAAAACTAGCTCGTACTTTATCTAGCTTTTCTTTCTTTTTACCTTTTTGATACTTTTCTTTTTTAGCTAATCTATCGTAATACATTCTTATCAACTTAAAATAACCTATCATTAAAATAACAAGGCTAATTACAGTTACAAGAATAATCCAACTATCACTTAAAACAGCTATTGGACTAATTAACACATCTAAAACGGTAGTATATTCAAAAATATTTATTCCTAATATACCGTAATAAATTGTTTGATTTAAAACTCCTAATATTAACAAAAACACATAGCCAATAGACATTACATCTTGTATTCCATATTGACTAGTGTTTATTTCTTTCGATTCTATTTTTTCTTCAGTTGACATACAACAATATAGCTAATTGATTTTAATTACATTATTTAACAAATGTCACTTTTTTTATTTTATTGTTTTCTATTTCATAAATAGCAATTGCCTCAATTGGTTTTTCAGACACACCCGTAATTCTTTCATAATCGATTACTTTATTTCCTAAAACCATTCTCTTAACTATTTCGCAATGTAAATTAGGATACATTTCAAACAGTTTTTTATACCTTAATTTAGAATTGCTTTTACCTTTTCCTCTTAATGTATTTGGATAATTATAAATTTCAAAGTCCTCACTATATGGCTCTAGAAAAGCCTCTATATTACGAGCATTATATCCATTTACTTGGCGCTGAACTAGCTGTTCTGGTGTATCTTTAATAATACCATCTACAGGATAAACTGTTCCTCCTTTTACTACGTAATCGATATCTTTTACAGCTTCTAAGCTCTCTATTGGATTACTATTTAAGATAACAATATCTGCTAATTTCCCTTCCTCTATAGAACCTAGCTCCTTTTCTTTATTTAAAACTTTAGCACCATTTAAAGTAGAAGCTTGTAATATTTGCAAATTCGTTAATCCTGCATTTTTCATGCCCATCATTTCATCAAAAAAAGAAGTAGCATGTAAAGTTCCAATATTCCCTGCATCAGTTCCTGTTGCAACATTAAAACCATTATCTACCGCTTTTTTTAAATTGTAAGCCATAATCATTTTGTCGTTATCAAGTTTTTCTTGATTATTCTTAACATACTCTTTATACCTTTTCCAATAAGGCAGATTTCTCATTTCAAGTGTTTTTGAATCATATAGACTACCTAATGCTGTGGGATTAGAGATATTAAAATCTTCTTTTGAAGGCGTGATATCTTGAGAAAAAGACTTTACATAGTTTTTCATAACGATTAGTGTTGGTATGTACGAAACATTACTTTCTTTCACCATTTTAATAAACTCGTCATCAATTTTTTCATTTTCTACACTATGAACTAAGAAATTCGCACCAGCTTTTATTGCCTTTTTTGCCGTGGCTAATTGAGTTGCATGAACCGCTACTTTCAAATTATTCTTATGAGCCTCATCAATTGTTGCTTTTACAATTTCATAATTTTTAGTTTCGTCATCTTTTGATCTAACGATATACCAAATTTTAATAAAATCTGGCTTAAGTGGCACTTGTTTTTTTACCAATTCTATAGCTTCTTCTGGTGTATTTGCCTTTATAATAGGAGCATTTTCAATTTCAAAAGCTTTTGGCTGATACGTAGAAACAAGTGGTCCAGTTATAAATAGATTTGGGAACTCACTAACATCAGAATATTTATCTCGTAAATCGAAGTTATAAATTGGTCCTCCAACATCAATTACAGTAGTAATTCCGCATTTTAAGTAACGCTTAAGAAAATCGGCAGCATTTCGTTTTAGCCATTGTCTTTCTTCTTCATAAGCTTTAAATTTATTTAAATTTGCCACATCTGGCCTTGTATACAAACCTCCCGATTGAAAAAGATGAATATGACTATCAATTAAACCAGGAATCATCCACTTTCCTTCTCCATTGATAACTTTATAATTTTCATCAATCCTTATTTTCTTAGAGATTTTAGCTATTTTTTTCGATTCAATTAATACATCTCTAGTAGAGATCTTTCCTGTATTTATATCGATTAACTGAATATTATCAATGAGAACAGTTTCTCCTTTAGCATTAATTTTTTCACTCTTTACAACAACATCAGGATATAAATTAACTCCTTTTGTTTTCACTTGACTATATGACAATACTGTACATATTAGCAATGCAGCTGTTACGGCTTTTTTCATAATGGTTTTTAATGGTTTCTTTGGTTCAATCAATTATTTTTATGCGCTAATTGATCGTTTTGTTTTATGGAGTTATTCTAATTTCTTGGCTTATATTCTGATTTAACAACTATTGTATCTGCAATTATATCTCCCAGTCTTTGGTTTTTCTTATCAATAAGTGCGATTATAATTCCGACGCAAAAAAACCAATCTATAATACCCAGGAAATATCGAATAAACCCTTTTGCAATTGTCATTTCCTTTTCATTATTGGCCATTACTTTTATGTCTAACAATCTTTTCCCAATAGTTTGGCCATAAACACCTTCGCTTATTGGCCATAAAAAGAAAGCTATTCCAAAAAGTATTAAAGCTGGAAATCCTTCTACAGAATAATTTAGCAATCCGTTATTTTCTCCTGCAACTAGACTCATTGCCACACAGAGCATCCAATATATAATGATGTCGATAATTGCAGCAATAAGCCTTGTAAAAATAGAAGCTAATTCAGGTTCTTTGTAAATATTCTCGAACTCCTCAAATTGTACATCTAATTTATCTTGAAACATAAATTGTCTTGAGCTTCTTTAATTTTCAAATTCCGACCTATTTTAGCTTTACACATGTCGGTTATATGAATTTATCTATTTCTTTAAATACTGCAATCACCATTAATTATATCCTGTTTCTCTGGATTATAATAATTATCTCGAATATTATACCCTGGCATATCTGTGGTATTAGAAAGTAATGTTAAACTACAAAAATCTCTCAAAGCGGTGTTACCTGTAATCCTTACAGAAGCAAAATTGACATATTTCAGTTTTTCTAATCCATCAAGTGTTATGAGTTTAGGGTTATCTTGAAAAGTTAATTCATTACACACCTCTAACCCATACAATCCTTCTACACTTTCTAATTTAGGATTAGCATCAATAAATAAACCTCTGAGTTCTTTAAAATTCCCTAAGCCATTTATATTTAAAAGATTATTATTATTTGAGAGAAGGAAATCTGTTACTTTTTCCACTTTCTTTAAGGCTCCAATACTTTCCAGCTTATCATTATATCTAATTGAAAGAAGTAAATTTTCAGAAATATTATTAAGCTCAAGATTTGCCAATCCGTCCAAGTTAACTATACTCGTATTACGAATTCTTAAATCTCCTTGTATTTCTTTTAAACTACTTAAATTACTGATATCGTTTATCTCCTCTCCCTCTATCCAAAGTTCTCCGTAAATTTTTGTATAATTATTCTCTGCAAAACTTTCTAATTCATTTTGGGTTTGTATTAAAACATTTCCATAAAAAATTTTATCTGTTGATCCATTTCCTCCCGTTTGACCATCTCCGCCACTAACTACACCGGATGAATTATCTTCACTACAACTTATTAATAATCCTAAAGCTAATAAGCAACTAAACCATTTTTTTTTCATTTTTATTTATTTATTTATTTATTAAACTGTTCTCTTGCTTCTAATTCGATATTCATTTGATTAATTCGTGCATCAACTTTACGTTTAAAGTCTGTATCCGCAATTGTAGCAACATTATCTAAATAACGAACCACCTCTTGTCTTCTTATTTCAGAGAAGTTTAATCCTTTCATATTCACTTTCATTAATTCTTGTAACATATTGAATTTTGTCTCATAATCTTTCTTGAAATAAATTTCAGGATTTTCAAACCAATCTTGCTCTAAATCAAAATCTGTTAAACGTAATGAAATCGCAGACTGAATGTTACGAACATCCCTTGACGAAAAGAATGGAAATATTTTCTGAATCTCTTTATACAAACTCGCAAAAAACATATGTTCATTCGTTTTGTATTGCTTTTCAACTCTATCGTACACATCATGAACTCGATCTTCAGTTGGTTTTTCTATACTATTTAAAACTTCTCCCATACTCTTTACAAAACCTTGGTCTGTTAAATAATCATAACTCGATGGTCCAGACATATTCACAAACTCAGGCATTGTTTTCTCAAACTTTCTCCACCAAATATAATCTTGATCTAAAAAGTCATTTTCAGTTCTTGCTCCGTCAATTTTAAATCGCCCTTGTACACGTGAAATAACAGCCTTATCTAACATTTCTGGAAGGTTGGTAAATAATCCTATAGAACTATTTCCATAATTCACTGCATACGCCCCTTCTGTATAACGCAAGAAAACTCCAATAACCTCCTTTACACCGGCAGAAACACCTTGAGCTGTTCGTTCCTGTAAATTATTCTCCGCATCATCAATTGGTGCGAAAATTAACTTAGTTGGATCTTGCATTGGTTTCATCCATTCTACCATTTTCTCTGCCGATCCTCCTTGGAACGTAGAGATTAATGTATCTGGCATTGGGTGAAATAAAAATGGAATATCCAGATTATCAGAATATTCTTTTAATCGGGTTGCAATTGCTGCGATTAACATACTTTTTCCAGTTCCTGGAATTCCATATCCCATAAACACAGGCATAAAACCACCTAATTCTTGGAATGGATTCTTTTGAGCATCGAAATCGTAACTTAATAACCTTTCTGTTAAACGACGAGCAAAGTGTTTTGCATCTTTGTTTCCTACAATTTGCTCAAATTGAATTTTATTAAACTCAACACTTTTTGCTGTTCCGCTAAATGTATTTTCCCATCCTGAAACTGCAAAATCTGTGTTTTCTAATTTATACGTTCTATCAGTAATTGTTTCGGTGTACTCTAAACTACTCTTTCGAAGATTTATTTCATCTATTAAAGCTTCAAAATACACTACAGTGAAATCAATAACATCTTTGTCTGATCCAATAATATCTGGATGAGACAAATACTTATCATAATAAAATAAGCAGCAAGAAATTCCTTTTAAAGGCGAAAAGAATGAGACCTCTGGAATTCCTGCAAATTTCTGTTTCATCACAGATAAGTCATCAGAAGCATGAGGTTTTAAGTCATGCAATATTTTATAAGCTGTAGCGAATAATTGAAACGCTGTAGCTGTTTGCATTTTACTTTCAAACTCTCTTTTTCCATTAGCATCTAAGGCAGATCTTTTCTCAGCTAAACTCGATAAACCAGATGCATCAGTATAACTATCCTTAATCCAAATCCCTAAAGTTAATCCTTCTTGAACAGCGTATAATGTTTGATTCAAAAACACTGGAATGGCAACTGAATCTGGTAATAATCGTTTCTTTAAAGCTAAAATTGTTTTTGAAACAGAAGTTATTTCTGAGGCTCCACCTCCTTTAGCTTTAGACAAAAACAATAAAATCGATTCGTCTTTGGCATCCTTATCTTTATTTTTAGCTCGTTGACTTTGCTCCCACTGAATACTTTTTAAATATCCACTAGCTTCATCACGAAGCATATCTAATTCATTTTTCTTTATTGGAAATGTTGAATTGTGTTCCATATCTTTTTAAATATCAATTTTTAAGTCTGAAGTTTGAATTGGTTCTTTTGCCAACTTATTTAAAACCTCAGGTGTTTTGTTGTGTAATAACTGGATAATTCGATGAGGAGCAAACACATACTTTCTATGCTCTACATCGTTCCATTTTTGTAAAATCTGCTTTGAAAAGAACCCGCCTTCTTTAAATGAACCTCCTGAAAAGACCTCATCGGTTTTAAAAGACAACGCATAAGATTCTAATGGAATTTCTTTCTTAGCTATTCCCTCTAAAATAGCATGAGTAATTAGGTTTTCATCCTTAGCAAATACATTATGTAACGGACCTAAGTCAATTCTTTTAATATATTTTGGATGAATATCTGGAAGTTTTCGATCAATATTATAAGCCAACGTATCTAAGGCCATATTTCGATCTCCGCTTTCTCTTAGAACAGCATATAACTTTTCTTTATAATCATTTATGCGTTTACCTTCATAGTTAAAGTAGATGAAGCAAACATATGGTCGATTATCTGTTACATCATAAAAACTCCAGCTTGTTAAAAATTCAGCTGGACTATTTTCTGGTGCTTCTAAAATTTTACCCTGAACAAATCTGTTGAAGATGTATTGTTGATTAACAGAATTATAATATACTATTGACGAAGCCTGAAATAATCGTCTACGTTTTACATGCTTTTTCTTTCTAAGTAAGGTGTCTAAGAACTCTTCTTTTAAATCTTCAACATTTTCAAGCTTACTTATATATTCATTTTTCAACTCTAGATCATTGTACAAATATCTAAACTCCAAATAATTTGGAAATCCAGACTCTGTTAAATCAATCTTCATGTTATCATCTTCATCATACATGTATTTTACACGCATTGCTTCGATAGAATATAATAACAAATCAGTATACTGTTTAAAAATTACAAGCTCTTGACTACTGCATAAATTTTGCTTCTGAATGTTAACAATTAACTCTTTAAGAACAAAGTCTACCATTTTATGATAAAACACGTATTGTTCTTTTGAATCTAATACAGCAGAATCTAAAGGAGTTACAATCATATTAAATTATACGTACTAAAAGTTCCTTTTTATTACAGATTAAAAAGACGGTACATGTACCGTCTTATGTTTATATTTTTATGATAATAAATCGTCGTCGTTTGACTCTGGCTCTGGATCATTAGCAGGAGTATCATCTCCAGTTGGAGCGCTACCATCTGCTTTGTAATAATCTTCGAATAATTCCTTCATGTCAATTCCGTAACGATCCGCAAAATTCTTTTGAATTTCAGAATCCTTCTCACGAATTTCTTGTAAAGCTTCTGCATAAGAACTGTACACTCCTTGCATTACTTTTTCATGAACTGGAATATTATCCATCATTTCTTGACGAGCTTTAGCACTTGCAGTATGCATCGCAGCTAAAGTTTCTCCGATATGCTCATCTGTTTTAACTCCTAAATGTTCTAAAATAGCCGCAAATTCTTGATCAGTTCTTGCTTTTAATGCTACGATATAACCATCATAATACTTTAAACGCTCTTCCGTATCTGACTTTAATTTAGCTCTATGCGTTTGTAAGTTACTACGTAAAGAAGTTAATACTTTAATTGTTAAGTTATGCTTATGAACGAAACTATCTTTACTTGCAGCTAAAGTTGTATACGCGTTCTTTAACCCTTCAAGTTCTTCTACTTTTTGTTCTAATTTCGTTACTTTTCCAATAGCTTGAGCATATTCAGCAGACTGCTTATCAGCAATTTCTTCTAATTCCTGACGAGCTTGTTTTAGTAAAGCGTATTGCTCTTCTAACTGACCTTCAATCTCTTTCTTTTTCTCTAATGCCTTCGTATGATTTTTAGTAGCTTCTACAATTGCAACTTGCAACTTATCTTCTACTTCTTTAATCTCTACTTCACGCTCTTTTAAACGAGTAACAGCAGCTTGAGATTTGTAAGACAACTCTGATAATAACGTTTGTACGTCAGCACTTTCAATACGCTCTTGGAACATTGCCTTTGCTTTATTATCAGCACCAGCACGAACTTTTTCAGCGTCTTTTAACTCTTGCTCTGCCTTCGCTATCTTACTTTTTCTTCCCCATAAATTATTCCACCAAGTATCTGGCTTATTTTGAGCATCTTCAAGTTCAATTCTTGCTCTTTCTAACGCTTTCTGAGCATCATCAATAATTTTTTGCTCATCTGCATTTAAAGAAGAAAACTTCTCAAAAATTATTCCTACTTCATCTTGGTAATCTGTTAAATCTTTAATAGCATCTAAAAGTGTAGTTCTATCTTTTTCTGCCATATTCACAACATCATCTAATGTTGCATTTAATATTTTCTGTCTTACTTGTGGATCATCTTCTTGAGCTAATTTAGATTTCATGCTATCGATAGCTTTCCCCCAATTAACATCAACTTTTTCTGTTTTCTCGTTAGAATTAGTTTCTAATAAATCAAAATCATCAGACATGTTTGTATACGTTTTTTATAGTTGTACAATTTTTAAAGTTAGCAATTTCGTTAAAAAAAATTATTTAAAATAATTATTCAACAATTATATGTAGCTATTTACCTTAAAACGTTACAACAATTTTACAGGCAAATAAAAAAACCGCTTTTGGGTAAAAGCGGTTTCTACTTCAAACTAGAAATATATGTAAACAAACAACTAACTAAAACTTGAAAAGTTCTAGTATTTTATACCGTTGCTGTTGCAACTTCTTCTTCTGTTGCTTTTGAATCAAACTGATTAGATGTATTCTTAGATCCACCAGCTTTTAAAGCATTATCTCCTGAGAAGAATGTTTTGTGATCATCTCCTAAATCAGATCCTGCCATTCTTTGGTGTTTCACACAAGAAACTCCTTTTCTGATCTCTTGACGTTGTACTCCTTTAACGTAAGCTAACATTCCTTTCTCTCCGAAATATCCTTCTGCTAAATCATTCATATGAAGTGCAGTTGTGTGGTACGTCGGTAATGTAATTAAGTGGTGGAAAATTCCAGCTTCTCTAGCACCATCTAATTGGAATGTTCTAATTTTCTCATCTGCTCTATTACATAATTCAGAACCATCATATTTAGCATCCATTAAGTTCCCTCTATCATAACCAGACACGTCCTCTCCAGCTTCAACCATTGCGTCATACACTTGTGTACGGAAATTTAAAGTCCAGTTAAATGATGGTGAATTGTTGTAAACTAATTTTGCATTTGGAACAACTTCTTTTACTCTGTTTACCATTGCTGCAATTTGACCTACGTGCGGCGTTGGCGTTTCAATCCATAATAAATCAGCTCCATTTTGTAAACTTGTAACACAGTCTAAAACAACTCTATCGATATTTGTTCCTTCTCTAAACTTATATAATCCATTAGCTAATCTTACTGGACGAACTAATTTCCCATCTCTTTTTAATAATACTTCGTTATTTGTAACTTGATCTAAAGAAACCTCTTCACATTCAACGAAATCTAAATATTGAGAAGCTAAATCTCCTGGCTCTTGACTTACAGGTAATTTTTGAGTTAATCCAGCTCCTTCCGAATCTGTTCTTGCAACAATAACTCCATCTTCAACTCCTAATTCTAAGAATGCATAACGAACAGCATTTAACTTTGCAATAAAATCTTCATGCGGAACAGTTACTTTTCCATCTTGGTGTCCACATTGCTTCGCATCTGATACTTGATTTTCAATTTGGATTGCACAAGCACCAGCTTGGATCATTTTTTTAGCTAATAAATAAGTAGCTTCTTCATTTCCAAAACCAGCATCGATATCAGCAATAATCGGAACAATATGTGTTTCGAAATTATCGATTTGATCTTGCACATCTTCTCCAGCCTCTAACCTTCTGAATAAATCATTCAATTCGATAGCATCTGCTTGACGTAAGAAATCATAAATCTCTTCAATTAATCCTGCAACTGCAGTTTTCTCGTGCATAGACTGATCTGGTAATGGCCCGAATTCAGAACGTAATGCCGCTACCATCCAACCTGATAAGTATAAATATTTTTTATCTGTAGTTTTATTATGTTTTTTAACCGCAATCATCTTTTGTTGAGCAACAAATCCATGCCAACATCCTAAAGACTGAGTATATTGAGAAGAATCAGCATCATAATCTGCCATATCTTTTCTCATGATTGAAGCTGTATATTTAGCAATATCTAAACCAGTTCTAAAACGGTTTTGTGTCGCCATTCTAGCAGCACTTTCTGGACTAATCGCGTTCCAAGATTTACCGAACTTTTCTTTTAAGTTTCTTACCGTTTCTAATGCAGAATTGTAACTTCCTTGTGGTAAATTTTTCATAATATTGTATTTCTAAAATAAGTTGTTTATAATAATGACTTGCCCTTTAAATGTTGCCGCATTTTGGGGCTTTTTTGTTTTAAATTTTAAATGTATTGATAAGCTGGAAGTGTTAAGAACTCTTCGAAGTCTTCTGACAAGACTAAATCATCAAACAATTGAATCGCTAAATCAAATCTTCTATTACTAAATGACTCCTCTCCTACTAATTCTTTAATCTTCTCGATTTCCTGAGCTTTTAAATCTTGATACATTTCAATATCAAATTGCTCTTCACTTTCTAAGCGAACTCCCTTATGTAACCATTGCCAAATTTGAGTTCTAGAAATTTCCGCAGTAGCTGCATCTTCCATAAGGTTATAGAGAGCAGCAGCACCGTTTCCTGCTAACCAACTTTCTATGTAAAGAATCCCAACATTTATATTATCACGAATTCCAGTTTCCGTAACTGTACCAACTGGCATTTCAACTAATTCTTCTTCTGTAACCGTTAAATCTTCACGTTTATTATCGATTTGATTTGCAGTTGGCATGTGCTCATTAAACACATCCATCGCAACCTTAACTAACCCTGGATGCGCAACCCAAGTTCCGTCGTGACCATTTTTAACTTCTTGTAACTTATCACCTTCTACTTTAGCATAAGCTGTCTTATTCGCTTCTTCATCATTTTTAACAGGAATTTGAGCAGCCATTCCTCCCATTGCGTGAACACGACGAACATGACAACGTTGAACTACTCTTTGAGAATATGCTTTCATAAATGGCGAGCTCATTGTTACTTGCGCACGGTTTGGCACTAAAAACCCTTCATGATTTCTAAACTTCTTTATGTACGAGAAAATGTAATCCCATCTCCCACAATTAAGACCCGCCATATGATCTTTTAATTCGTAAATAATTTCGTCTAATTGAAAACTAGCTGTTATTGTCTCAATAAGTACAGTAGCTTTAATTGTATCTTGAGCAACACCTAAATATTCTTGCGCAAAAACAAAAACCTCATTCCACCATCTTGCTTCTAAATAATGCTCTAATTTTGGTAAATAAAAATACGTTGCCGTTCCTTGCTCTAACAACACCTTAATGTTATGGAAGAAGTACAATCCAAAATCCACTAATGATCCTGACATTTCTTCTCCATCTAGCACAAAATGTCTTTCATTTAAATGCAAACCTCTTGGTCTCACTAATAAAACAGCTGTTTCATCATTTAAACTATAGGTTTTATCTTTCTTTTCGTTATAGAACGAAATCGTTTTCGTATTTGCGTCAAATAAATTTTGTTGACCGTTTAATATATTAGAGATTGTTGGAGAATTACTATCTTCAAAATCCGCCATAAATGTTTTTGCACCTGAATTCAAAGCATTAATCACCATCTTTCTATCCACAGGACCAGTAATCTCCACTCTCCTATCTAATAAATCTTGAGGTAATGGCTTACACACCCAGTCAGAATTTCTTATTGCTTTTGTCTCTTCTGGAAAAGAAGGAAAGTTACCTTCATCAAAATACGCTTGTGTTTTGACTCTTTCTTTAAGCAACTCCAAACGTTTATTATTAAACTTGACGTGTAACTCAATTAAAAAAGCCTTCGCCTCTGGCGTTAAAATTGACTTGTAAGAATCAGCTTCAAACCCTTTGAACTGAATCTCTTTAAGAATTGCTTTAGTTTCCATTTTATTCTTTTTTAAATAATTACACTACAATGTTATAAAATATTTTCGAACTCTCCAAGCGAACGTTCGCTAAATTTTAAAAAAACTTAATTTTTATAAGTTCGCTATTATTCATAAATTTGGTTTTATGTTATTAGAAGAACAATATATTCGCCTGATTTTTGGGCTTAAACTGAAGCAAATAAGAACCGAGAAAAACCTATCTCTTTTTGGTTTGGCAAAACTGACAGGATTATCGAAATCTTACTTAAATGAAATTGAAAAAGGAAAGAAATATCCTAAAACAGATAAAATCGCAATTTTAGCAGAAAACCTTGAAGTACCTTACGATCACTTGGTTTCTTTAAAACTAGATAAAAACTTAGCTCCTATTGGTGAAATCCTACAATCCAAAATTCTTAAAGAAATTCCTTTAGACTTATTTGGAATCCAAGAAAACAATCTAATTGATATTGTAGCGAATGCACCTGCTAAGGTCAATGCCTTTATAAGTACTATTATTAAAATATCGCAGAATTATAATTTAACACGAGAAAGTTTCTTTTTAGCTTCTTTACGTTCTTATCAGGAAGCGCACAATAATTATTTTGACGATATAGAAACTAGCGTTGAGAAATTCGCAAAGGCTTACCAGATTAATCTTGATGAGAAAATTACTTCTGAGGATTTAAAAGAAATTTTAATCGAGGAATTCAATTATAAAATTGACACCAAAGAACTTTCTAAACACAAGAATCTTACAGACATAAGAAATATATATATTCCTAAAAAGAATACCTTAATCTTAAGTAAAGAAATATCAGAAGCACAAAAGACATTTATTTTTGCAAAGGAGATTGCCTATAATTTCTTAGAGATTAAGGATAGGTTATACACTTTCCCATGGATTAAATTTGAAAGTTTCGACCAAGTATTAAACAACTTTATTGCTTCTTATTTTGCCGGAGCTTTAATTATTCCGAAGAAAAAACTAGTCAAGCAATTAAAGGATTTATTCGAGAAAAAAGATTGGAATCCACTAAGATTACATAAAATATTAACAAGCTATAATTGCTCTGATGAAACTTTTTATCAGCGTTTAACCAATATTTTACCAACGTCATTTAATATTAAGAATTTATTCTTCTTACGATTTACACATAAAAAAGATTCACCAACATACAGATTAAGCAAAGAGCTTCACATAACACAACAACAAGCTCCGCACGCCAATAGAAATCAAGAACATTATTGTCGACGATGGGTTTCAATAAAAACCATTCAAGATTTTGAAAATTCAAACCAGAAAAAATCTTCATCAGGAATTCAAATATCTTCGTATGAAAATTCAACGAATGAGTATTTAGTGCTGTCTTCTGCAAATAAAGATCCGTTTAAAAAAGACATTTACAGAAGCATCAGTATTGGAATGTTATTATCACCACATTTAAAACGAAAAGTAAAGTTTTTTAAAGAAGATACTTTTGAGAAAAATGTTGTTGGAGTCACTTGTGAATCATGCTCTGTAAAAGACTGTATGGAACGTGTTGCAGAACCTTGGATCTTAGAAAAGAAAGCACGTTATAAAGAGATAGAAAACTCTATTAAAAACATCATAGAATCATACGAGTAATAGCCTTTACATATGCTCGTATTTTCTTATTTTAGCACTCGCAAACAAACAAATATCTATGGACATTAACTTCAATAAAAACGAAGACCACAATAAATTATTAGCTTCGGATTTAAAACAGCGCTTAGCCAAAATTAAATTAGGAGGAGGAGAAAAAAGAATTCAAAAACATCACGAAAAAGGTAAATTAACAGCAAGAGAACGAATTGATTATTTACTTGATAACGATTCTGAATCAATTGAAATTGGTGCTTTTGCTGGAGAAGGAATGTATAAAGAGCATGGTGGATGTCCTTCCGGTGGTGTAGTCATTAAAATAGGATATGTAAAAGGTAAGCAATGTATTGTAGTAGCAAATGATGCCACTGTAAAAGCTGGAGCTTGGTTTCCTATCACAGGAAAAAAGAATTTAAGAGCTCAAGAAATTGCCATTGAAAACAGATTACCAATTATTTATTTAGTGGATTCTGCTGGAGTTTACCTTCCGATGCAAGATGAAATATTCCCAGACAAGGAACATTTCGGACGAATTTTCAGAAATAATGCCGTAATGAGCAGTATGGGAATTACACAAATTGCCGCTGTTATGGGAAGTTGCGTTGCTGGTGGAGCGTATTTACCAATTATGAGTGATGAAGCTTTAATTGTAGATAAAACTGGAAGTATATTTTTAGCAGGAAGTTATTTAGTAAAAGCCGCTATTGGTGAAGCTATTGACAATGAAACTTTAGGTGGAGCAACAACACACTGTGAAATTTCTGGAGTTACTGATTACAAAGCTAAAGATGACAAAGACGCTTTAGATCGTATTAAAAATGTAATGGATAAGATTGGAGACTTTGAAAAAGCTGGATACAACAGATCAGAAAGCAAAGCTCCTGCAAAAGATGAGAATGAAATCTTTGGAATTTTACCAAAAGCGCGTCACGAACAATACGACATGATGGAAATCATCGATCGCTTAGTGGATAATTCTGAATTTGACGAATATAAAGCTGGTTATGGTCAAACTATTATTACTGGTTATGCAAGAATTGATGGATGGGCAGTTGGAATTGTAGCAAACCAAAGAAAAATTGTAAAATCAAAAGGCGCTAAAACTAAGCCTAGTGAAATGCAATTTGGTGGAGTAATTTATTCAGATTCTGCCGATAAAGCCACTCGTTTTATTGCAAACTGTAATCAGAAGAAAATTCCTTTAGTATTCTTACAAGATGTTACTGGATTTATGGTAGGAAGTAAATCTGAACATGGTGGAATTATTAAAGACGGAGCTAAAATGGTAAATGCTGTTAGTAATTCAGTAGTTCCTAAGTTTACTATTGTAGTTGGAAATTCTTATGGAGCAGGAAACTATGCAATGTGTGGAAAAGCGTATGATCCAAGATTAATCGCTGCTTGGCCAAGTGCCGAATTAGCCGTTATGAGTGGCGCTTCTGCTGCAAAAGTTTTATTACAAATAGAAACTGCTGCCTTAAAGAAGAAAGGTGAAGAGATTACCAAAGAGAAGGAAGAAGAATTATTTAATAAAATTAAATCTAGATACGACGAACAAATTTCTCCGTATTATGCTGCTGCTCGAATTTGGACAGATGCAGTTATTAATCCGTTAGATACAAGAAAATGGATTTCAATGGGAATTGAAGCAGCAAACCATGCTCCAATTGAAAAGCCATTTAATTTGGGAGTTATTCAAGTTTAATTATTTTTACAGGAATTTTTTACAACATATAAAATCAGGAAATGGGAAGAGCATTTGAATTTAGGAAAGCAAGAAAAATGAAACGTTGGTCTGCAATGGCTAAAACTTTTACCAGAATTGGTAAAGACATAGTTATGGCGGTAAAAGAAGGTGGACCGAATCCTGAAACCAATTCTCGTCTACGTGTAGTTATCCAAAATGCAAAGGCTGCAAACATGCCTAAGGATAACGTAGCTCGTGCAATTAAAAAAGCATCAGACAAAGATACTGCAAACTATAAGGAAGTTTTATTTGAAGGATATGCTCCTCATGGAATTGCCATTGTAGTAGAAACTGCAACAAACAATAACAACAGAACAGTTGCTAACGTAAGAGCGGCATTTAATAAATGTAACGGAAACTTAGGAACTTCTGGATCGGTTGTATTTATGTTTGATCATGTAGTAAACTTTAAAGTGAAAGAAGAATCTTTAGGAATGGACTTGGAAGAATTCGAAATGGAAATGATCGATTTCGAAGTTGAAGAGGTTTTTACAGATGACGAAGATAACAGCGTCATGTTGTATGCTCCATTTGGACAATTCGGTGCAATTCAAGGATACTTAGAAGAGAACAATATTGAAATTATTTCGTCTGAATTTGAAAGAATACCTACAACAACAACTAAGCTTGGAGAAGAACAACAAGCTGACGTAGAGAAACTTTTAGAGCGTTTAGAAGAAGATGACGATGTAAATCAAGTTTATCACTCGATGGAGATGTAAACATAGAAAACATACTATTTTTAATAAAACCCGCTAGTAAACTAGCGGGTTTTATTTTTTATGATCAATCTTAAAAAAGCTTATGATTTTTTCTTTGTTTGTTGTTCATCTTATGGTACTACATCACAGAACATGAATTAGAACTAAAGTTCCTGTTATCCGGAATATTAAACTGAGAAACAGGTATATTTGTTTTGATATAACTAGTTGTAAGTAATTTAACGCATAAAATGAAAAAGTTGATATTTATGGGAATTTTATCGCTATTTGGATTTAATAATTCGATTCCAAAGAATCCTACTTTTGAACAGCAATTAGAGGTATTTAAAGAATTAGGCTTCGAATTGAATAATGGAACTAATAAATCTGATATTGAGCGTTGGGAAAAACAAGAATTCCTCGATGAACCTTTTACTCTAATGTATATAACACTTGGACAGACAATCGAGAGAGAGCCTTGGACACCTCTAACAAATAAATGCTGGGACTTTGACACTGAAGCGATTGAAGACCACGGTTCTTATATTGAAATTTTTGAAAATCTTGAACGAATTACAAGAGGAAAATTAAAATTTGAAAACGTAAAAGACTATGTTAACATCGAAGAAGGAAAGGCTTGGGTTTCATTTACATTTAGTGGAAAAGATTATAAATGGAATTTGGAAGTTGATGATGATTGGGTTGATACTGATTTATTTTCAAAAGTAGTTGAGCTAACAGAAAAAGTGAAATCTAAAGGAAGATATACATATTTTGATACTGGAGGACAAAATGCAGTTATAGGTTTTGAGACAGAGAAAAGTTTAAAAGAAATTAAAAATAGAACTAGTCTGAAAATTGAATGGCTTGAATAAAAACTACTTACAATAACACCTAAACTGCATTAAAACGCAGCTTAGCCAAAACGTTGCCATTAATTTAAAAATAGAACGAAATTGACAATTAAAAAAGTAAAAGATAAAATTTCAAAAGACACTACTGTTTTTACTGTTGGTGGATTTAGACCTAAAAATACTATTCAAGAAAGTTGGATTGGAAAAGTTTCAGCTTACAAAGCTGAGGAAACTATTCCAATTGACAAGAAGGGAGAATTGATGCTTCCTTTAGCTCAAATTTATATCCCGAATTTACCATTCATTCATCCGAAAATATCAAGTACAAAAATATTGACTGTTTTTATCTCAAATGAATATCCAGAATGTTTGGAAAAAATGGGAGAAAATTGGGTAATAAGAGAATACAAAAGTTTAGACGAAATTAAAATTAAAGATTTATCAAACTCTAAGTCTTATATAAAGCCGTTTCCTCTAAAAGCAGAAAAAAGACAAGATTGTCCAATTTGGGATGGTGGTGGTTTATCAGAAGAATTAGAAGATGAAATACTCGAACTGGAAAATAATGGAGAAATTGAAGATTATTATGATATAGCTGACTTTCATCAGTATGAGCATAAAATAGGTGGATTTCCTTCCTATTGCCAATCTGGAATTGGAATTTACGATGGATTTGGTGATGGATTTGAGTTTGTATTTCAAATTACATCTGACGAAAAAATAAACCTTAATGTAATCGACAATGGAAGTCTAATGTTTGCTAAAAACGAACAGACTAATGAATGGAGTTTATATTATGATTTTTATTAAACGAATAATAAACTACAGGCAACAATGTATAACAAATCATCGACACCTAACGGCAAGCTAAACTTAATACAATAAACGTTGTTAATCATTAAGAAAAACTCATTATTTTGAATAAAAAGTCATTAATCATAATTGGATTTATAGCCATTGGAATTTTATCATTTCTAAAAATAAATAATGACTTTTTGATGCTATGGAATACCAACGAGGTAAATGTTGAAACTGAAAGTCCGTTGACATCAGAAAAAGTAAAGATTGAATTCGGAATTAGTGTTAATACCATTAGCAGAACAAATGATATGGTTTTATTCTCTGATAGAGAAAGGTATACAACAATCTACGATGGAAAACAGTTGAATGAAATTATAAATGAATATGGTGAAAATGATTTCCTTATAACTTATGATAACGAATTTTATTATTCATTTCGTCAATTCAAGTTTAATAGAAAGCATCAGCACATATATGATTTTAGAATTTCAAAACAAGTCAATGACATTGTCTTGAGAGTAGAAATCAAAGGAAAAGACGGAATGAAATTTGAAAGGAAAATGCTAAAAATAGAAGAGGCTGAAAAGTATGTTTGTAACACACCAATTGCAAGTAAAGGAAAAGTATATAATATGATAGAATTAAAGAAAGAATAACAAAACGAACACACAATACCGCAATAATTATCTTTACGTAACAATGGAAATGATTCGTGTACTTTGCCCACAAAAAATCATACACAAATAGTTAGCTACAATTGAAAAATGAAATATTTTAATAAATACATATCCTTAAGAGAGGAACTTTGGATAGAATTTGAAAACCTCGTAAAAAAAGGAGCAAAATTCCCAGAATTACTTGATGTTACGTATCCAAGAGATGAAAACCCTATAGGTTTATCCTTAACAACTGATGGAGATAGTTGGTTTTATGCTAAAGAGTTAATTGCGGATCCTGATTTCAGTCTCCATATTGGTGAAGATATTATTGTAGGTACATCTCAGGTAACATTTATTGACAATTATGGTAAAAGACATCAAATTGAACCAGACATTCTAGATTTATATTGGTTAAGTCAATTATTGGATAGCTATGAAAAAATTTGATGATAAAGGAGAACTATTAAGTCATTTTTATAATTATAGAATTGTTACATGTCCAAAATGTACTAAACCAGTTGATTTTTCAAACTTGAAAGTCACTTGTACTCATTGTGGTTACAATAAAGAATTAAAACCTATGGATTCTTCCTCTAAACTCGCTCCTTTAACAGTGGACATGGAAATTTTTCTAAAAACACCTTGTTGCGGAAATACTCTATGGGCAATAAACCTAGAGCATTTAGATTTTCTTGAAAGATATGTCGAATCTGATTTAAGAGAACGGATTCCAAACATCAATAAAAGTTTAGCTAGTCGACTTCCTCAATGGATTAAAAATAAAAAGAACCGCAATGAAATATTAAAAGGAATTACGAGATTGCGATTGAAACTAAAAGACAATAATTATAAATCTAGTCAACCAACTAAAACTGCATAATAAATAACAGCCTCTCATCGAAATGTTCCAATTTTATACTGCGCATTAGAACAAATTAAAAGAATGAAAAAACTACTCTTAATAACAATACTCTTATCTACTCAACTCATTTTTTGTCAGGATGATTGTAATACTGAAATTCTGAATGAGAAAGTTCAAATAACCCCTAATGATAAAGAAAGCTTATTAACATTTGCTCAAAAACTGAATTCACTTGAAAGGTGCGGGTTAGATAAAACAGATTTAGAAATATTTAATAATAGTCCTATTATGACTAGTATTATGATGGACATATTGGCTAAGGAAAATACCGAACCTTATACATACCAAACAATATTAGATAAACTATTATTAATTACAGAAACAGAAAATTATCAAAAAAACATCAAGCCTAGATATAAAACATTAATTGGTTTCACTAAAAAAAAGGCTCATATTAAAAATTGGGAATCGGATAAACTAACACTTAAAAAGTTAGAAATACCAGAAAAATATATCGAGAAACTATTCAATGAATTAAAAAACAGCTCTGATAAAGACCAAACCTATAAACAAATACTCGAAAGAATTGAGACCAACAATACCCCAAAAAACAATATAGAGTTTCAACCTGTTGAATACAATCAGGACAAAATTTTTGAAAACTATGGTGAAATAGATTATGAAAAGATTTTAGAAAAAAGTAAAACAAATAAAAAACCAATTTTACTATATTTCACAGGTTACGCTTGTGTAAATGCAGTTAAAATGGAACAAAGGGTATTATCACAAAAACAAATAATTGATAAGTTAAAAACCGACTTCAATTTTGTTAGTGTTTATGTTGATGATAATAAACCTCTACCTGAAAAGAAATGGGTTACATCGAGAAAAGGCAAACTTATAAAAACGGTAGGTAGAAAAAACTATGAATTACAAATAACTAAATTTAAATCAGGAATTCAACCTTACTTTGTGATCATAGATGGAAACGGAGAAATTATAAAAAGTCAAGGATATTCAGATTTAGATACTTTTACTAAATTTATTGAATAACTACTTACAATAAAATTGACTACAATTAATACTTCCTTTGCCTTTAATTCAGAGTTGTATCTAATTTGAATATGAAAAATACCATATTATTATCTTTTCTAGTATTTATAAATTGCTCTAATGTAGAGCAAAAAGAAAAAATAGAAAATGTAAAAAAAACAATCGAATTATCAATAAAAAGAAGTTCTTCTTGCGTTAATAAAATGATTCGCGCAATTAATGAGAAAAAATTGAAAGGGATTGACAATACAAATGAATTAAAAGATCTTTATGATAAATCCTATATAACTATCAAAGCTTGTAGAAAATTAATTGAAGATTTAGAAAATATAGATTCTAAAATTGACTTACAGAAAGAAGGGCTATCTTATATAAAATTCTGCGAAAATGGATTAACAAAATTTTTCAAACCCATAATTGAAACTAGTATGCAAAATTTAAGTAATAACACAAAGTTGTTAAGAGAAATGTTTGTTTTTATACAATCAGGTCTTGAAACTTCCCAGAAAATGAATGATAGTTTATTAGAATTTTGCCAAGAACATGGATTAAAAAAAGAGATAGAGGAATTTGATAAAACCAAGTTTGATGATAAGATATCTGAGATCGAAAAAATTGTTAAGTAAAAAAACAAAAGCTTACAAAACCTATAGTTAATTACGTTTGTTACGAAGTTTCGGGACCTCAGAAGAAATTCAATCTTATAAATTATCTTTCAACAACAAAGGAAAAGAACACACACAAATACAATGTGACAAACTAGAAAAAGTTAATGGGGAAACTAAAGTGCAAGTGCGGACATATAATTGTAGATCAGACCGACAATCTTAAATACAAAGGGTATATTTTGCCAGATATTTATGTTGATGAAGTTTCAGACAACTTGACTAATAACATAGACTCTTTACTAACAGCAATTAAAAACGGAAAAAGATTAGAATGGATTAAAAACAACTTTGATGTTCCTTCATATCCAACGAATCTAAAAGAATCTTCAATGATTCACGATTCACTTAATATAATAGATAAAACTCAGGTAATTTTTGAATGTGAAAATTGTGGTAGAATTGCGATTGAAATTGGACAGACAAATGAATTCAAATTCTTCAGTCCTGATTCTGATGAAAACAAAGGTTTATTAAATGGAGATTAAAAACTGTTGGAGGTGTAAAATGGAAGTTCCTATGCTCAATAAGGAAGAATTCGAAATTGCCTCTGCACTATATCAAAAAGGTTTTCGAGTACTGAAAAAAGACAGACAAGAAAGATTTAAAGAATTATTAGATTACTATAATAACCTAACTGGATTTAAAGAAACTGAACCGAATGCAATTATGCATCACTCACTTGAACAAATTGGACCTGACTGTGAAAAATGCGGAAAACCATACAGAACTCCCAAAGCTAAATTATGTGCAGCTTGTGGAAACAAAAGAATGTTAACTGAATGAAACAACTAAACTGTTTATGAAAAACCTACTTTTTATATTTATTTTTATTTCTATTATTTGTTGTAAAGCTCAAGAAAGGATTCCAAAAGAGCTGAAATACTCATTTGAATATCTTGATAAAAATTGGGAGAAGAAAGAAATTGAAATTTTTAAGAATATTACAGAAAATGATTCTACCACACCTAGAAAATATCACTTTGGTATTGGAATGCACTTAAGAAATAATCTCTTGAGACATAATGAACAATCAAAAAATCTAACCAATTTTTTCAACTCCATCGGAATTCGTCATTACGATGATATGTCCTCAATAATTCTGACTTCTTATCACAGATATTTAAATAATCAAGATATAGAATTACAATCACAAGTCGATAAATATGTGGAATATTGGAAACCAATAATTGAATGTCAAAAGAATATGAAATTAAAAGCAGTTAAGCTTTATAACAAATATAAAACTGGAGACACTTTAAGCATAAAAATGCCTGTTGGCGAGAATAATAGCGTTATAGATTATCCTTGCTCAAACGGAACTTTAGAGTGGATATTTAATGAATCAAAAGACCTTTTTATAAGGGGAGTAATTACTGATAAGTATAATATTAACAGTGATACAAATGTGTTTTTTAAAGTTAAAATTTTAAATAAGAATCATCCAGAAACTAAAATCATGATGGAAGAAGTAAATATTGGAGATGAATTCAATTTTACGCTTTCGACCTTTTGGAGAATAGAATAAACCTACGTGTAACATTAGATGAAACAACACATTGAAGAAATATCTGATCTAATCGAAAATAAAAATATTCGATATGAAATTCATTCTTTTGATTCTAACGCTTATATAATAGACATTTGGATAAATAATGGATTTTATTGTATACAATTATTTGATTACAAATTTGGTATAAGTAAAGTAACAGAAGAAATTGATTTTAACACGATACCCGACAAGACATTTAATGAGTGGGAAGATTTTAAATTCGAATTAGAAAAAATAATTAATGAATAAACCTAATTTCTTATTCTTACTACTTGGAGCAAGTTATGCTTCAATCAAGTTCGCAAAAGAATTTGTAAAAAATGATTTAAAACCTGAATTCAAGTATGATTTAGAACTGGACATTTCTCCAAATAAATTCATCAACAAAACATTATAGTTAATTTGAAAAATTGAATGGGATTAGATATTTACTTAATAAAAATTGTACCAGAACCAAAGTCAAAATACGATTGGTTAACCGATAAAGAAAACCCTGAATTAAGAGCTTATTTTTCGAAGTTCTTATCAACTCGTAAAATTGAATTGGAAAATGGTGAAGTTGAATTTGAAATAGGATATCATACCTTAGATATTGCTTACCAACGAAAAGGAGTAACCTCAAAATTTTTTAAGTTATTCAAAACTGATGACTTTATTTTCTCTTTTGACCAATTATTAAAGCTAAGAGATTGCATTGACAAAGAACATCTAAAATCTTTTGAAGAGAATTTTATGCAAAAATTTAAAGAAAATGAAAATTTCATTCTGCTTTGTTATTAAATGAAACTAAATAGAATCCTAATCTATAAAAATGAAAGAAATTGAAATTGAAATTGAAAGAATGATACATTTTCTATACAGAATGAATATGTATATCGTAAATATCAACAAAGAAAACATTGTTTCTTTTGTGCACGGCGTTGATATAGGAAAGCTTGATGGTCCCTTATGGACTAAATCCTTAAACGATTTTATAACAAAAAAACATGGCATTAATGGAAAAGCTTTAGGATGGTCTTATCAAATTGATTTATACATTAGAAAAGAAAAACTTAAGTGGAGTGAAGGCTTTAAAAATTTAATGATAGAGATGATTCTTGAATCAGATCAAATAGAATTGACAGAAAAAATAGTAAAACAATACAAATACATGCTAATTAAAGATATTGATATAGAGCAAAAACGCAATAGTTGAAGTAAATGTATAATCAATTATTACTAACTTCCCTACCTAAAATCTTATTAATTATCTTAGAAAAGGTAAAACATAAAAACACAATCATTAATTAAAAAACGTTCTGCAATCAAAGAATTAAAACTAATTTCTATAAAGAGAATTACGCACAACAAAAACTCTCGAAAGAATAAAAACAGAAAATTGTATAAATGGACGTTGGAAAGAATTATTAGTACAAATAATTCTAATACAATAGAAATAGATTATTTCCCTTCTTCTTCTGAAAATGGCTTAATTCAAACATTAAAAACTGAGATTATAACTAAATTGAATTCTTGCAATGTATTTGATTTCGATTATATTCCATTTGAAAAAGATTATCTAAATATAACAAATCAAAAAAATGAAGATGAATATCTAAATCTTATTTTCTTGGAGGGAATATGGATAGAAGAGAAACACTTAAATGATTTAAGAAATCCAAACTTGGACAATTATAAAACCTTAGAAATAGGAGATCTTGAATTGCAATAAAATCTTCATCTCTATTATTCACCTCTTTTTACATAAAAACTTACCTCCAATCTTTTACTAATTCAAATTGTTTTATCAAATTTGCCAGCCTGAGAAAATCTGTAGCTATCAGTTTATCTCAAAGATTAAATCAAATTTTAAAAATTAAAACACTATGAAAAAAACACTGCTTTGTGTACTAGCATTTTTTATGTTTAGTTTTACCTCAACTTTAAACGCTCAAAAAGGAAAAGATACTAATACTCTTGAACTATCTATCACTTCATACTCCTATAAATACGGAAGTCTGGATTTAGATTTACAATTAAAAAATAATTCGGATAAATCAATTTTTATTATCATTCCAAATGATGGAACACATGGAACTCCTGAATTTTTTAATACTCAAACCTTTCCAAATATAGAACAATGTGAAATCAGTGAAACGGAAGTAAAACCTTTGACTCATATTATTGAAATTAAAGCAAATACTAAAAAAAGCTTTACCTACAAAGAAGCTTTTTCAGGAGCTTGTGAAGAGATCAGTGGAAAATCTATAGATTTCCAAGTATCCTATCAGTTTGATTCGTCAAACGAAGAATACATCAATTACTTAAAAAGAGTTTATGATAATGATAGTGCTAGCATCAAGCAATTTGAAAAACTATCAGACCTAAACTTGGAAAGTAATAGAGTTACAATTAAAATTCCGAAATAAGTTATGAAGTTCTAATTGGAATTAGAAATGGCAAACATGTACAAAATAAAAAAGCACCGTTTAAAACGGTGCTTTTCATTTAATTGACATCATTGTAAGCCCTAACTAACCGAACAAACTCACTTCGATATCCATCTTTATCAATTCCCTTTCCTTTTAAAGCTAATTCAACTACATCTTCTAAAGTTCCTGTATTTTTAAATTTTGAATTTCTTAATTGCATTCCAAACAAAGCAACCGACGATGCAAAATTCATATCTGTACTTGGAATAGTAATCTGATCTTTAACAACGCTTACCATTTCTATACTCTTTTTACCATCCGGCTTTTTATATCTGAATTTTACTGTTAGTAATTCATCATCATAACTCGACTTTGTCTTTTTCGTATACTTCAAATCGTACACTTCACTTAAAAACTCACTCTTAACTCCTACTGGAATTACTTCATACAAAGCAGTTACCGTATGTCCACTTCCTAACTCTCCCGCATCTTTTGTATCATCAATAAAATCTTCGGCATTTAACATTCTATTTTCATATCCAATTAAACGATATGCTTGTACTTTTTCAGGATTAAATTCTACTTGAATTTTCACATCTTTAGCAATAGTATGTAATGTTCCTCCAAACTCTTTTACGAATACTTTTTGAGCTTCTTGCATAGTATCAATATAAGCATGATTTCCATTTCCTTTATCTGCTAAAATTTCTAATTTATCATCTTTATAGTTTCCGTATCCAAATCCTAAAACCGATAAAAACACTCCTGATTTTCGTTTTTCTTCAATTAACTCTTCCATAGCTTTATTTGAAGTTCTTCCAACATTAAAATCTCCATCAGTTGCTAAAATCACTCTATTATTTCCTCTTTTTCTAAAATTCTTTTGAGCCAATTTATAAGCCAATTCAATTCCTTCTCCTCCTGCCGTAGAACCACCAGCTTCCAAATTATCTAAAGCTGCTAAAATCTTTTCTTTATTGCTTCCCGAAGTTGGCTTTAATACAACTCCAGCCGCTCCAGCATAAACTACAATTGAAACTCGATCTTCTTGTCTTAATTGATTTACTAGTAACTTAAATGCCTTTTTTAATAGTGGTAATTTGTTACTTGAACTCATTGATCCAGAAACATCAATTAAAAAGGTCAGATTTGAAGGCGGTAAATCTTCATTTTCGTAGGTTTTCCCTTGTAACCCAATCTTTACCAATTTTGTATCTGAATTCCATGGTGTTTTTACTACTTCTGTATTGATAGAAAAAGGATCTTTTCCTTGAGGTTGAGGATAATCATAATCAAAATAATTAATCATTTCTTCAATCTTAACAGCATCAGCAGCTATTTCTTGACCATTATTAATCATTCTTCTGATATTACTATACGATGCTTTATCAACATCAATAGAAAAGGTAGATAATGGAGAAGCAGACACATGTTCAAATTGATTTTCTTGAATTGCAGCATACGCATCTTGATTTTCTACTTGATAGCTTCCTCTTTTAGTTGTAATAACAATACATCCATTCTTCGCTGATTTTCCAAACAATTGTTTTGCCTTATATGGCTTGTACACATTTACACTTTCAATTTCTTTTTTGTCTAAATCTTTAACCACAAAGTTGTATTGTGGATTAACAGGTTTTCCATCTACGATATACAACGGATCTTTTGCATTGTACATATTAACTTTTGTATTAGGCTTTCCTGTTCCAACTCCTTTTACACTTTGCAGTTGACTTGCTATTTTCTGATGAAGTTTATTCACTTTCCTAGGTCGAGAAACAAAACTACTGGATGTAGTATACGCTGATTTTTTAGTTGATCCATATGCCGTAACTACAACTTCATCCAAAACATTATCATCAGGTTTTAATAAGACATCAATTGTTTTTTTACTTCCAACTTTTCGTTCTTCGGTTTTCATCCCTACAAAGAAAAACACCAAAATATCTGTGTTAGAAGCCTTTATAACATATTTACCATCAAAATCGGTTTCTGCTCCGTTAGTAGTTCCTTTTACTAAAACTTGTACTCCTGGTAACGGACCACTTTCATCTGAAACTATTCCCGTAATTGTTTTTTGTTGCGCTTGTATTAACGATAAGCTACTTATCAGTAATACGAATACCATTTTTTTTATCATAGTCTATTAGTTTATTGATGATAAAACTATTGATATATATGTTTTTAGGAAATCGGGAATTAGTTAACGGAATTATTCTTTCAGTAAACTCTATTGTAGAATGAGTTAAAGTGAAACTGAAATATTCAAATCTTACAATTCTATTTAAACATCTCATAACCTAAATCACCTATACTCAAATTTGTTACGCTTAAGGTTATTGTTCTTATTCTCTTTATATAGTCTTTTAAATTTATTAGAAAATTTACTAACTAAAATAACATCCCATGTCACATGCAAATGAATCTTTTTTAAGATCGCCACAACTATTAACATTTAATAAAAGTCAGGATCGTTCCAATTCAAACAACATCAAGTTAATTGTTATTGGCCAAGGAACTTTTGCCTTAAAAACAACTAATTCCGACGGATTCGAAATTAAACTCGTTGCAAAGGAAAACGCTTTATTGTTCTCAATTAACAAGCACAACTCTCAATTATTTAGTGTAATTGATGGTAAAAAAGAATTACTGACTGAATCTAATCAGGTTATTCTTGATCAAGATATAGACGCTACATACTGGGTAAGTTTAAATGGACTAAATGGAGTTTTTAAATTCGGAATTGGAGAAGTTAGAAATGATTTAACTCAATTTGAATTTGAAACCAACTTAAAATGGGTTCATAATATTGATACTATTGAACCATCTGACAATACGGAACCTGTGACACTATATAGAGATCCGATAGTATATGATCCTTCTTTAAAAATTATTTCAACGGATGAAATAACTATTGAAGACATTGCTTTAAATAATTATGTTGTTCCTACAGATTTAACCGAAAGCTGTCAAAAATTATATAATAACATCTCAGGTAAAAACTTTAAGTTAAATACTTCAGACTTTCCTGATTTTACTGATGCCATTGAATATAGTATTAAAACTCCTGGATGCTGGTGTTATGAAACATTAAAGGAAAAAGCTGATGAATTCGGAGAGGAAAATCCTGATGAAACCTACTTAAGAATTACTTTAGGAGCGAATCAAGGTGATTCTCCTGGAATACCGTATGTTATTGAAATATGGCCGCCAAATCATTATTCTCCAATTCACAATCATGGTGATGCCAATGCCGTAATTAGAGTTCTACACGGAGAAATAAACGTTTCTTTATTCCCTATGTTATCAGAATATCATAAAACACCTTTTAAATCTGCAACATTTAGAAAAGATGAGATCACATGGATTAGTCCTAGATATAACCAAATTCATCAGTTACATAATAAAAATATAGGCGGACCATCTTGTATTACCATTCAATGTTATATGTATGGAGAAGCAAACACAAAACATTACGAGTATTTTGATTATTTAGAAAACACAAATATTGAACAGTTCACCCCGAATAGTGATGCTGATTATTTAGTATTTAAAAACATTATAAAAGAAGAATGGAATAATAAAAATCAACATGTGACTCAACCTCTTTTAGCATATCAAAACTAGATATGTATTAACATTACGTAGTTATTTTTACTACTAATAACATCTTGTTTTAGTTATACTTAACCCCAAAAAGAATAAGTGACATTTTTTTTTTAGATTTACGAGAAAGAAAAACTAACAAAAAAGATAATCATGATTTTTTATGGAACTAAAGGCGCTCATTTAAAGAGCGAAAAAGTTAGCGTGACAAAGTGTGCTCACTGCGAACAACAAACAACTTACACAGTAAGTATTTTCGGAAGATATGCCTATTTGTATTGGATACCTGTTTTCCCACTACCCAAAAAAGGTGTTGCCGAATGCGATAACTGTAAAGTTACTTTAGAGCCTAAACAAATGGATGATCATTTACGATTAAAGTATGATAACGTTCATAGAGATACAAAAACACCAATCACCTATTGGATTGGTTCTTTAATTTTATTAGCCGTAATTGCTTTTGGAATTTACTCGGTGAACCAGCACGAAAAAGATGTTATAGAATATATTAAAGCGCCACAAGCTGGAGATATAGTTGAATATAAACCATCAGACTTTTATTCTACTTTAAAAATAACTCGTGTAGAAAATGACTCAGTTTATTTTGCTCAAAACACTTATGAAATAGAAAGACAGAGCAAGTTATATAAAATTGATAAAGCTTCTAATTACACTGAAGAAGTGTACGGAATTTCTTTGAGTGATTACCAGAAAATGTTTGACACTAAAGAGTTTTTAGATGTAGACAGGTAATCGTTAAAGATTATTTAATAATTAAATCCAATGTTTTCGAACGTTGGATTTTTTTTGTTTCCGTTTCTATAAATTCCTCAACAAAAAAAACTTCTTTAGGAATTTCATACTTAGTTACATCCTTATTTTTAGAAATAACATTTAACAACTTCTCAACGTTAATTTCACCTTCTTTATCCTCAATGATTAAGACTAACTTCTCTCCTAACAATTCATCAGTAATTCCTGCTACAAAAAATCGATTCTGAATTACCTTTGATAGTTTATGTTCAATTTTCTCAGGATGTAATTTAATTCCTCCAGAATTAATCACGTTATCGTATCTACCCAACCATTCAAACTCATTTTCAGAAACTAATTGTACCACATCATTAGTTACCACAAGGTCCTTAGCAACTTTCGAAGCGTTTATAATTAAGCATCCTCTAGAATCTACACTGATATCTACATTTGGTAAAATCTTATAAAAAGCAGGAACTGTATTAAAGTGATTTAATTTTTTAACTGCTATATGAGTAATAGTTTCCGTCATTCCATATGTGGCATACACTTTAGTCTGAACGTCTGAAATTTGTTGTTTTAATGTTTCTGAAACTACACCTCCACCAACAATTAAACTTTTTACTTTATGCAGTTCTTTCAACGAATTTTGAAGCTGCATTGGAACCATTGCCGAGAAATCGTAATTTTTATCAACTCCTTTCAAAGGATTAGATACAGGCTCTACAACATCAATATTCCAACCTAAAACCATTGCTCTAACCAACATCATTTTTCCTGCGATGTACTCCGAAGACATACAGAGTAACGCTGTGGTATTTTCTTTTAAACTAAAAAACTCTCCCGTTGCTTTAGCAGAGTTTATCATATGATCTTTTTGTAGTTTGATTGGTTTCGGCTTTCCCGTTGATCCGGAAGTTTGAACTATTACAAAAGCATCATCATTAAACCAATCTTCTAAAAAAGCTTTTACAGAAGACGAAAATTGATCCGCATATTCTAAAAGCTCATGCTTCGTTTGGAAATTATTTCCGTTTAATTTAAAACGAGGATGTGTTTTTATGAAATCCATTTATAGATTTTAAACGATACCTTCTATTTCATTAATTGGATCTATATCAGTTGGTCTTTCTACTTTACCCATTATCTTCTCTTTCCAATTATTCCAAGAATACTTTTTAGCAAAAAGCAACAATAACAAAGGATAGAATATGAATACTGGAATTAAAATATTTATATACACATTTGGTTCAGAAAGATCTTTAAATATTGAATTCGTTTGGAAGGCTGTCCAATCTGCTGTTACCAATAAAGCACCTATCAAATTATTAGCAGCATGAAATCCTAAAGCCAATTCCAATCCTTCATCTAATAGCGTAATAATACCTAAAAACAATCCAGTCCCTATGTAATAAAGCATTACAACATTTCCAAATTTACCAACTTCTGGATTTGCAAAATGTAAAAGTCCGAAAATTACCGAAGTAACAATCAATGGAATCATTCTATTTTTAAGCTTTGCTCCCATTCCTTGTAATAGATATCCTCTGAATAAATATTCCTCAAAACTTGTTTGTAACGGAATCATTAAAACACCAATTACTAATAAACCTAAAAACTTATTCGGTTTAAAATTCCATTGAAGCGCATCTGGATCAATTAAATAGCCTACAAAAACATAAGCGGCTGTAATTCCACCCCAGACAAAAAAAGCGAACCAAATACGTTTCCAATCTATCTTACTCCTTGAAGTTGTTAGTGATGTTAAGGATTGTCTATGAATAAATTTAACCCACAATAATAACACAGCAAGAAAAACGACAAAGGTTGCTAACGATTCAATCAGCATTAAATTTTCTCCTTTTTTTGCTATTTCATCTCTGATTACTTGACCTTGATCGATATCAAACATTTCAATAGCAATCATATTGAGCACAACCATTCCAATAAATAAAACTGGAATAACGGTATACTTCCAAAATCCTAAATCGCCTTTATATGCTTGTTGTATGTAGTTCATTTTTAACTTAAATTAAATTCCCAATTGAGTTTTGGATCATACACCAAACTTCCTCGTTCCACATAAAGAGGGCTATCAAAATTATTTGTAAATAATCCTCCAGTTCCCAAACCTTGTGGCATGTTACTTTTTAACGTATAAGTCCACTGTGCAATGGCATTTAAACCAATATTACTCTCAAGAGCAGATGTAATCCACCAACCAATATTATTATTTTCAGAAATCTCTATCCATTCATTACTTCCACCAATTCCTCCAACTAGGCTTGGTTTTAAAATAATATATTGTGGTTGTATTGCTTCTATTAACTCTTCTTTTTTAGTCTTATGAAAAACACCAATTAATTCCTCATCTAAAGCAATGGGAAGCGGTGTAGTTTCGCAGAGTTTAGCCATTTCATTCCATTGACCTTGTTTAATTGGTTGTTCTATAGAATGTAATTTATACTTAGACAATTTTTCTAACTTTTCCAGTGCAGTATCCGGAGAAAAAGCGCCATTAGCATCAACTCTTAATTCTATATCTTTCTCAGAAAATTGTGATCTGATAAATTCTAATAATCGCAATTCCTCCTCAAAGTCAATAGCTCCGATTTTCATTTTTATACATGAAAATCCTTGTTCAATTTTATCCTGAATTTGGGTTTTCATGAATTGCTTATCTCCCATCCAGATCAATCCATTTATTGAAATTGGATTTTGATTTTTCGTAAAATCAGAAGGATATAATTCGAATTTATTCGAACTCTTTAATGATAAAAATGCTTGTTCTAAACCAAACTGAATTGAAGGATACTCAATAGTTTCCTGAAGTAACTCCTTTAAATCTAAGTTAATGTTTTCACATACCCAGTTCAACTTCTCTTCATAATCTGGTGTATCATCAATACTCAAACCTCTAAACAATCCACATTCTCCAACACCTTCGTTTCCGTCCTTACTTAATACTAAAAAGTAAGTTTCTTTAGTTCTTAAAACTCCTCTTGAAGTTCCGCTAGGTTGTTTAAAATTTAAAACGTACTTGTAGAATTTTGCCTTTATCAATCTTTTAATTTTTCTCTATGAATGATTTGAAATTATTTAGATGCTCTTGATCTTGTTCTTTTATTTTAGATTTAAAATATGGAAGAACACAACTGAACAAATATGAGTTACCTCTACAAATAGAATTATTCGTAATAGTAGTTACTCCATTATTAAAATTAAAAGTGTAATCATCTTTTTTAAACATTACATCTGTATTAAAAAACAGGGTAACTTTTTCATTCGGAACAAAAGCCATAATCTTTTCCCTTAATGTAATTTCTTGTCCCTTTGGATCACTCACAACCATTTTGTACGTACTACCCGTTTTCTCTGGTTTTACATCAATTGGTTCAATTGATTTTAACTCTGGAATCCAGTTGTTGATTTTTGAACTGTCATTAAAAACTGAAAACACTTCAGCTAATGGTTTATGAACTTCAACCTGTGTTGTGTAAGCTGTTTCTTTAAAAATTAATCCCGTTGACAAGAAAATAACCGCAAAGGCTATTATGATTCCTAATATAATTTTGATTCTCTTCATTCTTAAATTTCTACAGATGTGCCTATTTCTAGGATTAATAATTCTTTGTTTGCTTCGGTAAACTTTTTCTTAGCATCATCTACATTAATTTCAATTGGTGGAAATGTATTAAAATGACAACCAATTACTTTATCACAAGCTACTAAATCCGTAGCGATGATTGCATCTTCAACACCCATAGTAAAATTGTCGCCAATTGGTAAAATAGATGCTGTTAATTGAGTAGACATTGGAATTAACTTCATATCCATAGTAACTGCAGTATCACCTGCAACGTATAATGATTTATCACCTGCAGTAATTACAAATCCGCCCGGTTGACCTCCATAGCTTCCATCTGGAAAAGAAGAGGTATGTATTGCATTTACATATTTAGCAGAAAAAGATTCTGTTCTAAAAGTTCCTCCATGATTCAATGGATGTGCTTTGAAATCTTTTGCTGTATAGTGCATATAAATTTCATAATTAGATACAATTACAGCTCCAGTATTTTTAGCTACAGCTTCAACATCTAAAATATGATCTTGGTGTGCATGAGTTACCAATATATAATCAGCTTTAATTTGATTAATATCTATATGTGAAGCTTTCGGGTTTCCCGTAATAAAAGGATCTATTAAAATGTGCGTGTTGGCTATTTCGATACCAAAACAGGCATGCCCGTAAAATGTTATTTTCATGAATTAACTTAGTTGTTTGATGTTATTAGTAAAGTTACAAAACGTTTCCTAGCCCAAAAAGTATGGCAAATAAAAAAGTACTTAAAGCAACTTTCTTTAGTTCTCCATCCAAAAGCGCTTCTTCTTTATTATTGTAAACAAATATCAAATGTTTAATTAATGGCAAATAGGCGATTAGAAATAAAAATTGAAATGGACTTCTAAAGTGAATTACCACGTATAAAAGTGCAAATAAAAATGAGCTTGCAATTAAATAATAATGATAGTATTTAGCGAATTCAGCTCCTATTTTAACTACGAGAGTATTTTTCCCAACTTTCGCATCATTTACACGATCTCGCATATTATTAAGATTTAAAACCGCTGTACTTAATGCACCAATAGTAAATGCTGGTAAGAAAATAGTAAAGCTAACTTGCTTTGTGTATAAAAAATAAGTTCCTACAACTCCTAGTAAACCAAAAAATAGGAAAACAAATAAATCACCAAATCCACTATAACCATAAGCAGAATTACCTACTGTATATTTTATTGCCGCAACAATCGAGGCAATTCCTAAACCGAAAAACAATAGAGAAAACCCGAAATTATCTTTTCCGAAAGCAACATAAATTAATGCTATCGCAACCACCAAAGTGAAAATAGTAGTGACAATCATAGCTCTTTTCATTTGCTTCGGAGTAATAGCTCCTGATGCTACCATTCTTTCCTCTCCTTCTCTATTTTTATCTGTTCCTTTTATTCCATCTCCATAGTCATTAGCAAAATTCGACAATACTTGAAATCCAATAGTAGTTAGAATAGCCAACCAAAAGATTGGTGATTGATACAGTGGCGTTCTAATCACTTCAATTGTAGACTCCAAATTTTGATTTAATATTGTTGAAAACACATCATATGAACCTAAATAAGCTCCAACTATGATTCCTGAAACAGAAAGCGGCAAGGTTCTCAACCTGGCCGCTTTTATATAATTTTTAAACATGTATCTATTATAAAAATTCTAATCGTGTGATTTTTTTTCTCACGATATATTCTTTAAGCTTCGGAGAAAAGTATTCAAGGTTGGTATACGCTACTCTTACTTGAACTCCTTTTACATCTTTACCTAAATCAATTAATTTATCTGAACCTTCAAAGTTTGTTAACCATACAAACTTTTGTGTCTTACCATCAGTATCTTTAAGTTCTACAATAAACAAATCATCTCCACTTACTTTCCTTAAAGTTCCTTCTAAATAAGACTCGGCAGGAGTCTCTTCTTCATCTTCATAAATTTCGTCTCCGGCGATAGCCATTAAAACATCAGGACAAAATTTAACCATTCCTAATCCTACTTTCGCTCCCATCTTTTCACCTTCAGCTCTTCCTTTGGTTAAATCAAATACTATTCCTTCTTTAGCTAACTCGTCTTTATATTTTAAATAAGACTGCACCATCTGAACACCTAACTTTGCTGTTAAATCATCAGTAGACATATTTTTAAACTCCTTCTCGTTCTTATTAAAATACTCACAAATATCTTTTGCCATTTTATCTAATGCCGAATCTTGCGCCATTACATTTGCAAATGAGAATAATGAGATTAATAAGACCGTAATTTTCTTTAACATAGTTTTTATTTTATAAATTATTTGATTCTGCAATTAGTTCTGCGATATCTTTAACAACAATAGAATCTTCTTTTAAATGGAACTTCACACCATCCGTCATCATCGTATTACAATAAGGACAACCTGTTGCTATAATTTCTGGATTTGTTTCTAAAGCATCTTTTGTTCTTAAGATATTAATATCCATATCCCCTTTTTCAGGTTCTTTGAACATTTGCGCTCCTCCAGCTCCACAACATAATGCTGTAGATTTATTACGTTTCATTTCTGTAGACTTAACTCCTAATCGGCGAATTAAATCACGAGGTGTTTCATACACATCATTCGCACGTCCTAAATAACAAGGATCGTGGTATGTTAAACGTTTTCCTTTTAAGTTTTCACCTTCAATACTTAATCTACCATCAGCAATTAACTTGTTAATGTATTGCGTATGGTGATATACTTTATATTTCCCTCCTAAGCTTGGGTATTCGTTTTTTAAAGTATTGAAAGAGTGAGGATCACAAGTAACAATTGTTTTTACTTCGTAAGCATTTAAAATTTCAATATTTGTCATTGCTTGCATCTGAAATAAAAACTCATTTCCAGCTCTTTTAGCAGCATCTCCTGTTGAACTTTCTTCTGTACCTAATACTGCAAAATCAACATTAGCTTGGTGTAAAATCTTAACGAAAGATTTAGTTATTTTTTTGGCTCTATCATCGTAACTACCTGCAGCTCCTACCCAAAACAACACTTCTGGTTGTTTTCCTTGAGCCATCATATCTGCCATTGTTGGTACGTTCATAATATTGTATCGTTTAAGTTGATCTTTAAATTAAAATAAAAATTAGTTTGATAATTAAATTGAAGATTATTCGTCTTTCCAGTTTAATCTATCCATTTGACTATACTGCCAAGGCGCACCATTGTTCTCGATGTTTGTCATCATCATGTTCAATTCTTGTGGCGCAGCAGACTCTTCCATTACTAAATATCTTCTCATATCCATAATAATAGATAATGGATCGATATTTACAGGACATTCTTGAACACAAGCATTACAACTTGTACATGCCCAAAGTTCCTCTCTTGAAATATAATCATCTAATAATTGCTTTCCATCTGGCTTAAACTCACCTCCGTTAGCATCAATATTTTTTCCAACTTCTTCTAAACGATCACGTGTATCCATCATAATTTTACGAGGCGAAAGTTTCTTCCCTGTTAAATTTGCCGGACAAGAAGAAGTACAACGTCCACATTCTGTACACGTATATGCATTCATTAATTGCACCCAGTTTAAATCTGCAACATCTGAAGCTCCAAATTTTTCCGGAACCTCTTCCTCTGCTCCATCTTCTGGCATTGCATAAGGATCAGCTGAAGGATCCATCATCATTTTTACTTCATTCGTAACTGATTCTAAATTATTGAACTCTCCTTTAGGTTTTAAATTCGCAAAGAATGTATTTGGGAAAGCTAATAAAATGTGTAAGTGCTTTGAATAGTATAAATAATTTAAGAATATTAAAATTCCAACGATATGTAACCACCAAGCGGTTTTCTCAATCGTGTGAAGAGCATCATGTGAATAACCATCAAACCATGGCGCAATAAATTGTGAAATTACATTTCCTGCTCCTGCCTCTTGGAATGGTGTATCCGTCGCATTCATCACTAAGAAAAGCGTCATTAAAACGATTTCAAAGTATAAGATAATATTACCATCGTTTTTCGGCCATCCTTCCATTTCAGGATTCCAGAATCTTTTAATTTTTTCAATATTTCTTCTGAACCAGAAAATAATTACAGCAACTAAAACTAGTAATGCTAAAATTTCAAATGATCCTATTAAGAAACCGTATAACCCATTACCAATTATTGGTTGGAAGACACGGTGTGTCCCGAATAAACCATCGATAACGATTTCGAGCATCTCAATATTAATAAGAATGAAACCGATATAAACAACAATATGCAAAATTCCTGATACAGGTCGGCGAACCATCTTGTATTGCCCTAAAGCAATTTTAGCCATATTTTTCCAACGTTCTGGCTTTCTATCAGTTCTGTCTATATCCTTTCCTAATTTTATGTTGCGAATAAGTTTTCGAACATTCATTACAAAATACCCTATACCCGCAATTAAAATAATAGCAAAAAAGATGTTTGGTACGTATTTTTCCATGTAAATAGTGATTATAAAATTTAATTAATTAAAATTACAGTATAGTTGTTTGTTATGATAGTAAATGTAATAACCTATTGATTACTTACATTTTTATTGTTATTGTCTTCGTTGTAAGGCTTTGGTTTTTTACCGAATAAAGAGAAGTGCACAAAACGTTTTGGATTTAACTTCATTTCTCTTAATAATTCTTCCATTTCCTTAGTGGCATTAGTTAAGTTGGTATACAACTTATCATCTGACATAAGTTTTCCAACAGTTCCTTTACCACTTTCAATACCTTTAATTAAGGTATTTACATTAGATAATGTTGATTCTAATTTCTTAACCGTTGCTCCTAAATCTGCTTTCGCCAAATCAGAAGAAACCTTTGAAAAATCTTCCGTGATTTTTTTGGTATTATCTAGAGTAACGCCAATTTTAGATTTGTTCTCCTCAAGTACATTATTAAAAGTTGCCATCGTTTTATTTAAACTAGCAATAGTACTTTCTATACCTAAAACGCTTCTATTTAAACTTTGTCTTGCTTTTTTATCTAAAACCTCATTCAATCCAATCAATAAAGAATCTGCTTCCACTAAAACATTCTCTAGTTTAGCTTGTATTGGATTTAACTTTTCACCTACTGACGAAAATAAATCTGACTCTATTTCACCCTGAAGGTAATCACCTGAAACGGCCATTTCTCCTTCATAATTAGGAATAATTGCTAAATTTTGACCGCCCATTAATCCTGCAGAATAAATTTTAGCAACACTCTTTTTTGAAAATTCGAAATTATCTTCTAAAGATAATTTTACTAATAAAGTTCCTCTTTTACCTGGTTCTGCATTAAAGTTGATCGCATCTACTTTTCCAACTTGTAAACCATTTATAGTTACAACACTGGCTTCACTTAACCCATTAATATTTTTATATTCAACAAAAAAGTAACGTGAGTTTGGACTAAATAAATCTTGTCTCTTCATGAAATTATACCCCCAAACACCTAGAGCTATAATTAATAATGCTATTATTCCTGTTTTTAGTTCTTTCGACATAAGCAAAGTTTGCTAGTGACGAAATTACTAATTATTTTTTTGAGAATAGATTAGATTTTTTCTAAATTATTGTTTTTTTAAGGCTTCTCGCACCGATATTTTAGTTCCATCGGCAAAAGCGACAATAAACGCATCTTTATGCCCAGCTTCTCTAGCTTTTACAAGAGCTACTTTCGCTTTTTTAAAGCTTTCTGAAGATCCGTAATAATATTTGTAGTATTCGTCTATTACAAGCACCTCTACATTTTCTAACCCTCTGAAATTAAAATTATCCTGAGATAAGTATCTCTTAGAAGCTGCAATTTGAACTTTAAACTCAATTTGCTCAGGCTTATTAGATACTTTCTTAACAGACTCAGCAACTTTCTTAGACGGAGTTGTTTTTGGTTTAGGTTCTTCCTTCTTAACTACAACAGTCTCTTTAATTTCCTTTTTAGGTGGAGTTACTTTAGGAGTATTTTCTTTTGGTATACTTTTTTTAGTTTCAGGTTTCTTAACCGACTTAACTTCTTTAACTTTTTTCTTTGGAGGAGTAACTACAACTTTAAAATCCTTACTATCTAAATTACTCTTAGGCTTTGTATTTCTCTCATAAGTTTTTTTTCTCTCAACAACAGTTACAAGAGCTACACTGTTATTCTTCTTTTTCCCAGCACTTCCTTTATTGGCAGCTTTTTTATCTTCTAGAGTATTTAACTTAAGTCTTTCAACATATCTTTCTATACCTTGAGCAATTGCTCCTGCCATTCTTATTTGACCAGAACTAGAATTTAAAAACTTCCCTTCTGCTTTATTCGTTAAAAACCCAAGCTCAATTAAAACACTTGGCATAACCGTTTCTCTCAATACCAGAAAATTGTTTTGTTTTACACTACGTCCAAATCTTTTTGCTGTCCTAAAGTTTTTCTGAACGATACTTGCAAACTCTAAACTTTCATCAAGATTTTCCTCTTGTAACATAGATAAACTGATAACCGATTCTGGAGAATTCGGATCGTAATCATAATTCTGTTTATAATTATCCTCTAATAAAATTACAGAGTTCTCTCTTTTAGCAATTTCTAAGTTTTGTTTATTCCCACTTAATCCTAAAACAAAAGTACCTGCTCCATGAGCTCTAGGATTGGTATAAGAATCACAATGTACAGACACAAATAAATCTGCCTTACTATCATTGGCTATTTTAGCTCGATTGTGTAATTCAACAAAAACATCCTTGTTTCTCGTAAAAATTACATTGATCTCTTTGTTCTTCTTAAGCTTTTTACCAACCTCAAGAACAACTTTAAGAGCTATAATCGATTCTTTATAACCGTTACCTAAATTTCCAGGATCTTTTCCCCCATGACCTGCATCTAAAACAACTGTATATTTTTTTTGTGCATTTACTTCAAAATGATTTGAAATAAAAAAGATTGAAAACAAAACAAAACACAAAGAAGATATGTTGCTTTTATATTTGCTGAATTTTAAGAATTGCATCAATAAAATTTAACTATTTTTGGCTTCTGAAATTTGGTACTCCAAATATTGAGCCATACTTTTATTTCACACAAAAATAGCATTTATCGGGTTGAAAGCAAATACATTGTACATACTTTTAGTTTTATCCTTTTTTTGTTTTCAAAAAGGTATAGCTCAGGAACTTGGAAAAAATGAGATTCCAAAACAAGACGCTATTAAAAAGGATTCAGCCAAAACAATTAGCAAAAAAGCACAAGTTGACTTAAAAAAAGGAAAGAAACCTACGGTAGAAGTTGATTCTACTCGTTCTGATTCTATCATTAAACCAAAGGAAGTTATTGAGTATAAAATTCTGCACAATGCTCAAGATTACACTATTCAAAACGCAAAAAACAAAACGATTACTTTATATAATGAAGCTGAAGTTGACTATGGTGACATTAACTTGAAAGCAGGTAAAATAATTATAGATTATAAAAACAACACTGTTTATGCAACAGGAATAAAGGATAGTACAGGATATGTACAACGACCTGTTTTCAAACAAGGGAATCAAGAATCAGAACAAGATTCTATTCTATATAATTTCAAAAGTGAGAAAGCTCTTATTTACGGAATTAAAACTGTTCAAGGTGAAATGATTACTTATGGTGAAAAAACGAAACGTATAAATGACTCAACTGTATATATGAGTAAATTACGTTTTACCACTTCAAAGAAAAAAATTCCAGATTATTATATCGCCACAAACAAAGCCAAATTAGTTCCTGGAAAAAAAATTATAGTTGGAGGAAGTAATTTAGTACTTGCAGATGTACCTACACCTTTATATTTACCTTTTGCATATTTTCCTTTAACTAAAGGAAGAACTTCTGGTTTTATAATTCCTACTTGGGGAGAAAACAATCAACAAGGATTCTTTTTACAAAATGGTGGATACTATTTTGCAGTTAATGACTATTTTGATTTAGAATTAACGGGAGATATTTATTCTAACGGGAGTTGGGCAATTAATTCGAACTCATCCTATAGAGCGCGTTATAAATATTCTGGTAGACTAAGTTTTAGATATCAGAATTTGACCAATGGAATTAAAGGATTTAGTGATTTTTCCAAATCTGCAAACTATAATATCTCGTGGAGTCATAGACAAGATCCAAAAACGAGTCCGAATTCAAACTTAACTGCTTCGGTTAATTTAAGTAGTAGTAGTCAATTCTTTAGGCAATCCTTAAATCAAATTGATCAAGGACAGCAATTCAACAACAGTTTTAACTCTTCTATTAGTTATTATAAAAACTTTGTCGGTACTCCATTTAATACAACAGTTACATTAAGTCATCAACAAAACTCAAATAACGAAAGTATTACAATGACTTTGCCATCCGTACAGGTTAATATGGATAGAATTTATCCTTTTGCAGGAAAAGGTGGAGTAAAAAAGAATCCAATTCAAAAAATTGGAACGAACTATAACCTTCAAGGTAGATTAGACATTAATACAAACGAAGAAGACTTTTTAACTTCTAAAATGTTCGAAGGAGCTAGATCAGGAATTAGACATGAAGTTAGAGCAAATACGAATATTAAAGCTTTTAAATATTTCACATTAACACCTTCTTTTAATTATAGTGATGTATGGTACTTTAATAGTATTCGTAAAAGATACGACACATCAATTCCAAATACGGCAGCAGGAAATTCAGGAACTGTTGTGAACGATACTATTAGTGGTTTCAACAGATTCAACGGATATAACTTTGGAGTTTCTCTTAACACGCGAATCTATGGTAACTTTTCGTTTAAAAAAGGGCGTGTAAGTGCTCTTCGTCATACCATCATACCAACAGTTTCTTGGTCATTCCGACCAAATTTCGCGGAGCAACACGAACTTACCGTTCAGCAAAGTGATGATCCAACAGACTTATTAACCTATACTCCATTTGAAGGAGGAATTTATGGAACTCCACAATCTGGTGTTTCTAACTTATTAACCTTTGCTGTAAACAATACTTTAGAAGCTAAGGTAAAACCTAAAGATGAGGATAGTGATGAAGAAGATCGAAAAGTTACACTTATTAATAACTTGAATTTTAGTACGAGTTATAATATTGCTGCTGATTCTGTACGTTGGAGTAAAGTAAATTTCAACATGGGTATTCCATTATTTAAAAATAAAATGATGCTGAATTTCAGTGGAACAATGGATCCTTATCAACTGAACGAAAGTGGCCAAAGAATAAATAAGTTTAACCCTGGACTTTTTAGATTGGAAAACTTATCACTAACTACAGGTTATTCTTTATCTAGTAAAGATTTTGAAAAGAAGGACGACGATAAAAAAGAAGATCAAAACAACAATACCGATAGCAATAATTTACCAGATCCATTAGGAACAAATACTAATCCTAATCGTGATTTTGCAAACAGAGCATCCACTGGTAAATCGGGCAAACGTGAAGAAAAAGTCGCCGAACTCTACAATAATAAAATGCCTTGGAACTTAAGTTTTACTTATGGTATTGCTTATAATAATAATGGTATTAGTTCTGCTGGTATTAGAAATCACGTTACTTCATTTAATGGAAGTATTGATTTAACTCCAAAGTGGAAATTAGGTGTAAACTCTGGATATAACTTTACCGAGGGAGCATTTACAAATGCTACATTTAATTTTACTAGAGACTTAGATAGTTGGAGATTCAATTTCAACTGGACTCCTTTCGGAAGATTTACATCTTACTACTTCTTCATAGGAATTAAATCATCTATGTTAAGTGACTTAAAATGGGATAAAAACCAACCACCAGATAGACGTTTATTTTAAAAACAACTCTAACCTAATTTCGATGAAAAAAATAATCAACACAAGTAAAGCACCTGCACCAATAGGCCCATATAACCAGGCAGTATTATCAGGAAACACATTATATACTTCAGGTCAAATCGCTATTAATCCTGAAACAGGAGAATTAGTTTTAGATGATATTAAAACTGAAACTAAGCAAGTAATGGAAAACATGAAAGCTGTTTTAGATGCAGGTGGAATGACTTTTGAAAATGTGATTAAGACTTCGATTTTCATTTCTGACATGAACAATTTTTCTCAAATTAATGAGGTTTATGGCTCGTATTTTAATGATGAAAATGCACCTGCAAGAGAAACTGTAGAAGTAGCTAACTTACCTAAGTTTGTGAATGTTGAAATTAGTATGATTGCCGTAAAAAGCTAAAATTTTACTTTTTTTTTGTTTTTTTGTTAACCTTTCAAGTTTCGTTTACACTAACGAATAGGAACATATAATATATAAAACGAAAAAATGAAAACATCACTATTAAAATTACTAATTGCTCCTTTGTTAATTTTTTCATGCTCTAACAACGCTGACACAGAAACATTGGAAAACGAACAACAAAGATCAGAACTTAAGCAAGCTCAGAGATCTTCTGAAGAAGAACCAAATGTCGAGAACACGTATTATGAAGAACATTTGTATATCTATTATTTAGAATCTACTCTTGCCAAACAATATCAACTTAAGGAAGAATATTTACTAAAAATAGAAGAAGGAGAAGAAGATTTAATTGAAAAATTAGAGCAACTACAAAAGGAAATTAAGGAGAACGAAAAAACACTAGAGTTTGTTCAAATTCGTCCGGTTATGCCTAAACTTCCACCTCCACCAGTTCCATGTCCTAAAAGAACTACGAGCTGTAGAATTCCTTTAACAAACTATGATTTCATCTTGTTTAATAAAAATATCGAAAAAGTTGTTGTTAAATTAACTACTGAAAAAGGTGAAGTAATAAGTGAAAACGGCGAATTATTCGCAGCAGATAACTTTGAAGGATTTCCAGCAACTCAAATCAACAAAAAAGGATTTCAAGGTAATGTAGTATTAAGCATAAGTAAGTACGATCCTTATCTTGAAAAAAATATCTCTTATGAGGTAAATGCTTATATCGAATAGAAATTTATTTTATTGATAAAAAAATTAGTAGTTTAGCTATCATATCAATTGGATTATGAAAGCTAAACTACTTTTTTTATTCCTCCCCCTATTCTTCTACTCTTATTCTCAGAACGATTCTATAAATAATTCTAAGTTTCAAGAATATACAAATCAAGCATATCAATTTTTATATACGAATCAAGATAGTGCATATCATTATTTTAACACTGCATTAGATATAAGCAAAAAACAAAGATGGTATGAATACGAAGCAAATGTTTTATCATACATCATTTATGTTAGTGACTATCACTATAACTTACCTGTTTTAAAGCAAAACCTAAACCATCTTGAATCGTTATTAACTAATTATAAAGACTCCTTAAGTTCCGAATCTTATTCAGCCACTCTTTCCTTATTTCAATTAAACAAAGGGAATTACTATTATAAATTGGAAGATTACAAGAGAGCTAAGCCACTATTCCTTGAATTATATAACTCATTAAAATCTCAAAAAACTCAAGAAAGCATTACAAGTTTAGCTAGTATTTATTCTTTTTTGACTAGTATTTACACAAGTGAGGGAAAATATAATCTTGCAGCGAGTTTTAATGAAAAAGCCGAAATTCTATTAGATCAATATCCAGAATATTTTGATGATGTTGAATCGAGAAAAATGCTTTTGAAAGGATACTTAGCTACCATCTACAATAACAGAAAACAATATAAAAACGGTACTGCTCTTTTAGAGGAACTGGTTAACTTTTATGAGAAGAAATCCTATACCAACTCTTTAATCACATCGTATCAAGCTTTAATAAACTCCTATATTATTTCAAACAACACAGATAAAGCAATTCAACTTTTATCAAAATCAGAAAAAGTGTATCGCAAAAACGATCCTTTCTATAAAATCTTATTAGAATTGTATGGAGATGTTTATGCCAAGAGAGAACAATATTCAAAAGCATTAGAATATTATCATCAATCTCATGAACAGTATAAGCTATATCGAAATCATGAAAAGCACAGTGATATTGCTATAATTCTAAAGAAAATATCTAACACTTATTATTCCGCTAATAAATTAGACAAAGCATTAGATTACATCAATGAATCTTTACAAAACCTGAGTTTAAACAACACATCGGGTACCATTGATTCCGTAAATGATTTACTTACCAATGATGATACAATTGAGATTTTGCATTTAAAATCTAAAATTCTTACGCAACTTTATAATAAGACTACAAATAATGCAGATCTTGATAAAGCATTACGAGCTAGTAAATTTGCACTTGACGTTCTGGATGTAATCAAACCAACTTTAGAAAATAAAAATGATAAACAATTCTTGATTAATAATGTTTATCCAATTTTTGAAACTGCTCTGAACCAATGTTTTTTATTATACAATTCTACCAAGGAACAGAAATATTTAAATGATGCATTTACTATTTTAGAAAGAAGTAAATCTACCCAGCTACTTGAGGTATTAAACTTAACCAAAGCTGTTAATTTCAATAATATTCCTCAACGAATTATCGATAAAGAGCAACAACTTCAAGCAAACATTTCTAGAATAGAAACAGATATTTATATTTCAAAAACATCGAAAGAAAAACAACAAGAGTTAATTCAAGCCAGAGAATCTTACAATACATTTCTAGACTCTATTAAACAAAATCAACCAAAATACCATAACCTAAAATATAATTATGAAGTAATTTCTTTGAATAACATTAAAAATGACCTAAAGGAAAATGAGGGTAAATTATCATTCCTTTATGGTAAAAATCACATTTATCAATTTATTATAACACAAGACAAAGTTGATTTACTAAGATTTGAAAACAGCCATGTTTTTCAAAAAGAGCTTTTTAATTTTTATGAAGTAGTATCGAATTTCAAAAGTGAATACAATGCAGAAACGGCATTTAATTTATTCAATAGTTTAATTCCTGATTCCCTAAAAGATAAATCTGACATCACCATATTACCCGACGGATTTTTATACTATATTCCTTTTGAAGCCTTATCAAGTTCTTCTTCCGGAGTAAACTATCTGCTAAACTCAACAGCCATTAGCTACGGTAATTCTTTTACTTTATTAGAAGAGATCAAGAAAATTCAACCCAAGACATCCACTAAAAAGAAAATTCTTGCTGTAGCTCCCGAATTTTACAATTCTCAAAGTACGGAAACAAGAGCTGATTTTAGCCCTTTAATTTTTAACACAAAAGAAGTTCAAAATATCGCAGCAATTTTTGATACAGATACTATCATTGGAAAGAATGCAACTTTAGACAATATCGAAGGTCAACTAAAAGATTTTCAAGTTTTACACTTTGCCACTCATGCTTCTGCAAATGATGAATATCCTGATTTTTCATATTTAGCATTTACACCAACAGAGAATAAAAGCAATCTTTGGTATATAAAGGATATTTATAATACTAAACTTAATGCGGATTTGGTGGCTTTAAGTGCATGTCAAACCGGAATAGGAAAATTAGAAAACGGAGAAGGAAATATCAGTTTAGCTAGGGCTTTCTCTTATGCGGGAGCGAAATCTTTAGTTAAGAGTTTATGGAAAGTAAATGATAGGTCTTCATCCGAAATCATGAGCACTTTTTACAAAGAATTGAAAAGAGGAGAAAATAAAAAGGCGGCATTACAAAATGCTAAAAAGGAATACTTAAATACAACTATTAAAGAACTTCAACATCCTTTTTATTGGGCCGGATTTGTTATTAATGGAGATACAAACCCAATAAAATCTTCAAACAATTATGTTTGGGTTTTATTAATTGTATTTGTAGTTGGACTTATGATACTATTCAGAAAAAAGTTATTTCAGCTTTTCAAGTAAAATTTTTGCCTCAACTTGTTTAAAGCCTTGTTTAGTATTCCCAACAAATTTTAGATGGCGCTTTGCTGTTTTAATCTTATTCAATTTCATATGAGATAATCCTAAATACCAATGAATTTGTGATTCGAATTTAGAATTTAAATGAAGACATTTCTTTAACACTGCATTTCCTTCATTATATTCTTTATTGGCCAATAAAGAAACTCCCAAATAGAATAATAATTCTGACTCCTCATTCTTTTTATACGCGTTGAAAAATGCATCTGCCGCTTCCTGATACTGTTGTTTCTCATACGCAGTAAAAGCTATATTTTTTAAATAATCATTGGATTCACCTCTTTGTAATGGGTGAACAATATTTTCATAAGGAGAAAAATGAGTATTGTAAAGACTATCAAAATTTGTCATTGAATCATTCTTAAATAAGTTCAATCCAAATATCCCGACAAGTAATGCGATAGAAGCAGCTATAGAACATCTTCGAATGAAAATACTTCTTCTTGTTTTGGATCTTAACTTTTCAACTTCTTGTAACTCTTTCTTCAACCTTCGCCTTTCAAGAAAATAGATAGCCTGTTGTACATCTCGTATGTACATAAACTCTTTATGAAACTCACGATCTCTAGATAATAATTGATTGACAACGTTTTGTTCTTGTGATGATAATTTATTAGTTAAATACTTATCAATTAGGAGGGACTTATTCATTGATTTTAGGTTTTTATATCCTTTAGTGTTCCTTCCTAAAAAAAGTAAACATTTTGTAATCACTTTTTTTTAAATACGATCAAGACACTTAAAATCAACTCTAAATCATCAATCCAGAATTAAATTTGAAAAAAAATAAAAAAAAATGTTAACCCTTAATTTTTTTCATCATTAAGAAGTGTAAAACAACAAATAATAAGATGAAAAAATTAACATTTACTTTTTTATTTATAGTAGCAACTACTGTAATGTATTCTCAAACAAAAATTGGACTTCAAGCTGCTTACGGAACAAACACAGACTTTGGTATTGGAGCTAAAGCATCTTTCGGAATATCTGACAAATTCTTAGCTTCTCCATCTATTAATTACTTTTTTGGTGAAAGCGTTCAAGGAGCTAGCACTTCGGTATTAGGAATAAATGCCGATGCTCATTATATCGTCTCAGATAACAATGGTTTATCATTATATCCTTTAGCTGGAATTAACTTCACACGTTCTAGTGCCACTGTTTTAGGGATCAGTGCTTCTTCAACAGAAATCGGATTTAACGTTGGTGGTGGTTTAAACTATGAACTGTCTTCATCTCTAACAGGAGTATTCGAGGCTAAGTATGTTTTAAGCGCTTTTGATCAAGCGATATTCAGTGTTGGAGTACTTTATAATTTATAATAACAAAACAATTTAAAATAAAAACTCATGAAAAATTTAAAAAATTTACTAGTAATCTTAGGAGTAGTCGTATTATCTGCATGTAGCAATAGCGATGAAAAAAATATTGATGACCTTAACGACAGAGATTTATCTGAAGTAATGCAAGGATTTCAAGAAAAAATAAATGACATTCAAATCCCTGCAGGATTAACAAATAGTTCAGATGCAAATGCTCAAACTACGGCGACTTATATTAATGTAGTTAAAAGTTATGGATTAATCTTCTCTGCCTTTTTTACAGTACCAAGTAATGCAACAGCTCAAAAACCAAATGTAGCTGCTAAGAACGCTGCTACTGGAAATACTCAAACCTATACATGGTCTGATGGACAATCTACAATTAACTATACAGTTACTGAATTAGTTGACCGTTATACTTTTAGCTATTCCATTGAAAGTCCAAGCTTCACTGGAAAGGTAATGGATGGATTTAGCTTAAAAGATGAAAGTTTAGCTGAATTAAATATGTACGATGCAGGAGGAACTTCACTTACTATGAAATGGTCTTACATTAATGGAACAGCAACTTTAGATGTAAAAGATAATGCAGGATCTCAATTTATTTTAATTGCAAATAGTGATAACTCTGGTACATTAGAAGTATTTGAAGATGGTTCTTTAAGTGTAAAATGTACTTGGAACGCCAGCGGAAACGGAACATTAATAAACTATCAAACCGGAGAAACATTCTCTTGGTAATCCCTCTAATTTTCATTTCAATTTTTTGAATTAATAGGGACTCATTTAAATTTAAATGAGTCTTTTATTTCCCAATTTGAGGAATCATTAGATTTAATTTTTATTGTCCTTAAAAATTAAATAGTTCTTAAAACAAAAAACCACATAGGAAACTATGTGGTTTTTTCATCATTTAAACTTAACAAATATTTACATAGAAGCAGCATGCTCCAATAAATCCACTATTTTAGTAGCATAACCATACTCATTATCATACCATGAGATGATTTTAAAGAAATTTTCGTTTAATTCAATACTAGCTCCAGCATCAATAATTGAAGTTCTAATATCTGATACGAAATCTTGAGAAACTACTTCTTCATCTGTATAACCGATGATATTTTTAAATTCTCCTTTAGAAGCCTCTTCTAACTTTTCTAAAATCTCTTTTAAAGAAGTTGCTTTTTTAGTTCTAAACGTTAAATCAACTAAAGAAACATCTGCAGTAGGTACACGTACAGCCATTCCAGTTAATTTACCTTCTAATTCTGGAATTACCTTAGTTACAGCAACAGCAGCTCCTGTAGATGTAGGAATCATATTTCTTAATACCGAACGTCCTCTTCTCCATTTTGAATTTGGTCCATCAACTGCATCTTGTCCAGAAGTTGCAGAGTGAATTGTTGTCATTAACCCTTCTTCTAATCCGAAGTGATCATGAACAACTTTAGCTAACGGAGCTAAACAGTTTGTAGTACATGATGCATTTGAAAAGATAGCTTCATCTTTTCCTAGTTCATTATGGTTTACTCCCATAACATACATGTTGGCATCTTTAGAAGGTGCAGAAATAATAACTTTTTTCGCTCCTCCTTTTATATGTAAACCAGCTTTTTCTTTAGTTAAAAAGAAACCTGTAGATTCGATTACGTAATCTGCTCCAGCTTCATCCCATTTTAAATTCTCAGGATTTCTATCTGCAGTAATTCTAATTGATTGACCATTCACAACTAAGTTTCCATCTTTCACCTCAACAGTTCCGTTGAAACGTCCATGAACAGAATCATATTTTAATAAGTATGCTAAATATTCTACGTCTAATAAATCATTTATAGCTACTACTTGTACATTATCTCTTTGCATTGCAGAACGAAACGCTAAACGTCCGATTCTCCCAAATCCATTAATTCCTATTTTTATCATTTCTAAATTGTTTGTTTGTATATATTTATATGATTTATGTCGTCATTATATCCGACACTCTTAACAATTCTTTATCAATTGAATGTTGCCCTTTAATTGCTTTTTCTAAATCTGTAGCAACAACTTTATTATCACGTAACCCTACCATTAAGTTAGATTTACCGTCAATTATTAACTCAACAGCCTTCACTCCTAATCGAGATGCTAATACGCGATCAAAACAAGATGGTGATCCACCTCTTTGCATATGCCCTAACACAGAAACTCTTACTTCATATTCTGGCATATTTTCTTCTACATAGTCGGCTAATTGGTATACATTCTTACCAGATTTATCACCTTCAGCTACAACAACTATACTAGATGACTTTCCTGATCGTCTACTTTTCTTTAAAGACTCTAGCATTCTTTCTAAACCAAGATCTTCTTCAGGAACTAGTATTTCCTCTGCTCCTGCTCCTACTCCTGCGTTTAATGCGATAAAACCTGCATCTCTTCCCATTACTTCTACGAAGAATAATCTATTATGAGAAGATGCTGTATCTCTAATTTTATCGATAGCCTCCATTGCTGTATTTAAAGCAGTATCATATCCTAAAGTATGTGATGTACCGTAAATGTCATTATCAATAGTTCCCGGAATTCCTATAACCGGAAAATCATATTCACTATTAAATACTACACCTCCTGTAAAAGAACCATCTCCTCCAATAACAACCAACCCGTCAATCCCATGTTCTTGTAAATTCTCAAATGCTTTTTTTCTTCCTTCTTCGGTTCTAAAATCATTTGATCTTGCTGATTTTAATATAGTTCCTCCTTTATGAATTATATTATTTACACTTCTTGCAGAAAGACTTACAAAATCACCTTCAATCATACCTTGATATCCTCTATAAATACCAATACATTCCGTTCTGTAATATGCACATGCTCTTACTACAGATCTAATTGCTGCGTTCATTCCAGGAGAATCTCCTCCTGATGTCATTACTGCTATTTTTTTAATTTTATTTCCCATATGTTCGAAGTCAAATTTACTTACTTATTATCAATATTCATTCATAAAAATGCGAAATCGTTTTCGATTTTCAATGATTTTAAAGCCTTTTTAAATTATTTATTTACATTAGCATTTAAACCTAAATTATGAAACTTACCTTACTTGATTACAGCATCATTATTGTTTTTTTTATTGTCTCTTTATTAATTGGAATTAGAGCTTCAAAAACAGCTGGGAAAAATAGTTCAGAATTTTTCCTTTCTGGAAGAAACATGCCATGGTGGTTACTTGGAGTATCAATGGTAGCTACAACTTTTGCTGCAGATACCCCTGGATTAGTAACTGAATTGGTAAGAAACAACGGAGTTTCAGGAAACTGGGTTTGGTGGGCAATGCTTTTAACAGGTATGCTTACTGTATTTTTCTATGCAAAATTGTGGAGAAAATCTGGTATAACAACCGACCTTGAATTTTACGAGTTACGTTATTCTGGCAAGATTGCTGGGTTTTTAAGAGGTTTTAGAGCCATTTATTTAGGTGTAATATTCAACATAATTACAATGGCTGGTGTGTGTTTAGCTGGAGCGAAAATAGCGGCTATCCTATTAGGCATTTCACAAGTTGAAATGTTAATATACTCCTCAATTATAGTTGTCATCTATTCATCATTAGGTGGATTAAAAGGTGTACTATTAACAGATTTTGTCCAATTCATTATTGCAATGATTGGTTCAATTTGGGCAACAATTTATATTGTTAACTTACCTGAAATCGGTGGTATTAGTGAATTACTATCACAGCCTAACGTATCAAACAAATTGAATATTCTACCAGATTTTTCAGATACTGAAAGTCTGATTACATTATTCATCATTCCATTTGCCGTACAATGGTGGAGTACGTGGTATCCTGGTGCAGAACCAGGAGGAGGTGGATATATTGCACAGAGAATGTTAGCTGCTAAAGATGAAAAAAATGCAACTTGGGCTACGCTATTTTTTAATTTCGCTCACTACGCATTACGTCCATGGCCATGGATTGTTGTTGGATTGGCGTCGTTAGTTTTATTCCCTGACTTACAAAGTATAAATGAGACCTTCCCTAACATTACAAAAGAAATGCAAGGAGAAGATGTTGCTTATGCAGCAATGATGACTTACTTACCAGCTGGGCTTTTAGGAATAGTTTTGACATCTTTAATAGCGGCATTTATGAGTACAATTTCAACACAATTAAACTGGGGAAGTTCTTATGTGGTTAATGATTTTTATGCGCGTTTTGTAAACACAAACGCATCAGAAAAACAAAAAGTAGTTGTTGGAAGAATCACTACAGCATTACTCATGTTATGTGCTGCCTTATTTTCATTTTACTTGCAATCTGCCAAAGATGTATTTGACTTACTATTACAAATCGGAGCAGGAACAGGTTTATTATTTATTTTAAGATGGTTCTGGCACAGAATTAACCCATATAGCGAAATTGCAGCAATGATTATATCATTCTCTATAGCCATTTTCTTTTTTATCAATGGAAAACTAGATGATCCATTTATTTCTATTCCAGGATATATGCAATTAGTATTGGGTGTAAGTATAACTACAGTCGGATGGATTTTAGTTACTCTATTAACCAAACCAACTCAAGAAGAAACATTAAAGAATTTCAACACTCTAATTTTTGGTTCAGAAAATAAATTTAAAAACATCGGTAGTAAAGTAGTTGCTTTCTTTACTGGAACAATTGGAATTTATTGCTTTTTATTCGCTACTGGAAATTGGATCTATGGAGAAACAGTTAAAGCTGTAATCTTATCAGTTGTTTCTATAGTTTGTATGATTATAATTCAACAATTATGGAAAAGAAAGTTATTGGAATAATAACAGGTTAAGATTGGAAAACAAATTAAATAAAAACTAAACTTAAGAATACTGAGCTATTATATGTTTAGTTTTTTCTTCTTTTGAAATAACTGGAAATAAATCTTCAATTAAAGAATGACCTTCAAAATCTATACTTAATGCATTCTTTAAATGCATATATGCATAATCTTCTTTTTCATCGATCATAAACAAACCGAATAATCGATATTCTAATTCCGCAAATTCTTTGTACGTTTTTTTGGCTTTAATTAATATTTGAAGTGCATCCTTAAACTCCCCTAAATACATCAAAACATCGGCAAGAGCTATGTATATTTCAATATCTATATCACCAAGTTCTATACACTTTTGAAAAGCATTAACGGTTTCTTCGAAAAAATTCAATTTCACATTAATTTCAGCATACTTTCTCCAATACATAATATTAGAATCGTCAATTTGTAATGCTTTATTTATGTAATAAACCGCCTTCTGATAATTCTCTGCCTCGAAATACAAGTTAGTCAATAATAACCAAGCTTTATCTAACAATGGATCTTCATAAACGGCTTTTTTGTAATATTCGATTGCCGTTCCTGGAGATTCCAATTTTTCATAACACTGTCCTATCCTCACGTAAGCGTATGCAGTAGGATCATCTAATTCAAGAGTCACCAAGTAATTTTCAATTGCCTCTTCATATGAACCTAACTGTTCCAAAGTCTTGGCTTTCTCTAGATAACCTCCAATAAAAGATTCATCAATAATCACGGCATAATCAAAGGCTCTCAATGCATTTTCATAATCTTGAACTTCGAAATATTGTTTCCCTAATTGATGCCAAGCCACCTCGCTGTATGGATTTTTATCAATATACTTTTCTAAGAATTTAATCGATTGTTCAAAGTCTTCCTGCATCTCAAAGCAATAAACGATATTGTATAACGAAGAGTAATCTTCAAAATCAACATCTATACACTTTGCAAAGTTCAATCTGGCATTATCGTAATCGTCAAGATACAAATACTCCATACCGATCATTGCCCAAATATCAACTGGATCCTCTACATAATCCAATGACTTTTTCAGAACTTCTATAGCTTCTTTATGCTTCTTATACTTGGAAAGGATAACAGCCTTTTGAATAAAAAGCTCGTCATTATGTGGTTCTACAGCTTCAATTTCTGTTATCAAAGTTACAGCTGACTCAAAATTATCTTCAAAAATAAAAACTTCAATTTTTAATAATTTAAGAGCAATAGAGTGTGGATGTTGACTCAATCCAAGCTGGATTGCTTTCTTGGCTAATGCGTGTTTCCCTATATTTAAATAATGCTGTATAATCTGTTCAAATTCTGTAGCATCAAAAAAATACACGTCATTAGTTTTTAACATAGATTCAAACTTTGATAAAGACATAAGATGCAGATTTGAATTTCTTATATAAATCTACTACAAGAAGCATTTTCTTAGACAAGAAGTTCTTTTAGTTTTCAACAAAATAATTAACAATATTTCCTAGATAAAACGTAACCAAATCATTAGCAAGTATTTGTTTCTATTCAATTTGAAATAGTTAATTATTTTTCTATATTTGGAAAGAGTTGAAATACAAATTAACTAAATAACAAAAATTATGAGCAAATTCGACGAAAAAGTGGAGCTGTACAAAAAATTTATGAATGACAAAGGATTAAGTTTTGATGCAGATTTATTATCAGCAGTTACTAAAGGTTTAGGACCTTCTATCTACAAAAAAGATGCTGAAACAGTTTCTGGAACTGACCCTAAAGAACTTGAAACAGTTAAGAAAAACTTCTTAATCAAGAAATTAGGTTTAGCAGATGGCCCAAAATTAGATGAAGGGATTGCTGAGGTAATCGAACAAGTTGGTAAGTCGGAAAGAAATAAATACCGTGCGGTTGTATACTATCTTTTAGCGAAAAAGTTTGGTAAAGAATCAGTTTACGGAAAGTAATTTCTTACTAGAATAAAATTTTAAAACCTGTATTGTTTTCAATACAGGTTTTTTATTTTTGTTCTTACCAAACAAACAACGACAATTACTTTATGCATCAATTTATTAGTGTCTTTGACATGCTAAAAATAGGAGTTGGTCCGTCCAGCTCTCATACTTTAGGTCCTTGGAGAGCTGCTCAAAATTGGATTCAAAAACTAAAGAACGAAAACCTTTTCGTAGAAGTCAATTCAATTAAAGTTGATTTATATGGTTCTTTATCTTTAACTGGAAAGGGGCATGCCACTGATTTAGCGGTAGCTTTAGGTTTAAGTGGTACTGATCCAGAATTCATTCCGATTGATGATATTGAAGGAATAATTGAACTCATAAAAAAGAACAACAAACTTCAATTTGACGCAACTCAATCATTAGATTTCTCAATGAGTTCCATTGTGTTTAATAGAGAATTTTTACCTTTTCATGCAAATGGATTAACCTTTAGAGGTTTTGATAAAAACAATAAAGAAATCTCTACCGAAACGTATTATTCAATTGGAGGTGGGTTTGTTATCCAAGAGGGAAATCAAAACAAAAACTTAGAAGAAACACAAAAAACCTTTCCATATCCAATAAATAAAGCTGTTGATTTAGACAGATACTGTAAAGAGCAACAAAAATCAATTTCTGAAATAGTTTTTGAAAATGAAACCGTTTTAAACTCACCTGACGAAATTTATGATAAGTTAGATAACATCTGGAATACAATGCTAGAATGCATGTATATTGGTTGTCATACAGAAGGAATTTTACCAGGTGGTTTAAATGTAAAAAGAAGAGCATTTTCCACACATGAAAAACTGATTAAAGACACCACATATAGTGGAATTGAGGAGTGGATCTCTGGAATACGTGGTACTGAAGTTAAATTCAGAGAAATTTTAAAATGGGTAAGTTGTTTGGCTTTAGCAGTAAATGAAGTAAACGCTTCATTAGGAAGAGTTGTAACCGCGCCTACGAATGGAAGTGCTGGAGTTATACCTGCTGTTTTAATGTACTATATGGTTATTGAAAATCATAACGCTACAATTGAACATGTTAGAAAGTTCCTATTAACCGCTGGAGAAATTGGAAGTCTGTTCAAAAAGAATGCTACTATCTCTGCCGCTATGGGAGGTTGTCAAGCTGAAATTGGAGTGTCTTCTGCAATGGCTGCAGCAGCGTTAACAGAATTATTAGGAGGAACTCCTTCTCAATGTCTTGAAGCTTCTGAAATTGCCATGGAACACCATTTAGGTTTAACTTGCGATCCCATTGGAGGTTTAGTTCAAATTCCATGCATCGAAAGGAACGCAATGGGAGCAATTAAAGCAATTAACGCTGCTGAGTTAGCTCTTGAACGAAATCCTGAAGACGCTGTTGTTCCTCTTGATAAAGTTATTGAAACCATGTGGGAAACAGCTAAAGATATGAACAGAAATTATAAAGAAACTTCTGAAGGTGGATTAGCTATTACAGTTGGTTTAGCTGATTGTTAAACTAACAACTATCTAGTAAAAACCAAATCATGTTCAGTTGACATCTCTTCAGTAAATCTGTAGCCATCAACATCGAATGATTTTAAGTCTTCTAGATTTTCGACATCATTTTCTATAATATAACGAACCATTAAACCTCTGGCCTTTTTAGCAAAGGTCATGATGGTTTTATATTGTCCATTTTTAAAATCTTTAAAAACAGGAGTAATCATTGGAACCTTCAAAACCTTTTTTGGTAGTGCTTTGAAATACTCTGAACTCGCCAGATTAATTAACAATTCATCATCTTTCAATTCTTCGTTTAACGCATTTGCTAGAGTATCTCCCCAAAATTGATATAAATTATCTTTTCTTCCTACCTTTAATCTCGTACCCATTTCCAAACGATATGGCTGAATTAAATCTAAAGGTTTTAACAAACCATAAAGACCCGATAAAATTCGAAGTTTATCTTGTAAAACAGAAACTTTATTCTCTTCTATTGTATTTACATCTATACCTCTAAATACTTCACCAGTAAAACTATAAACTGCCTGTTTAGCATTATCCGAAGTAAAAGGTAGTTCCCAAGATTGATTTCTATCGTAGTTTAATGAAGCTAAGTCATTTGAAATCTTCATTAATTCAGACAATTTCTTTCTTGATAATGTCTTTAACTTTTTGTTCAGTTTTTGCGATTGCTCTAAAAAACGAGGTTCAGTAAATTCTGTTACATTTGGTTTAGATTCAAAATCCAATGATTTTGCAGGAGAAATAATAATCTTCATTAAAGCTTAAATTTTACACAACAAAATTACAATAGTTTTGCGAAACCATAAAACAAGTTAAGTGATTCGTTATGAATACATAAAGTTTTAAAAATAGTTTTGTCTTCAAAAAAATAAATTATATTTGCTGTCAAATATTTTTAATAATCCATAAAAACAAGAATTATGAGGGGAAAGATTTGTGTTTTTATGTCGGCTTTATTATTAGCTTTCGTGGGGTGTAATAATAATGAAGACGTATCTTCAATCGAAAACCAAGAATCGAATTTACAACAAGAACAAATTGTTGATTCACAAGAAAGAATTATTGAGCAACCAGAAGTTATTCTAAATCCACAACAGGAAATGGAATTACAGGACATTGTTGCCGAAGTTCAAATTCAATTACCAAATGAGTCTTCTAGTCGAGAAAGACAGACTAGTTCAAAAGAATCAGCTAACAAATCAACTGTTTTAAAAACTACCGATTTAATTATCGGAAGAAGTTACAAAGCTGGTACTGTAACTGTAAGTATTGAGGGAAAAAGTAATTTATTAGTTACTTACAAAACAAACAGATGCTGGAATCTTTGGAAAACAAATTTATTTGTTGGACAAAAGGATAGTATCCCATTATATTATGGATACCCTGATTACAGAAAATTCCCATACAGAGAAAGTCATAGAACATCTCGTATAGGTGAATATACTTACTCTATTCCTTTAGCAGATCTTAAAGGTGTTGAGTGTATTACAATTGCAGCTCATTCTAAGTTATCTATCTATTATAGAGGATGGTGTTGGGTATATTCTGCATGGGGAGACGGAAACAATTTTGAAGGAACAAGATGTCCTGCTACTTATTTTTCATTATGTGATAATGATGGCGGAGGAGATGATGATCCGATTGACACAAACTAATTAGTTCATAAAGCATAGGTAAGAGTCATAGTTAATTACTATGACTCTTATTTTTTGTAATAAAAAGTTATATTTGTAAATGTTATTAAATCAATACAATATGAGAAAAGTTAAAAATTTATTATTTATTTTCTGTCTAACTATACTTTTTTCAAACTACACTACTCCATTTAATTACGATGTCTTTACTAATCCTGATTTAAAAAAAGGAAAAGTTGTTTTTAAATCTAAATTGATCGGAGGAGATAAACATGTTGGTAATTTAACTATAGCTACGAAAGATAGGACTAATTTCCTAGTTACGTTCAAAATGAAAAAAGGTTGGACGCTGGAAAAAAGTAGAGTATTTATTGGAGATTTAAGTGAACTACCTTTAAAAGAAAATGGTTGTCCGGATTTAAAATCCATAACTTATAGAAAAAACCATAATTCTGGGGTGAAAGAATTTTCTTATATAATTCCTCTTGGTAAAATCAAAAAGATGAATTGTCTTTCAATCTTATCTAAAGCTGTTGCAACCAAAGGAAATAAAAAGGTAAATGCTTGGAGTGAAGGTGAAAAATTATCATGTAATAATAAAATCACGTATTCTTCTTTATGTAAATTATCAGGAAAAAAGAAAGTTCTAAAATCAGCTAAAAGTAGCATTAACAATAATTAGAATTTCACTATTTCAAAATATCTCAAAGGCTTTTTTAAAAGCCTTTTTTTATTGCATTACCTCAAGACCAACCCACCAAAATACAGGAATTGCTTCTACCCAAAAAGAGGCATAATATTTAGATTGTTTTCCTTTAGCTCTTTGGAGTAATAACAACAACATTATAAAAACCACTAAATACACAAACTTAAATCTGCTGTTTGGAGTAATTAAAAACTCTATTACCATTGTTAGTGAAAGCAATACGAATCCCAACTTCTTAGTTCTTTCTATACCAATTAATTGAGGAATCGTATTTAACTGCTTCTTATCAAAACGTAAATCCCTGATATCAAAAGGCAGTGTCAAAACAATTATAAATAAAAATCGTTGAATAAAACCAAGTACAAATTCTGAATTTACTTCTGATTTACTTTCCATTAACGGAACAAAAAATGTTACTCCTCCCCAAACCAAACTAATAACAACGATTTTAAGTGATCCTATGCTTCTTAAATTTAGCGAGAACTTCTTAAATACCGGAACAGCGTAAAAAAAAGTGAGTATAGCAAATGGAATAAAATAAGTGAACGTATTTAGATGTAATTGATATCCATAAAACATCATCAATAAGAAAGCTACAAAAGAAAACATCTGTATTAACCGTAAATTCTTGGTTAAACTCAAATGGTGTAGCCCGGCAATACCAGCATATTTAACAAAATTATACCCCGTTATAGTTCCATAAAAAATGAAATAACAAAGAGGTTCATTATAAGATAACCCAAAATAAAATTCCGTAATTCTTACCAGGGCGTATACGGCGAGCGCAACGTGTAAACTTGAATTGATATAAAAATCAAAAGTTACTTTCAATACTTTCACATTACAAAGGTAATTGAATTGTTTATAACCCATAAATTCAGTTAATAATTTAAGAATTCAGTTGTTATAAAATCCTTAAGTTTTAGTTATTTTTGCTAACCGAAATACAACAACACAATTAATGAATACAAATTCGTTTCAATTACGTCACATTGGTCCTAGAACTAGAGAACAAGAAACTATGTTAAAAACTGTTGGAGTAGACAGTTTAGACCAATTAATTTACGAAACAATTCCAGACGATATCCGTTTGAAAAACTCACTTGATTTACCGGAAGCATTAAGTGAATATGAGTATTTAAATCATATTAACGAATTAGGTGCAAAAAATAAGGTTTTCAAAAGTTATATAGGATTAGGATATCATGAGGCAATTTTACCTGGTGTAATTCAAAGAAATATTTTAGAAAATCCAGGTTGGTATACAGCCTACACTCCTTATCAAGCTGAAATAGCCCAAGGTCGTTTAGAAGCTTTATTAAATTATCAAACTATGGTTTGTGATTTAACAGGTATGGAGTTAGCAAACGCTTCTCTTTTGGATGAAGGAACAGCTGCAGCAGAAGCTATGGCTTTACTTTTTGATGTTAGAGATAGAGCGAAGAAAAAAGCTGGAGCAAATAAATTCTTTGTATCGGAAGAAATTTTACCTCAAACCTTATCTGTTTTAAAGACTAGAGCTATTCCTATCGGAATTGAATTAGTTATTGGAGACCACTCTAAATTCGACTTCGCCGATGATTATTTTGGAGCAATTCTACAATATCCTGGTAAGCATGGTCAAGTTTATGATTATACTGATTTCGTAGGAAATTCTAATGCTAATAATATCAAAGTTGCTGTTGCAGCAGATATTTTATCACTAGCACTTTTAAAAGCTCCAGGTGAATTTGGAGTTGACGTTGTAGTTGGTACGACGCAACGATTTGGAATTCCTTTAGGATATGGTGGTCCTCACGCGGGATATTTTGCTACTAAAGAAGCTTATAAAAGAAGTATTCCAGGAAGAATCATTGGAGTAACTAAGGATGCAAATGAGAAAAGAGCACTTAGAATGGCTCTACAAACTCGTGAGCAGCATATTAAAAGAGAAAGAGCAACATCAAACATTTGTACTGCACAAGTATTATTAGCTGTAATGGCCGGTATGTATGCTGTATATCATGGAAAAGAAGGAATTCAATATATAGCAAACAATGTAAATACAGCAGCTACTACATTAACAGCCGCTTTAGAAAGACTTGGTTTCAAACAAAAGAACAGTTCTTATTTTGATACAATCTTAGTTGAAGTTGAAGCTGAGAAGTTAAAACCTGTTGCAGAATCAAACGGAATCAACTTTAATTATGTTGATAAGAATCACGTTTCAATATCTGTTAACGAAACTGTTGGTTTAAAAGAAATTAATGCTATTGTTGATTGTTTTGAACAAACTTTTAACATTCAAGATATTACTATTACTGAGTTTACACATACTGATGTAATTCCTTCAAGTATTAAAAGAAATACTTCATTCTTAGACAATGAAATCTTCAACTCATATCATTCTGAAACTGATATGATGCGATATATTAAAAAATTAGAGCGTAAAGATTTAGCGTTAAATCATTCTATGATTTCTTTAGGATCATGTACAATGAAATTAAATGCTGCATCTGAAATGCTTCCTTTAAGTAATCCGCAATGGGGTAATATTCACCCTTTTGTTCCCTTAGATCAAGCAGAAGGATATCAAACCGTTCTTAAAAACTTAGAACACCAATTAAATGTTGTAACAGGTTTTGCTGCAACATCATTACAACCAAACTCAGGTGCACAAGGAGAATTTGCAGGTTTAATGGTTATTAGAGCTTATCATTTAGCTAACGGTGATGACCACAGAAATATTTGTTTAATTCCTGCTTCTGCTCATGGTACCAATCCAGCATCTGCTGTAATGGCTGGAATGAAAGTAGTGGTTACAAAAACCGATGAGAAAGGTAATATTGATGTAGAAGATTTAAAAGCAAAAGCAGAATTACACAAAGATAATTTAGCTGCCTTAATGGTTACTTATCCTTCTACACACGGTGTATTTGAAAAGGCTATTCAGGAAATCACTCAAGTTATTCATGATAATGGAGGACAAGTATATATGGATGGAGCAAACATGAACGCTCAAGTTGGATTAACCAATCCTGCTACAATTGGAGCTGATGTTTGTCACTTAAATCTACATAAAACATTTGCAATTCCTCATGGAGGTGGTGGACCTGGAGTTGGACCAATTTGTGTTGCTCCTCAACTCGTTCCTTTCTTACCTACTAATCCAGTTATTAACACTGGTGGAGATAATCCTATTACGGCAATTTCAGCTGCACCTTGGGGATCTGCATTAGCTTGTTTAATTTCATACGGATACATTACAATGTTAGGCGCTCAAGGATTAACTGATTCTACAAAAGTGGCTATTTTAAATGCCAACTATATGAAAGAACGTTTACAAGGGCATTTTAGCACTTTATATACAGGTGAAATGGGTAGAGCTGCTCATGAAATGATTTTGGATTGTAGAGAGTTCAAGCAAAAAGGTATTGAGGTAGTTGATATTGCCAAAAGGTTAATGGACTATGGATTCCACGCTCCTACCGTTTCTTTCCCAGTTGCTGGAACAATAATGGTAGAACCAACAGAAAGTGAAAGTATAACTGAATTAGATCGTTTTTGTGACGCGTTAATCTCAATTAGAAAAGAGATTGAAAACGCAACTAAAGAAAACCCTAATAATGTACTTAAAAATGCTCCTCATACTCAAGAAATGTTAACTTCAGATTCATGGGATTTACCTTACTCAAGAAAAGAAGCTGCATTCCCTTTAGATTATATCGCAGATAATAAATTTTGGCCTTCAGTTAGAAGAGTTGACGATGCTTACGGAGATCGTAACCTAATTTGTTCTTGTAATCCTATTGAAGATTACATGGAAGCTGAAGCTTAAAACTTAAGTAATAAATATTACTAAACCACTATATTCAATATATAGTGGTTTTTTTATACATAAAAACCGCAACTATTAAAGAATAATTGCGGTCAAAAACTAATGTATGAGAAAAATTAATACTAGTTAAACCCCTACTTATATCTAGTATTAAACTTGTAGTATCCTCATTACCTCATACAGGCAAAAAGGAAATATTCTTCACTAAAAAAATTTTAGTAAACCATTTTTATAATAAAACGTTTTGTAAAAACATAGCAACACGTTTCATAGCTACAGCAATTTACCTCTTTTTGCTAATCCAGCAAAAATTTAAATGTTAATATATTCACAACTTCTATTGTTATATTCCAGATTAAATCCTATCGGTTTGGACGATTCTTTAAATACTTCTATTTTTAGACTACTATTTAAATGAAATTGCTAAATATCATGAGTAACTTAAGCCTTCAACTAACCACAAAAGAAAAAGAAGAATTACACCTTGCGAAGAGATTATTAGAAAATCCTGGAATTGCAATGAAAATTACAAATGTGTTAGGCAGTCCAATTCAACAAGGAATGGGTTTTTTACCAAAGAACTGGAATGAAAAACTTAGTGAGATTACCACTAATGCATTACTGAAAGCAGCAGATACCGCTGTTTTTACCCTTAAAAAAGAACATAAAAATAAGGCGTCTCAAAACCTATTTCATAAAATTTCTGCTGGAGCTACAGGTGCAATGGGCGGCGTATTTGGAATTGCTGGTCTAGCTATTGAATTACCAATCACAACAACAATAATACTGAGATCAGTAGCAGATATAGCTAGATCTAACGGGGAAAGCATAAATGAAATTGAAACTAAACTGGCTTGTTTAGAAGTATTCGCCTTAGGCGGAGATAAAATAGATGAAAGCACTCTTGAGTCCGGATACTATGCTACACGAACTTTTTTATCAAACTCGATGAGTCAAGCTACTAAGTATGTTACTGAGCAAGGTATTATTAATGAAGGTGCTCCTATTTTCCTTAACATTATTAGTAAGATCGCTAAAAAATTTGGAGTACAGGTTACAGAAAAAACAATAGCTCAATCTGTTCCAATTATTGGTGCTGCTGGAGGAGCAGTAATCAACACTGTCTTTATTAGTCACTTTCAAGATATGGCTCAAGGCCATTTTATTATAAGAAAATTAGAACGAAAATATAACCAAGGGACAATTAAAGCGTTATATCATAAGATTTAACAAAAACAATAACTTCCTCCCAAATTATTTTTCTTCTTTAAACAAATCTTTAGTTAAAAGCCGAAATGTTAATATAATTTATCATAAACAGCTATTTTCTGGGACATTTTTTATAAAATATCTAACGACATCTTAACTCCCTATTAAGAACTTATTATCTCTTTCATAAATAGTTTTGGAATAAATTTAAAATTAAAAATTATGAAAAAACTACTACTAACTGCTATGTTATTAGCTATGACGAACTGTTTAAATGCTCAGGAAAAAGATGAGAAATTTAAACTAGAAAAAGGAACTTGGGCATTAACAGGAAAGTTCTCATTAGGTTCTGATAGAGCCACATTTGACAGTGCTTCTGATAATGAAAGTACCAGATTTAATTTAAATATACTTCCTAGTGCAGAATACTTTATTTCGGATAACTTGTCAATAGGATTAGGGTTGGCATATAATTACAACGAATCAGAATTCGAATCCTCTAGCACAAACAACGTGAATATAAATAATTTGTATTCCGTTTCTTCTTACATCAAAAAATATGTGCCGGTTTCTAAAAAACTCTCGTTCTCTCTTCAAGGTGGACTAGGTTATACTTATACTGATAGCAAATATATTTCAAGTCAGAATGATCCATCCGGTAGTATCAGTAATAGATACAGTATAACTTTTAGGCCAGGAATTACCTATTTAATTACTGACAACCTAGCATTTGAAGCGAACTTAGGAAGATTAGGTTATAGCCACCAAAATTCAAGAAATAAATCAAGTTCGGATAATGCTTACGAAGACTCTTTTGATTTTGATTTAAAAGCCACCAACATTTTATTTGGACTGACCTTTTATCTGTAAAACCAACAATATAGTTTTTATAAAAACAAAACCTCTCTAATTTCGAATTAGAGAGGTTTTATTTTATACTAAGCTTGTGTATTTATGCTACGCTTACTATTCTTTGTACCGGAATTAAAGTTGCTTGTTTCAGTATTACAGACTTATCTGTAATACCCCAAATAGTGGTTTCAACCTTTTTGTAACCTCCATTATCTGCAAAGACAATTTTAACTTTTTGACGTTCTAAATTCCCAAGAATGAGTGCTCTTTGTAATTCTAATAAACGATTTACACGATCTTTTGTTTTTTGCAAAACTTCACTCTTAGGGAATTTAAGGAACTTGATTTGCTCCTTTTCAATTGTTTGAACATTTGAAATCATAAATACTTTTAATTAAGGGATTATAAGGAATATTGTAATTATTTATAGTGCACTACTAACACATTATATTCAACGGACGCAATATAATGAGAATAACACAAAAATAACCTTATTTAATTAAAAACTTATTAACAATAACATTCGTAAATAACGAATTTCGTATTCTTGTCTTTTACTAAAACCTTTGAAAAAAGTTTCTCTAAATGAGTTTTATAGTTCAAATGAATATTAGCAACCATTACAAAACGCCCTTCTTTCTTTAAGCAAGTCTTTATCTTCTGAAACAATCTTAGGGTAACTTCGATATTATTTTCATGTTCAAAATGAAATGGTGGATTAGAAAGTATCAGATCAAAATTATTCTCCTGTACTCCTTCAATAGTATCCGTACAAATGAATTTTGATTTGGTTTCAGGCAGATTAAGCTTAGACGATTCAATTGCTAAGTTAAAATCATCAACTAAGGTAACATTAGCTTTCTTGTTTTGTAACAAAACTTCATGTGAAATAATTCCATTACCAGATGCAACATCTAAAACATCAATTTCATGATTACTTACCTCTAAATGTTTTAATAAAAACTGAGTTCCTATATCTATTTTATCAGAAGAAAAAACACCATAATATTGTTTTAATAAATGATCATTCCAGTTGATTCTATTTATAAACTCCTTCTGTATATCTGATTTAGGTTCTTTAAGAATTAACAATCTAGCTTTTTTCCAAGCTTTAGTCTGACTAACATTCTCAAAATATTGGGATGCAATTTTTAGATATGCAGATGAAAAATACTTTGTCATAAAACTACAAACAACTTCAGTACCTTCATAAGACCCTTGAAATATTTGATTTAAAAAAAGCTCAAATAATTCTAACGACTTTGGAATTTTGATTAGGGCAACATCAACTACTTCCAAATTGTCTAAAGGTGTTTTAAATTGAATATCTGTAGTTAAGTTATTCCTTTCTAAATTTCGATTTATAGCCTTTTTCTGACTTGCATAAGTCCAAATAGTTTCGGTTTGCTTATCATGCAATGCACAATTCCAAACACCAAATCTATCATTAAACAAATGGAATTTCTTCTTTTTATAATCCTTAACATAATCCAATGCTAAAAGCTCTGCATTGCTCCATGCACGTAGTGCATTATCATTGGTTTCAGGATAACGTATTAATTCAAATTCTTTGGAACTGATTTGTAGTATTTTCTCCAAAAGTTATTTAAGTATCTACTTCAACAATTAATTAAAATATATTTCCTCTAACGAGGAAATATCTCCCGCTTTATTTCTTCTAAAAATATCTTTTGACGTAACCTCTTCAATTGATTTTTTCCCCATAGAAGAAACCACTTCTTTAACAGCCGCTATTGTCTTAGCATGATAATTCTTTACACGAACATTTTTATCAGCAACCACTAAAGCCTCTACTAAATCTTCATCTTGAGTTGCAACTCCAACAGGACAAGTATCTAAATTACACTCTCTAGCTTGAATACAACCTAAACTTAACATAAAACTTCTAGCCATTCCAATAGCATCTGCTCCCATTGCTTTAAGTTTAATAATATCGAAAGCATCAATAGCTTTTCCACTTGCAATAATCTTAATTTGATCTTTTAAATTATGCTTCACTAAAGTTTTATGAACAAAAGACAAACCTTCTAGTAATGGAGTTCCCACGTAATTTGTGAATTCCAACGGAGCTGAACCTGTTCCTCCTTCTCCCCCATCTACAGCAATAAAATCAGGATAGTTTCCAGCCTTAGCGAAACTTGTAATCATTTCTTCTATTTCCTCATTGTTACCAACGCAAAACTTAATTCCAATAGGTTTTCCATTACTTAATTCTCTTACTTTTTGAAGAAACGAAATCATTTCCTCGAAATTAGAAAAAGCAGAATGACTTGGAGGAGAATCTACACGAGTAAAAGGTTCTACTGAACGAATCTTTGAAATCTCTTCAGTATTTTTCTTAGCAGGTAAAATTCCTCCATGACCTGGTTTTGCTCCTTGAGACAACTTAATTTCAATCATTTTTACCTCTGGCCTGATTGCATTTTCTCTAAAAATCTCATCATCAAAATAACGCTTACCATCTATTGTTTTTCCTGCCCCAAAATATCCTGTACCTACTTGGAAAATTAAATCTCCTCCTTGTAAGTGATATGGAGAAACTCCTCCTTCTCCAGTATTATGTGCAAAATTTCCCATTTTAGCTCCTTGATTTAATGCCATAATCGCATTTTTACTTAGAGAACCAAAAGACATTGCCGATATATTAATAATTGAACTTTTATACTTTTGAGTACACTTGTCTGAACCAAATACAATTTCTTCGCCCATGACGTTATGATGATCTGTTGGGAAAATAGAATGTTTTACAAATTCATAACCTTTTTCATAAAGATCATGTTGAGTACCGAACGGAATTGTTTCTATTTCTTTTTTCGCCCTTTGATATACAATACTTCTTTTTTCCCTATTTATAGGCGTTCCGTTTAAATCATCTTCTATAAAATACTGCTGAATCTTTTCTCTTTCTTCTTCGAAAAACCATCTTAATCGAGCTATAATTGGAAAGGCTCTTAACAGCGAATGTTTTTTTTGCAGAAAAGCATCATATATTCCTAAAACTGTAAATGCGGAAGCAATGGTTAATAAAATATAATTTCCTAAATCAGGCATAAACCAAACTAATACGCCACAAAGTGCGTTAATAACAATCACTATTGCTAGAATTGTATCTCTCATCTTTTTTCGAATTTTGTTAGTGTTCTAGAGCTTAAAAATACAAGATTTATCGCATAAAAAAAGCTCTAACTTGAAAGTTAGAGCCTTTTGACATTGTGCTAAAGTTAAAATTACTTTTTGAACTTTGCATATTTGTTTTTGAACTTATCGATACGTCCAGCAGTATCAACTAACTTAGACTTACCAGTATAAAACGGGTGAGAAGTTCTAGAAATTTCTAATTTTACTAATGGATACTCTACACCATCAACATCTAAAGTTTCTTTTGTATTTGCTGTAGATCTAGTTAAAAATACATCTCCGTTAGACATATCTTTAAATGCAACCATTCTATAATTTTCTGGGTGTATACCTTTTTTCATCTTTGTAAACTTTTTATTTAATTTGAATTTGTTTAAAATTGGTAAGGTTTTAAACGCCTTCAGAAAAATCAAAAAACCTGCAATGGCTATTTGAGGGTGCAAATTTAACCCTTTTTTTTAAATTGCAAACAAATAAATTAGTTTATTTGTAATTAAATTACACAAAAACAATCCACAACCAAAGTAATATGAAATTTATCAAACAAGCTTCTATATTTAGTTTACTTCTTTTAACTTTAAATTCTTGTGGAGAAGCAAGTTATCGTTTCAAATTAAATGTTCCAAATAAAACGACATTAGGTCAAACTGTAAATGTGAAATTTGAACAATTAAATGGAAACAAAATAGACAGTGTTCATGTTTTTGCAGGAACGAAACGTTTAGCTTTAGAAAATAATTCAGCAACGATTAACACTACCGAACTTGGTGTTGGTAAACATCCTATTACAGCATTAGCCTTTATACCAGGAAAAGTAAAAAGAGTGAATAATTCAGTTGAAGTTTTCTCTAATAAAGAATATGACAATTACACATATAAAATAGTTAATACATTCCCACATGATCCTAAAGCATTTACACAAGGATTAGAATATCATAATGGTTTTCTCTATGAAACAACAGGAAGAAATGGACAATCTTGGTTAAGAAAAGTAGAAATTGAAACAGGAAAAGTACTACAGCAATACGATTTAAGTGATAAATATTTTGGTGAAGGTATGACTATTGTTGACAATCAAATTTTTTGGTTGACTTGGAAAGCAGGTAAAGGTTTTATTTTTGACTTAGATACTTTTAAAATAATTAAAGAGTTTAAATATCAAAAAAGTATTGAAGGTTGGGGATTAACACATTCAGATACTCAACTTATAAAATCTGATGGAACCAATAAAATTTGGTTCTTAAATCCTAAAACTCAAAAAGAAGAAAGAAGCATTCAGGTATATACTCCTAAAGTAACTTTAGAAAAATTAAACGAATTAGAGTATATAAATGGAAAAATATATGCTAATTATTGGCAACAACCGTTTATAGCTATAATAAACCCTGAAAATGGAGTTGTTGATGGAGTTGTTGTTTTAAAAGATTTAGTAAAAGAAATCAAAAAAACACAAAAGATTAACGATGGTGATGATGTTTTAAATGGAATCGCCTTTGATAAAGAGAATAATCGTTTATTTGTAACTGGGAAGAATTGGGGTAAATTATTTGAAATAGAAATCATTAAGCAATAATCCAAATTATGAAGTATATACAGACTGTTCTTATTTTAGTAGCTATCATTGCTGTTAGTTCTTGTAGAAAAGATTTTAGTACAATTGCTAGCTCTGGTAAATTAGAATTCTCAAAGGACACTGTATTTTTAGATACTATTTTCAGTAATATCGGTTCATCTACGTATAATTTAAAAGTTTATAATCGTAGTGATGATGCAATTAGTATTCCTCAAATTCGATTAGAAAATGGTATTACTTCAAATTATAGATTAAATGTTGATGGAATTCCTGGAAAAATATTTCAGGATATTGAAATTTTAGCGAACGATAGTATTTTCGTTTTTGTTGAAACTACAATAGACTTCAGCGCAGTTCCAGATCCTTTATACACCGATAAAATTCTTTTTGATAACGGAGATAATCAACAAGATGTAGATTTAGTGACACTTGTTCAAGATGCTACTTTTATTTTCCCTGAGAGAGATCCTATAACCATGGAAATAGACCAACTAACCTTAGATGGTCAGGCAACAACTATTCAAGGAAGATATTTAGAGGATAGTGAACTTACTTTCACTAACGAAAAACCTTATGTAATTTATGGATATGCAGCAGTGCCTGCAAACAAAACATTAACTATTGAGGCTGGTGCACGAATTCATTTTCATGACAATTCAGGATTAATTATTGATGATGAAGGAACGTTAAAAGTAAACGGAACTTTAAGTGATAAGGTTACTTTTGAAGGCGATCGATTAGAACCATTTTTTGACAATGTACCAGGACAATGGGGAACTATTTGGATGAGAGCTGGAAGTAAAGACAACGAATTAAATCATACTGTAATTAAAAATGGTATTATCGGGGTTTTAGTAGATAGTTTAGGAACGGCTGGTGTACCAACACTTAAAATTGATAATACCGAAATTTATAATAATTCTAGTTTTGGAATTTTAGGAAGAGAAGCTCAAATTGAAGGAAGTAATGCTGTGATTGGAGATGCAGGACAGGCTTCTTTAGCAGGAACTGTTGGTGGTTCATATAATTTTACACATTCTACATTTGCTAACTACTGGAACAATAGTTTACGAACTTTACCAGCCGTATTAATTAACAACTTTTTTGTTTTCGAAAATGATCAAGGCCAAGAGGTTGCTGAAACTAGAGATTTAATTGCTGCGAATTTTACAAACTGTATTATTGATGGTAGTAATAATGTTGAATTTGTTTTAGATAAATTAGATGGTGGGTTATTCAATTATTTCATCGAAAACAACTTAATTAAATTCGATGATTTTAATAACTCATTCGTAAACAATAACGAATTAAACTTTAACGACACTACACATTATTTAAACAATATCATTAATGGAAATCCAGACTTTATTGGACGATTTGATGAAGATTTTAGAATTGGTGGAGATAGTGATGCAATTAACAAAGCAAAAGCAACTTCTATATCTATAGATTTATTAGGAATGGATAGAACCACTGCTCCAGATATTGGTGCATATCAACATATCATTTCCGAATAATCTATTTGACCTTTTTAATTTAACTAAACACTTCCTACCGTTTATCGAATTTCACTTAACACACTGAAATTCTGACGTATATTTGTATCAAAGTTTGTTTCATTATAATTATTTATAGTAGTTAATTTGGTTTGTAAAGGACTATTTGTTAGGATAACGAGTAGTCCTTTCTATTTAACCCTATTTTGATTCAAATCAATTCTGAAATTAAGTTTACGAAAGCTTGTTTATCATCAACAATTAAAGCCAGTGATTTTGCTTCTTTTTTTATTCCGTAAATACTTTCAAATTCAATCGGTTCTTTAAAATGAATAATTGTGTTATGTCCGCATAACTTTCCTAAAAATGAAAAGTATTGAATAGTATCATCCTCTATTTCTTTTGAGGTTAATTCAATTTTTTCAATATTGTTTATTGAAACATTTGCAAAACTGGCAAAACCAAATCGTAACAGTAACTCTCTATTCTCTTCATTATACACTAACGGTCTTTTTAACATCGATTTAAAAAGAGCTACAAGTTGTAATAATGTATACACACTTACAATAGATAAAAACCAAGCTAAACCTACATTCCACTTTGACACTAAAACGTGTAATACCGAAGTTTCTATTACAACTACCAATATCAATCCTAACAATACTCCTGAGTATGTTCCTTCTTTAGTGTATGTAAATGAATTTTTACTCGGTTTTAATTTCTTCCAATCGAAAAAAACATAGTAAAAAACAGTAAGTTCTGTTGCTAGAAAATGAGCTACTTTTTCAGGAAGTATTTCCTTGGTTGCAATTTGAATTGCATCATAGAAATCTAGATTTTCTTTTTTCTTTTTAAACGATTTAAAAATTAATCTGGCTTTATAGATTACAAAACTTAACACTCCTAACTCCACAACAGGTAGAATAAAATCTTTCACCCAATCTAATAAAGACTGATCTTCTTTCGGTATTAGTAAGCTTGCAGTAATCGTTCCAATAATAAATACAGAGACAATAGTAATTTTTGGGATCTCCTTCTTTCTGATTAAAAAGAAATAGCATAATGGAATAGTAATCAAAAAATCTATAATAATATAATTAGATAATTGAGAGCTGTAAGAACCAGATTTCAACAATACTATCAGACTTAAAAAAAGAAGAGCAGGGATAATTATAAAATTAAACCTGCTCCAGTATTTATTTAGTGTAAACATAACTAATCTATTTATACGTATTAGTAGAAACATTTAGGGTTATGTTACGTGTAATTTGAACTTTTTATTCATTCTTGTAGACCACTCCATTTTTCATAACAAAAACTACTTTTTCCATAGTATTTATATTTTTCGTTGGATCTTCGTCTACCGCTACAATATCGGCGAAAAAACCAGCTTTAACTTGACCAATTTCGTTTTCCATTTTCAAAATTTTAGCATTAGTAACTGTTGCAGCTTGAATTGTTTCCATTGCTGGCATTCCTGCCTCCACCATAAAACCAAATTCTTTTGCATTATCTCCATGTTTAAAAACACCTGCATCCGTACCAAATGCAATCCCAACTCCTCTTTTATATGCTTTTGCAAATGTTCCTTGAATTTGAGGTCCAACAGCCAATGCTTTAGGAACAACAACTTCAGGATAATACCCTTTTACCTTAGCTTTATCTACAACCTCTTTACCCGCTGTAATCGTAGGAACTAAATACACGTCGTATTTCTTCATTAAATCCATTGTTGCTTCGCTCATATATGTTCCATGCTCAATAGTTTTTACTCCACCAAGAACCGCGCGTTGCATTCCGTCATCTCCATGAGCATGAGCAGCTACATGCATTCCATAATCTTTTGCCATATCACAGATTGCTTTTACCTCTTCAATTGTAAATTGAGGATTATCTCCACTTTTCGCTACACTTAAAACTCCTCCCGTTGCAGTAATTTTTATACAATCTGCGCCATTTTTATATCGTTGTCGAACCGCTTTCTTTGCATCTTCAACACTATTTACAATTCCTTCTTTTGGACCTGGGTTTCCAATTAAGACTCTTCTACTTCCATTAGTTGGATCTGCATGCCCTCCTGTACTTGCTAAAGCTTTTCCTGCAGTAAACACTCTTGGTCCTGGAATTTTACCTGCATCAATAGCTTTTCTAATTGAAATATTAACTCCTGTTCCACCTAAATCTCTAACGGTTGTAAATCCTTTTAACAAAGTTGTCTCCGCGAATCCTACAGAATTAAAAGCAACATCTGCTTCATCAAGAACATATCTTTCTAATCTTGTTCTTGGTCCAAACTCATTTTCAATATGCACATGCAAATCAATTAATCCTGGCATTACAACTTTATCTTTTAAATCAATAATCTTATCCTTACCGTTTCTAGGAACAGCATACCCATCTAAAACACCAGTTATTTTATTCTTATTAACGATAATAGTTTGCTTCGTTTTAATTGTTCCTGCTTTTGTATCTATCAATTTCCCACAATGGATATATGTAGTTTGACCTACCAAGGTCATTACAGAAAATAAAAAAAGACTAAGAAGTAGTAATTTTCTCATTTTTAATAAAAAATTAAGTTTAATAGAACTCTAAAATAGATAATTTCGTAATAAAAAGTCAAAAGTTGTGTAACAGAAAATAAAATCGCAATTTTGATTTATTAATAAGCATGTTATTTTATGGAAGGTTTTTCTGGACTTTTTTCGGATAAGAAACAATTTAATTATTTTGGAAAAGGAAGCGAGTTTGCGCTGATTTTTTTCAAGAACATTTTCTTAACTATAATTACACTTGGTATTTATTATCCTTGGGCAAAAGTAGAACTGTTACAATACCATTATAAATCAACAGAAATAGAGAAAAATAGCTTTGTTTTTCATGGTACAGGTAAAGAAGTATTCACGGGATTCCTTAAAGTCTATGCTGTAATATTCTTATTTTACGCATTCTTGTTTTACGGAACTTTTACAGATAATCCTAAATTCACCGGTATAACGGTAGCAGTATTTTACCTTTTGCTTATTTTATTAATTCCATTCGCTATACATGGTGCTGTAAAATATCGTTCTTCAAAAAGTTCATGGAAAGGAATTCATTTTTCATACTTAGGAGATAAAATGGAGTTATTCTGGAAATGTATAATCGGAACATTATTAACAATTCTAACTTTAGGGATATATGGAGCTTGGTTTAGTGTTGATTTAAGAAAATATATTTTTAGTCACCTACGATTTGGAAATCTATCATTTGATTTTGAAGGAAAAGGAGATACTCTTTTCTGGATTAATCTAAAGTTCTTTTTCTTGTTTTATTTAACCTTAGGAATTTATACAATTTGGTATATCAAAGAATTGTATAGCTATTATGCAGAGAACACGAAAATAACGCAAAACGGAAGAAACATTGGATTTAATTTCACGGCCAAAGCTGGTGATATATTCGAATTATTAGTAGTTAATTTCTTATTAGCTGTTCTTACATTAGGACTAGCAACACCATGGATTATTGTAAGAACTCAAACCTTTATCTTTAGATTTATTGAAATTGAAGAAGGACTAAACACCGACTCAATTCAAAAAATAAACTACGACAATTATAGCGATGCTTCTGGAGATAGTTTTTTAGATTTCTTAGAACTTGATCTTTTATAAAACCAAATGATGAAAAAAAATATTGTAATTACAGGAACTAGTAGAGGAATTGGTTTTCAACTAGCACAACAATTTGCGCAGGAAGGACATCAAGTTATTGCACTATCAAGGAATAGTGGTCCGTTAGAAAAAGTAAACAATGCCAATATACTTCCTATCGCAACCGACTTAATGGATGAAAATTCTTTAGGAAAAGCGGCTTCAATTATACTTGAAAAATTTGGTCGAGTTGATGTTTTAATCAACAATGCAGGAATGCTAGTGAACAAACCATTTGAAGAGATTACAGCTGAAGATTTTTTAAAAGTATACCAAGTAAATGTTTTTGCTGTTGCTCAACTTACACAAAAACTAATTCCTGCAATGAAATCAGGAAGTCATGTTGTAACGATAAGTAGTATGGGAGGTATTCAAGGAAGTATGAAATTCCCTGGGTTAGCTGCTTATAGTTCTGCAAAAGGAGCCGTTATTACACTATCAGAATTGCTTGCTGAAGAATATAAAGAAAAAGGAATTGCATTTAATGTTTTAGCTTTAGGAGCTGTTCAAACAGAAATGTTAGAAGAAGCTTTTCCTGGTTATCAAGCGCCAATAACTGCGAAAGAAATGGCCGATTACATTTTTAATTTTGCTTTAACTGGTAACAAAATTTATAATGGTAAAGTATTACAAGTTTCTAGCTCAACGCCATAAATAAAAACATTGACGAACACCCTACAAAAATACATTTCCGAAAATGCTGTTCCGATCGTTATCTATTTAATTAACGAACACAAGGTAAACCTGAAAATTGTAAATCAACGACAAACCAAACATGGTGACTTCAGAACCTTACCAAACGGAAAAACACAAATTACAGTTAATAACAACCTAAATAAACATCAGTTTTTATTGACATTAATTCATGAAATTGCTCATCATGTTACGTATAAAAAATTTGGACGTGTGCAGCCTCATGGAAAAGAATGGAAAACTGTATTTCAGCATTTAATGCTACCTTTTTTGCGTCCAGATATTTACCCAACAAACATACTTCCGTACTTAGCAAATCATATGAAAAACCCAAAAGCAAGTACCGATGCAGATGTAAAATTATCATTAGCATTACGAGAAGGTATGGCAGAACCGGGAAAGAGTTTTATATTTGATATTCCACAAGGCAGTATTTTTCAATATAGAAATACACTTTACAAACGTGGATATAAAAGAAGAACGCGCTATGAATGCCTTAACTTAACTGACAAACGCGTTTATCTTTTTAATCAAAATGTTGAAGTTATACCCGTTAACCAATAAAATCAAACTTTCCTATGAAGAACAATTTTTATGCAGTAATTATGGCTGGTGGAGTCGGATCTAGATTCTGGCCAGTAAGTACACAAAAATTTCCAAAGCAATTTCACGATATGTTAGGAACTGGACAATCTTTAATCCAGAGAACTTTTGAACGTATTAATGAACTTGTACCAACAAGTAATATTTTAATTGCAACGAATGAGAATTACGAAAAATTAGTACTTCAACAAATTCCCCAACTTAATACAAAACAATTATTATTGGAACCTGTAATGCGAAATACTGCACCTTGTATTTTGTATTCTGCCTTAAAAATATACAATCAAAATCCAGATGCTGTGATTTTAGTAGCACCATCAGATCACTGGATTAAAGACGAAGGTGAATTCTTAAGAAATATTCAAACTTCATTTGAAGCCTGCGCTAAAGATGACATTTTAATGACTTTAGGAATTCAACCAGATCATCCAAATACAGGATATGGCTATATTCAGTATGAAAATGCTGAATCTGAAATAAAAAAAGTAAAAAACTTCACCGAAAAACCTGATTTAGAAACAGCTGAATCATTTTTATCTAGTGGTGATTATTTATGGAATGCTGGTATTTTTGTTTGGTCTGCTAAAAGCATTTTAAACGCTTTTAAGGAATATTTACCTGATATGGTAAATGTACTTGATGATGGAAATAATGTATACAACACAGATTTTGAAGATGACTTCATCAAGAACAACTATAAAAATTGCGAAAACATTTCAATTGACTTTGGAATTATGGAGCGTGCGAAAAATGTTCATGTACTTCCTGTTGATTTTGGATGGAACGATTTAGGTACTTGGGGATCTTTATACGGAAAGCTTAAAAAAGATGAAGATGAAAATGCTGTAGTTGGTGCAAACGTAATCTTTAGAGATGCCAAAGGAAATATGATTCGTACTGAAAACGGGAAACGAGTTGTTATTCAAGGATTAGAAGATTTTATTGTAGTAGAAAAGAAGGACATTATTATGATTTGTCCTAGAAAAGATGATCAAGACATTAAAAAAATAATGGCTGAAGCAAGAGATTCTTTTGGTAAAAAGTTTGTTTAGATAGTAAACACTTTAGGTTCTTAACCATTACAATTTAAAATATTTAGAAACAATAAACCTCTGAGATTCTCAGAGGTTTATTGTTTTATTGCTATGAATTCTTCAATCCTTTTCCAATTAACTAACTAATAACACAAAGTATCCTAATTACAATTCCGAATTCTTTTAACTAAATATCATTTCAATAGTAAATTCAAAAACCTCAACTCCCTCCTATTCAACAACTAATCCATATAAATTTTAACAAAAATTAGAATATGAACAATTTTATGTTAATTTTGGCGTTTTCTTTTTGAATTGAATGGGGCTTCAATTCATTAAGTAATACTATATTAACATGATAGCTATAGATTTTCGTATCTTAAGCTGGGGGAAAAATGAAAAATAAACTCTTACTACTAGCATTTGCTATTTCATTAATAGCAAGTGCACAACAACATACCTATGGTATTTATTTTCCTGATGGGGACAGAGAAAATAAATGTAATGCGTTTACAAAGGTTTTTAAACAAAAACCTAACTACGTAAGATTTGGTGTGCGTTTAGAAGACAATAAGCTATATTTTGAGGTTAACAATAAAAGTTGGTACAACGCTTTATTTAAAGAAAAAGGCGATGGAATTGCAGTAGATATTGTTAGAAGAAAACGATATTCTTGTGATAAAGAAGTAAAACCTTCTCAAATTCGTGGAGTGTTATTACCTCCAGTTTATGAAATTAATAAGCCTGGAAAATTAAAGAGTGCTGGTAGAAATAGATATCGCGTTTATATCGGTAAAGTTCCTCCAAACTTGCAAAAGGAAGAAATCGAATTCAATTTGTTATTCTTACACAATAAAGCCTTTTGTAAATATTATACAATTTACAACTTAGAAAAGTATCCTAGAGGTTTATTGGATATGGGAGTTTATTTAGATGATATTACCTACAAGAACAAAAAAATTACATCTAACAAAAATGATATTGTTACAAAGTACAAGAAACTAACGTTTTCTATACCTTTTGAAAAAGACAAATCAGAGTATAAACCAGAAGACATAAAGCCTTTATACGATTCGTTACAACTCACAGATTACAATATCAAAAAGATTGACATTAATGCTTATGCATCTGTAGAAGGAAGTACTGAAAGGAATTTCACTCTTCAAAATCAAAGAGCCAAAAGTATTGCTGGTTCTCTACAATCCTTTCAAGAACCAAGTATTGTAACGAAAATTTCTACTTCGGAAAATTGGGTAGAGTTCTTTAAAGACATTAAAAAAACTAAGCATAAGAAATTAGTTTCATTACCGAAGAAAAAGGTAAAAGCTAAACTTATAAATGAATATGCCGTTAACTTAGAACCGATACTAAGAAACCACAGAAAAGCCGTTGTTGTATTGTCTTTAGAAAAGAAAGACGAGTACAAGAAGTTACATGTAGATCAACTAGTAACACTTTTCAACAAAGCTGTTCGCGCTGATAAATTAGAGGATGCATGCGCTATTCAAAATTCTATTTTAGATCGCCTTCGTGATAAGTTCAAACCTCAGGTATTGAAAAACATGAAGATTCCTAAAAGTAAAAGATACTTACGTTTACTTACTAAAAATTGTATTTTCAAGTATTTCGTAGACTTAAGACAAACTTTAAATGTTGAAAAAGAGTTATTACAGCTTGAAAAGTTAGAACCTAACGACAAACGATTAAAATACAATTTGGCGGTTTTAAAGTTTATTATCTGGAAGCATAAAGCCAGAAAAATAGATAGAAATCAGTTTAAGAATCAAATTTTAAATCTTGAAAAATATGGGATTTCTAAAGACTTAATTGATAAGATGATTGTTAACTATCATATCATAAAAGCAGAAGAAGATTTACGTAAGAACGATCACGACGGAAAAGATAAATCTGTGGATTATGTTTTAAAATCGTATCAAGATTTAGTCTTATCGGATTTTGATTACTTGAGTATCGCTCAATTCTTTACATATTATTCTAGTATTTACGATGCAATTCACACCATAGAAAATAAAGTGAATGACATTACTGTTGATGAAGATTTACTTTTCTATTATTTGAATTTAACTATTACAAAAGAAGAACTCACAAGTACAGAAGAATATAGAACCGTTATGTTAAATGCTATAAATATGAATCAGAAACGTTTTTGTAGTTTATATAACTCTGCACTTAAAAAAGGAGTTACATTTCAGTTATTAGAAGATGAATATTTGAGAGCTACCTATTGCGAGAATTGTAGCAAGTAATATTTAAAAGTAGTTGTTAAGGTATAAATACCAGGCGCTGTTTGATGGAATTATCTCCAATTACCCATGCAATTAGATAACCTCCAGCTCCATCACTATTCCATTGATACAAAATAAAGTCTTCTTTATTCTTAATCACTTTGAAATTATTGGAGCACTCAAAAATATCTTCATAAAATATTTTTGGGACTTCTACTAATACACCATTATATTTTATATCAATTCCTTTAACCTCAGTTTTAGGTTTATTTCCATCTGTCCCATAAATATTCCTGCCATTAATCTGCATTAGAAAATTATCCTTGTAATCACAAATTTTGTTCTTATCACTAAAACTCTCTAATTTGTATTTAAAGAAAAAATTGTTCCCATTGTAATCGGGAAGTTCTTCTATTGGTTGTAAACGTGACTTATGAATAAACCCTTCTAAATAATTTAAATTTTTTGAATTACCTAAAGAATACTTGTTCTTTGAAATAAATACAGGAATCCAATTCGAATCCTTATTTTCTTCTGGTAATTCAAAAATAAACACCTCAGATTCTGTTAACTTATAAATTATTCTAGAGTCAATATTAGGGAGCTCTCGCACATTTGTATAGCCATCAACGTCTTTAATAATTGCCAATTGTCCATAAGCTATATTGATATAACCTAAAAATAGAAATAGATATATGAATGACTTCATTTATGTGAGATAGAATGGTTGCTTTACACAACAAACTTAACTATTTAAACTGATTAACCATTTCTTCAAAAAACGGGAAGTAGTATTCTGGTAAGTACGATCCATTTTTTCGGCCGTATTCAGTACCTTTATCATCAACAAATAAAATTGTTGGAAACGAAGATTGTCCGTATTTTTCACTCAGCTGTTTATTTATTTTTCTATTTTCTTTAGAAACTAAATCTTTATTTCTAGGAAAATCAGCCATATATAATACTAAATGCTCCTCTGAAAACTTTTTAAATATTTCGGTGTGAAATAGATTTTTATCCAAGTTGATGCAAGGCCCACACCAATCTGAACCCGTAAAATAAACTAAAATAAGTTTATTTTCGTCTTTGGATTTTTCAATTGCATCTTGTAAAGTTGGTTGCCAATTGATATGAATTTTCTCTTGAGCAAATACGGAAGAAATTGTAAAAAACAATATCGTAGAAAGTAAAAAGTGTTTCATTTAAAAAATCTTTACAACATAAACCTTTCAAAAACAGTGCCAATATACGGAAAATTAGCCTTCAACAAATTCTAGTATCCTTGAAGCAAACGCTTTCTCTTGATTAAATAAAGAATTATGAATTTCTAGATAATAAAGGTTCTCTAATTTTCCCTTTAATCTAACATAATCTTTTTCAGTAGTTAATACTATTTTATGCTCAGTTTCTAATCTACTTTGAGCTGTTTTAATCCCTTCGATATCATGTTCTGAAAAATGATGATGATCAGGATATTTGATATGTGTGTAGTTTACTTTTCCCTCTTTTAAATACTCAAATAAACTAATCGGATTAGCTATTCCAGTAACCAAAACAACTTCTTCTTCTAAACTATCTAAAGCCAAAGGATTGATATTCCCCTTTAACTCTTGATTGTACTCTATTTTACTAAAAAACAGTTCTTGATTGCCATTTAACTTCAATTTTAAACGAATCGATTCCTGCTCCTGCATTGAAAGTTCATTTGGACATTTAGTTACCACTACCATATCCGCTCTTTTAGCTCCACTCCTACTTTCTCTTAAATTACCTGTTGGCAATAAAAAGTCATTTACATACAAATCATTGTACTTGGTTAACAGTATATAAAATCCAGCTTTCACTTTTCTATGCTGATATGCATCATCCAATAGAACTATTTCAGGTTGTATCTGTTTTTGTAATTCAGTTATTCCATTTGTTCTATCTGCATCTACAGCTACATGAATTCCATCGAATTTCGAATAAAACTGCAATGGCTCGTCACCAACATCTTCTGCAGAATGTTTGTCATTAAGCAACTGAAAACCCTTTGTTTTTCTTTTATACCCTCGACTTAAAACAGCTATTTTATATTGGTCTTTTAATAATCGAATCAAATATTCAATTTGAGGAGTTTTCCCAGTACCTCCAACTGTTAAGTTGCCAACAGCAATTACTGGAATATCAAATGAAGTTGATTTTAAAACGTTTATATCAAACAAAAAGTTTCTCAAACGCGTGATAAAATCATATACAATAGCAAATGGAAATAATAAAAAACGAATTAGTTTCATCGAAACGAAAATACATTAAAAATCTTAACTTTGATATTGATAAATTCATACGATGACAATTAGAGATATAACAAATCATATTGAAGAAATTGCTCCACTTTCTTATGCTGAAGACTTTGATAATGTTGGTTTATTAGTTGGAAACTATAAAACAGAAGTTACGGGTGTATTAGTAACTTTAGATACGTTAGAAGAAGTTGTAGATGAAGCAATAGAAAACAACTGTAATTTAATAGTAAGCTTCCATCCAATTATTTTTGGTGGATTAAAAAAATTAAATGGTAATAATTATGTCGAAAGAGCGGTTTTAAAAGCTATAAAAAACGATATTGCTATTTATGCGACACACACAGCTTTAGACAATTCTAATGTAGGTGTTTCTGCTAAAATGTGTGAAGTTTTACAACTACAAAACACAAAAACTTTAATTCCTAAAAAAGGAAACATAAAAAAACTAACCACTTATGTTCCGTTTAGAGACGCAAATAACCTAAGAGAGAAATTATTCGAAGCTGGCGCTGGAAATATTGGGAATTACGACAATTGTTCTTTTAATGTTGAAGGTAAAGGAAGTTATAGAGGAAATGAACATTCAAACCCTACTGTAGGTAAAAAAGGTGAGTTACAATATGAGGAAGAAACCTGTATCACTGTAACTTTTGAAAGTCATCTTGAAGGTAAAATTTTAGGACAACTTTTTCAAAATCATCCTTATGAAGAAGTAGCGTATGAAGTTATTACTTTAAACAACAAACAACAAAATGTTGGAATGGGAATGATCGGTGAGTTTGAAGAAGCAATTGATGAAAATGAGTTTTTAAAATTGGTAAAATCAACATTTAAAACAGGATGTGTTCGTCACTCAAAACTAATAGGAAAATCAGTTAAAAAAGTAGCTGTTTTAGGTGGCGCAGGTAGTTTTGCTATTTCAAATGCTATTCGCGAAAAAGCCGATGCTTACATCAGCGCAGACTTTAAATATCACGAATTTTATAAAGCTGAAAACCGCATTTTATTAGCAGATGTTGGACATTATGAAAGTGAACAGTTTACAAAAAACCTTTTAGTTGACCATCTTACAAAAAAATTTACTAATTTTGCGATTCGTTTAAGCGAAAAGAGAACAAATCCAATATATTATATTTAATAGACAATGGCAAAAAAAGAAGTAACGGTAGAACAAAAATTAAGAGCGCTATACGACTTACAATTAATTGACTCTAGAATTGATGAGATAAGAAGTGTTCGTGGTGAATTACCTTTAGAAGTAGAAGATTTAGAAGATGACGTTGCCGGATTAAATACTAGACTTTCAAACTTAGCACAAGATATTGATAACTTAAATACAGATATCAGTAACAAAAAGTTAGCTATCGAAGAGTCTAAATCGTTAATTAAAAAATACGCTGAACAACAAAAGAATGTTCGTAACAATAGAGAATTTGACTCTTTAAGTAAAGAAGTTGAATACCAAGAATTAGAAATTCAATTAGCAGAAAAAAGAATTAAGGAATTCAAAGCAAAGATTTCTCAAAAGAAACAAGTTGTTGATTCTACAAAAGAGAAATTAAACTTACAAGAAGGACATTTAAATGCTAAAAAATCTGAGTTAGACGCTATCTTAAAGGAAACTGAGAAAGAAGAGCAATTATTAATTCAAAAGTCTGAAGAGTTCTCTCAATCAATCGATGCTCACCTATTAACTGCTTACAAAAGAATTCGTAATAAAGTGAAAAACGGATTAGCTGTTGTATCAATTGAGCGTGGAGCTGCTGGAGGTTCTTTCTTTACAATTCCACCACAAGTTCAATTAGAAATTGCTAACAGAAAGAAAATTACTATCGATGAGCACAGTGGACGTATCTTGGTTGATGCTGCTCTTGCTGCGGAAGAGAAGGAAAAAATTGACAATTTAATCTCGTAATTAAGAGATACACAATATTTAAAAAGCGGCTTTATTAGCCGCTTTTTTTATTTATAAGATTCACATATTTTCACTTATACCTTAATCTGTTACAGTCATGGTTTAATCTCACAAGCGAAGTCAGATAGTCAGTAATTTAATGCTATCAAAACTTACTATTAACCTTTATTAGAGATTATCATGAAAACCGAATACGATATTATTATCATTGGTGGTGGTGCCATGGGATTAGCAACAGCGGCTGAGTTAGCTAACAGCAACAAAAACGTACTTGTTTTAGAACAATTTGGCTTTTTTAATGACAAAGGAAGTTCTGCCGGACTTTCCCGTCAATTTAGAGTTCAATATGCTCAAGAATACATGTCTAAACTCGCTTTAGAATCTATTCCATATTGGGAGAAACTTCAAAAAACAACAGACGAGCAACTGATTGACAAAGTAGGATCATTATGGTTTGGAGATCCAAGTATTAGTTCTCAAGAAGGAGGAATTCAAGCTGCCATGGATGTAATGGATAAATTACATATCCCCTACACTCCTTTAAACGCTGCTCAAATTCAAGAACAGTTTCCTTTCAAAGATATTCCAGAAGACTATAATGGATTCTTTCAAAATGATGGCGGAATCATTGATTTAAAAGCAACATTAAAAGCTTTATTCAATATTGCAAATAACGCAGGAAATATTGATTTGTTAGAATTCACTCCTGTAACTAACATTCAATCCTTAAACACTGGAATAATAAATGTAGAAACTGCAGAACACCTGTACACTACAGAAAAATTAGTTATTACTCCAGGAGCTTTTGTAAACGATATTCTAAAACATTTCGGACTATCTGTAAATGTTGATATCTGGGAAATGTCTTCAGCTTATTATAAGAAAACTGAGGATATAAAATTACCAACTTGGTTTGTATTTCAAAAACCACAAAACACAAGTTTATTTTATGGTTTCCCTGAGGAAAATTGGGCAAATCCAGGATACATTCGTGTAGCACCAGATATTCCAGATCGCATTCTTAAAGATCCTTCAGATAGAACCGGAATTCCGAGTGAAGAAAGTTTAGCACTAAACTCAGCTTGGGTTAGAGACCATATGATTGGCTTGGATGATAATCCAGAATTCACCTCTACTTGTTTAATCACTTTAAACAATAACAATAAAGAGTTGATGTTAGATACACTTCCTAATTGGGTACATAATCATAAAAACATTATTGTATACACTGGTGGTTGGGCTGCTAAATTCATTCCTTTATTAGGTAAAATTCTTTCTGACTTAGCTGTTAAAGGAAAAACAAAGTTTGATATATCACATTTTAAAATTCAATGGCCAGTTGTACGAGGTGAAATCAGTAATCGATTTTTAACTAAAGAAGCAAAAAGACAACAATTAGACGTTGCTATTGTTGGTGCTGGAGCTTCAGGATTGTATTCTGGTTACAGATTATTAAACGGAACCAATACAAAAGGAGAAAAACTGGATTTAGAGGTGGCTATTTTCGAAATGAGTGATCGTATCGGAGGAAGATTAGAATCCGTAAAACTTCCAGGAATGAATGTAGTTGGAGAACTTGGAGGAATGCGATATATGACGGAACAGAAAATTGTAACTGCGTTAATTGAAGATGTATTTTCTACTCAGTATGGTTTAAATCCAATTGATTTTCCAATGGGTGATGCTAATCATCATTTATATTATTTAAGAAAGCAACGCTTCTTTGCCAATAGATTTTCTCAATCTCAAATTACTGGAGAAAAGTTTAAAACTCGATATTTTGTTGAAGAACGGTTTGAAGGAAAGAGTTCAGATGATATTTTCACAGAAATTATTAGTGAGGTTCTAGAAGCAGATGGATATTCATTAAAACAAATTCAAGAAAATCCTAATCCACGTGAAGAATGGAACCGTGTTAAACAAGAACTTGTTTATCAATTTGATGGACCATACAAAGGAATAAAAGTTTATAAAATCGGATTTTGGAACTTATTAAAAGACCGTTCTTCTCAAGAATGTTATGAGTTCTTAGCACAAGCAGGAGGCTATTATTCAAATACGATCAACTGGAATGCTGCCGAAGCTTTCCCATACATGGTGGGAGATTTTGCTAGTGACTCCGTGAAATATAAAACTATTGAAGGTGGATATGATCAAATATTAACCTGTTTAGGAGATGATTTCATTCAACAAGGTGGAACGATTTACACTCGAAATAAACTAAAAACGTTCAGAAGAAACAAAGATAAACTTAGTGAGTACAAATACATTTTGACTTTTTACAATTTAAAGAAAGAAGAATACTACGAAGTTGAAGCTAAGGATATCATTCTAGGAATGCCAAAACGTTCTTTGGAGTTACTAGATCAAGACAATTTCTTCTTCAATCCAGAAAAAAATCACAAACTGCATAACAATCTAAACTCTGTTATTCCAGAACCATCAGTTAAAATATTACTTGGTTTTGAAGAACCTTGGTGGGAAGCTGGTTTAGGAGCAATGGCAGGAGAATCTATTACAGATTTACCAATGAGACAATGTTATTATTTTGGTGTTGATCCTGTAAATTCTCACTCGTTATTTTTAGCTAGTTATAATGATATGAGAACTGTTACTTTTTGGCAAGCATTAGAAGCTGGAGAGAAATTTCAAACTAGAGAAACGAAATTAGTACGTGCAAAAAACAGCAATTATGCTAATTATGAACACGCAAGTAAAATGATGGTTGGAGAAGTAATGAATCAAGTACGAGAACTACATGGACCAAATGTAGAAGTACCACCACCATATACCTCAGCTTATAAAGATTGGACTAAAGATCCTTATGGAGGAGGATATCACGCTTGGAAAAACGAATATAAAGTTTGGGATGTAATGCCTTACATAAGACAACCATTTGAAGAAGAGCGCATATTTATTGCTGGAGAAGCCTATTCAGATCAGCAGGGATGGGTTGAAGGAGCATTTTGTGTAACAGAACATATTATGCGAGAGAAATATGACTTAGAATGTCCAGATTGGTTAGATAAAGATTATTACTTAGGATGGTAAATAAAAAAAGCGGCTAAAAGCCGCTTTTTCCTGTTTGTTATATATACTTACTAGATTAAAAACTAATCAAAAGTTGTATTCAATTTAATGTAGTCTAAAAATTCTCTTTTAGTCTCTTTGTTTTTGAATTTCCCACCAAATTCAGCCGTTACAGTTGAACTCTCAATATCTTTAATACCACGAGAGTTTACACATAAATGTTTTGCATCAATTACACACGCAACATCATCTGTACCTAAAGCTTCTTGCATTGCTTGTACTACTTGCATAGTTAAACGCTCTTGAACTTGTGGACGCTTAGCGAAATACTCAACTAAACGGTTCATTTTAGATAAACCAATTACTTTTCCATTAGAGATGTAAGCAACATGAGCTCTACCTATAATTGGTAATAAGTGATGTTCACAAGTAGAATACACAATGATATTCTTCTCTACTAACATCTCTCCATATTTATAATTATTATCAAAAGTTGATGCCTTTGGTTTATTCTTTGGATTTAATCCCATGAATAACTCATTAACAAAAGCTTTTGCAACACGTTTTGGCGTACCTTGTAAACTGTCATCAGTTAAATCCATACCTAACGTTATAAGAATATCTTTTACGCTTTCCTGGATTTTTGCAATCTTTTCTTCATCTGAAATATCAAATGCGTCAGCTCTTAATGGCGTTGTTGCAGATGTTCCAACGTGGTTCTCACCTATTTCGTCTATTCTATCGTCTGTCATATTATTGTGGATCTCGAACATAACTTTTTGTTTAATGTTTTTTTGTAAAGATAAAACAAAAAGTTCTTTTTATTGTACTATTTTAATTATTTCCTTGATTGTAAGGAGTTTTTCTTCTCTTGTTTTTGTGTTTTTGAACTTTAACTGCTCATCTTCAATGGAAGTAATTACAAATTCTATGCCTCTTTTATCAACATACTTCCATTGCTTCTTTTGTTGGTTGTTACTTGTAGCAACATCTGGGTATAGCTCTGTCTTCACACCATTAGCTCGTAACTCATTAATTGCCTTCATTTTAGCTAAAGATTCGCTTTCATCAAAGTTTAAGAACAATACTTTTGGCTTTGGTAATTCAACTGCCTCAAATAGCCCTAATTCTTCCATTACCAAATAAATTCGATCTAAACCAAATGAAATTCCTACACCACTTACGTCTTTTAAGCCGAAAATTCCAGTCAAATCGTCATATCTTCCTCCGCCACCGATAGAACCAATTTTCACTTCCTTTGGAGCTGAAACTTCAAATATTGCGCCTGTGTAATAATTTAATCCTCTAGCTAAGGTTACGTCTACATCCAAATCTGAAGTTTGTAATCCTAATTCTGCTACACTATCAATTACAAAACGTAATTCTTCTACTCCTTTTGTTCCTTCTTCAGAAGAAGATAACATTTCAGCTAAAGAATTTAATTTATCATTATTGGTTCCTGTAAAATCAAACAAAGGTTGAACTTTTTCAATGGCTTCTTCAGAGATACCTTTCTCTAACATTTCTTTTACAACACCATCCTTACCAATTTTATCTAGTTTATCTAATGCAACTGTAAAATCAATAAGTTTATCTTTTGCTCCAATAACTTCAGCTATTCCAGATAGTATTTTACGATTGTTGATCTTAATCGTCGTTCCTTGAACATTTAACTTACTAAAAACTGAATCATATAATTGTACAAATTCAACTTCTTGCCATAACGATTGGCTTCCTACCACATCTGCATCACACTGATAAAACTCTCTAAAACGTCCTTTTTGCGGTCTATCTGCTCTCCAAACTGGCTGAATTTGATATCGCTTAAAAGGAAAGGTTATTTCATTTTGGTGCTGTACAACATATCGTGCAAAAGGCACTGTTAAATCGTAACGTAATGCCTTTTCAGAAATCTGAGTAGTTACTTTAGTACTATTCTTTTCTGTTAATAAATTCTCATCTACTTTATTTAAATAATCTCCAGAATTTAAAATCTTAAAGATTAATCGATCTCCTTCTTCTCCATACTTACCCATTAAGGTTGATGAATTCTCGAAACTCGGTGTTTCAATAGGTTGAAAACCGTACAATTCAAAAGAATGCTTTATCGTATTAAATATAAAGTTTCTTCTTGCTACTTGAGTAGATGAAAAGTCTCTTGTTCCCTTTGGAATTCCTGGTTTCATAAGTTATAAATCGATTAAAAAATAAATAGTGTTTATTTCAGCCTGCAAATATCCGAATTTATTGGCGGATTATGAAGTTTTATTTCGACGTTTTAACTGATATATAGACGCATTCAATTCAAAACCAAGTAATAATACAATTGCATTCAACCAAACGAATAACATTAAGATTAATAAAGTTCCGATTGAACCGTATAATTGATTGTATTTAGCAAACTTAACCACATAAATACCAAAAAGATAAAATGTAAACAAAGACACTACTGTTGTTAATAAAGCTCCTGGTGAAAAAAACTTAATTTGCTTTCCTTGTTTTGTTCCATATCTAAATAATAAAGACACTACAGTGTAAATCATTATTAAGAATAACAATCCTCTTCCTAAATAAAACAGGTTGAGTTCTCCGGTATCAAACCAACCAATGTCATCTATTTTAGATAATGCTATTTGATATAAGATAATTAATGTAACAGTAATGATTAAGAAAAAAGACATTAGTAATGAAACTCCAAGCGAAACTACGTAAGTTCTAAATACATTTCTGAACTCTCGAACGTGATAAGAGTATTCAAATCCTCCGAATATTGCATTAACTCCATTTGTCATTAAAAATATGGACGCTAAAAAACCAAAGGATAGTAATCCTCCATATTGATTATTTAAAATATCTTTAATCACACCATTAACTGCATCAAAAGTTTTTGGAGGTAATCCTTCACGAATTAAATCAAATAAACCTTCTTGAAATCCATCAATAGGTAAATACGGAATCAACGTAAGTATAAAAAGTAAAAAAGGAAAGATTGCCATAAAAAAACTAAACGCAATTCCTCCTGCTCTTGTAGTTAATGCACCTTTTACAATTCCAATGACATACATTTCAAGAACATCATACAACGATAGTCCTTCTAGACCTGGAATTTTAATTTGTTTCCCAAATCTTACTAACCAATTAATTACTGGTATTTTTTCTAGACTTTGTTCTATTTCTTTTGACATTAATTTTTGAAATAAATCCTGATTGTAAATTTACTTTGTTTTTTCAAGTTTTTGTTTATGTAGGCATATTTAATGTAGCATTATTTACATATTGAATATAATTATGGTGAGTTGCATAAAAAATATTCTTCACCTCTTCTTCACTGAAAAAATAGCTGTCAAGATAAATTGTTTCTTTTTTAAGATATTTAAACGTAGAAAAATACTTAAAAAACCTCCTAGACAAAGCTGTTTCGGAAGCCTCTAAAATTGATTCTTTAGGAACTTTCAACTCATCAAGTCTATACAAACAATACTTGATGACTTTAGGATCATATTCATCTATAGATTCAATTATTTCAACCAAACCATAAACATCTAAATTTCCATAATACTTTTCAAAATCAATCATAGCACTTTTATTTTCTGTTTATTCAAAAATCATTCTAACCTGATTTTATACTTCTCTAACAAGTTAGCAACATTATCCTTTGAAAATATAGCTTTTTCTACTTTGTTAGTTTCCAAATCTATTGAAAAGTTACGTGATGTTTTAAAATTTACATTTCGTAAATCTGTTTCTTCAAAAATAGATCCCAATAAATCACAATTATCAAAATAAGAAAATTGAACATCTGCTTGGGTAAAATCTACTTCTTTGATACTTGAATCTACAAACTGAAAATTTTGCACTTTTAATTGATAAAAAGAAGCATAATCCAATTGACAATCTTTAAAATTCATTCTTAGTAAGAAAGGATCAACTTCATAAAACTTGACACCTAAAAGTTTTGAATTGTAAAAATGAGTGTCTTTAAAACTAGAATCTTTTAAACGAGTATTACTCAAGTTACAGTCAATGAACTCACATTCTAGAAATTCAGAATTATTGATATGAAGCTCCGATAAATCACAACTTTTAAAGGTACAAGAATCAAAGTCAGTTTTACTAAGTTGCTCACTAGTAAAACTGACTTTGGTAAATGTTTCGTTATCGTAATATTCGTTCATATAAATTTCGAAAACTATAATTTGAATTCTGTAATATTATCTACATCGAAAATATGCGGATAGTGTTCTTTGATATTATTCACCATAAATTCTACTGGAACATCCTCAAAATGACCGTAATCATCAACATATTCCATAAACAGGCTTCCAGAACTGTTATACTGCTGCAAAAATGAATCATTTTCTCCATCAAAATCTAATGGATCAACATTAAACATTTTGCATAAAGCTGTATTAAATGCCGGTGACATTTTCAACCATTTCCCATCTAACTCTACATTAACCATTCCATGAGGAGTCAATTCATTAGAACCAAACTTTTCAGTTAAACGTTCAACAGCAATATGGTTTTTTACTTTTCCTAAGTGTAATCTTGCCGGAATTTCTAGAGCTCTTAAACAAGCAATTAGTAAAATGGATTTCTCGACACAATTCCCTGAAGAAATCTGACCAATATGACTGGCCTTATATTTTTCTTTAGAGAGACTTATTGTATACGGATCATAACGCCATTCATCTCGAATTTTTGTGTACATACGAATCGTTTTTTCTTTATCTGTCAACGATTCATCTTTAAATTCTGAGATTACATTCTGAATTACTTCATTACTATAATCGAAAAAATAAGTCTCTCTTAAGTAGTTCATATTTTAATATGAAAATTTACTTTAATCCTCTTGCCTTTAACATTGGTTCGGCTTGAGGATCTCTACCTGCAAAAGTTTTATACATTTCTGCATAATCCATTGTGCTACCTCTTGATAATACTTCTTTACGGAATTTATCTCCGTTAGCACGTGTTAACAATCCGTTATTCTTGAACCAATCGTATGCATCATGACTTAACATTTCTGTCCATAAATAAGAATAGTAACCTGCAGCGTATCCTCCGCTAAAAATGTGTGCAAAGTATGTAGAACGATATCTTGGTGGAATTTCATCTACATTTAATTTCATTTTCGCTAAAGCTTCTTTTTCAAATTTTGCAACATCATCAACATTTGAATCAACACTAATTGTATGCCATTGCATATCTAAGTTAGAAGAACATAAGTTTTCAATAATCGAATATCCTTGATTGAAAGTTCCAGCATCTTTAATTTTCTTCAATAAAGTATCTGGAATAACTTCTCCTGTTTTATAATGTAAAGCGTAGTTATTTAAAACCTCTGGATGTGTTGCCCAATTTTCATTTACTTGAGATGGAAATTCAACAAAATCTCTTGCTGTACTTGTTCCTGAAATTGAAGCATATTGCTGATCTCCAAACAAACCATGTAATGCGTGCCCAAACTCATGGAACATCGTTTCTACTTCATCAAAACTAATTAAAGCAGGCTCACCGTCTGCTGGTTTTGGAGAATTACACACATTATAAATAACTGGCTTTTGATTACGTAACTTCGATTGTTTTACAAAAGCGCTCATCCAAGCTCCTCCTCTTTTACTATCTCTAGCAAAGAAATCGCCATAAAACAATCCTAATTTACTTCCGTCTTCTTCAAAGATTTCATAAACTACTACATCTGGATGATACACAGGAATGTCTGTACGCTTTTTAAATGTCAATCCATATAATTTTGTAGCAGCGAAGAATACTCCTTTTTCTAATACATTATTGATTTCAAAGTATTGTTTTACTTCATTTTCATCTAAACTATATTTTGATTTACGAACTTTCTCAGCATAGAAATTCCAGTCGTATGGAGTTAATTTAAAATCTCCACCATTCTTTTTAATTTCAGCTTGGATTTCTTTTACTTCTGATGCCGCTTTCTCTAATGAACCTGGAATTAAGTTATTGAACATATCAAAAACTTTATCAGGAGTAGAAGCCATTGTTCCTTGTAAACTCCAGCTAGCATAATTATCGAACCCGAGAATTTTAGCTTTTTGAGCACGTAAAACAACCATTTCTTTTACTAAATCTGAAGTATTGTATTCTCCTGCATCTGTTCTATGAATAGATTTATTGAATAACTCTCCTCGAACTTCTCTGTTTTCTAAAGTTTGTAATGAAGGTTGTTGCGTTGTATTAATTAATTGGATTTCATACTTTCCATCTTTCTCTAGCGATTTGATTTTTTCTTCAGAAAATCCTTTTAATTTATCTTTATTATCAACTACAATTCCACCTTTCTTGCTCGCATCTAATAACTTCTTTCCAAAGTCATTTGATAAGCTTGCTAGTTTTGCATTTATATCTTTTAGCTTCGCTTTATCTTCTTCAGATAAGTTAGCTCCAGCTTTTGCAAACCTTTTAAACGTTTCTTTCACTAAATGTTTAGATTCATCATCAAGATTTAAAGATTCTAAGTTACTATGAACGGTTTTAACTTTTTCAAACAACTTCGTGTTTAATAAAATCTCATCTTGATGCTTGGAAAACTTTGGTGCTAATTCTTTCTGATTTTCTTTAATAACATCATTCGTATGTGCTCCAGCTAAAGCATAAAATACAGCAGTTACATTATCTAATGTTTTACTACTTTCTTCTAAAGCCAAAATGGTATTTTCAAAAGTTGGTGCTTCTGTATTCGCTGCAATTTTTGCAATTTCTTCATTTTGAATTTCCATACCTTTTAAAATTGCAGGCATAAAATGTTCATTCTTAATTTTTGTAAAATCAGGTGCTCCGTAATCTAAAGTACTTTTTACTAATAATGGATTTTCTGAAGTACTCATATCGTTTGTTTCTTTTTTAGATTCTTTGGTATTACAACTAACCGCTAAAGCAATGGTTGCAATGAAAATATATTTCTTCATGTATTATGTATTTGATTAATCTATAGCTTTTAGACTTAAGTCTAAATTATATACTGAATGTGTAAGCGCACCAGAAGAGATAAAATCTACTCCACATTCTGCATACTTACGAATTGTTTCTTCGTTAATTCCTCCAGAACTCTCTGTTAAACATTGTTCTCCAATAAGTTCAACGGCTTTTCGAGTATCTTCATAATTAAAATTATCTATCAAAATACGATACACTCCTTCATTAGATAAAATCTCTTTAATTTCATCTAAATCTCTAGCTTCAACAATAATTTTAATATCGAGTTCTTTCTCCTTTAAGTACTGTTTCGTTTTAGTAATGGCTTGAGTAATTCCGCCTGCGAAGTCAATATGATTATCTTTAATCATAACCATATCATATAAAGCGAAACGATGATTCTCTCCTCCTCCAATTTTTACGGCCCATTTTTCAAGTGCTCTAATTCCAGGAGTAGTTTTACGAGTATCTAAAACTTTTGTCTTTGTTCCTTCTAAAAGATCCATGAAGAAACGAGTTTTCGTAGCAATCGCACTCATACGTTGCATAGCATTTAATACTAAACGCTCTGCTTGTAAAATAGACTGTGATTTTCCTGATACGTAAAATACAATATCACCATAGGTTACTTTTTCTCCATCATTGATTAATGTTTCAACTTCAAGATTAGCATCAACATATGCAAATACCATTTTAGCAAATGCTACACCAGCAATAATTCCTTCATCTTTTACTAATAATTTAGCCTTTCCTGAAGCATCTGCAGGTATACAAGATAATGAAGTATGATCTCCATCTCCAATATCCTCGCGAATAGCATTTGAAATAATTAAATCGAGTTCTGTATTAAATTGTTCTTGTGATATCATTCTATTGTTGTTATAGATGTAAAAATAGCATTTTCTATACAACCAATAATATCTTTAAGACACAACTCTTTTGAAGTGGTTTATAAATAAGAATCTCCGTAGTACATTAACAAAATGCTAATGATCCATTTTGCTCTTGATAACTTTCCCTTCATAGCATATTTGTAGGCTCTTTTTGTTAAGAATTTCACATAACGTTCTTTCGGAAATTGTTTCCTAATCTTATAAATGTAATAAGGAATCCTTAGATCTTCATGAGAATACCCTATTCGAGTAAGATCTTGTAATTGTTCTACATGTTTATACCCATGTTCTTCGGTTGGTTCTATCATAGTTCCTTCGCCAAAGTCATTCCATGTCGCAATTTGAACGAAATCAACAGGATGTTTTGTAGTTTCAACAAAAGAATTCACTAAAGGTTCATCATCAAAACGATCAATAGACCACTGTCTTGAATCTGCAGGTTTCCAACCTCCTTCTACATAAAAATCATGAAACCCAGGATAAGAAACTCCACCTATCACATCATTGAAATCTACATTATAATTGTAATAACCATATAATGTGTTTAAATGCCCTCTATCAATCCAAGCAAATTCTCCATTCGTGTTTTGCCTTCCAATTACATCTTGAGCACCCCATAAGGTTAAGACATTATATTTTTCTTCAAGAGAACCTAAAATTTCATTCCAATCTTGTTCTTCATCTATATAATTTGGACCGAATATCATTAACAATTCTTTATCATCAATTCTAATGTAATTATCCATATCAAAATAAGTGCTCTCGATATACTGCAAATCATTCTTTGCTTGACTTATTTGAATTGGGGTTAAAGCTCTTGCTTGTTCATGAATTACTCTATCCTCATACATCACAGCAAACTCAATATCCGTCTTATTCAATTGTTTTAAGAAACTTTCCATTCCTTCTTTTATATTGTTAAAATCTAACACATCCCTCATTCCATACCAATCGAAAATAACTCCATCAACACCACTCAATTTCATTAACAATAAGTGATATTGCTGTAAATCTTTGTCTTTAGTAGAATATGGACCAATTTTAGGATAATAGTGAGAAGCAATTTGTCGTCTGCCATCTTCATGAACTACCTCTGGATTTTGGTTTGTCATCGTCCAATGTTGTCCCCAATACCCATCTGTTTCTTTAGATTGAAACCAAGGCATATAATGCACATATACAGGCTGAGAATTTGATGATTTTTGAATTGTAATCTGAGCATCTAACTGCTTATCTGATATTAATGATTCTTCTGAAAACACCTCTTCTATATCAGGAAGTTTTGCACTGTCAAACCATTTTTCATAGAGTTTAACATCTTCTGGGGTTGTAGTATTTGTAATTGTTGTATTGTTTTCGATGAAGTCATCTGTTTCACATGCTGATAGGATAAATAGACATATACCTAAAAGCACTAGTTTCGGGGGGCACTTTTTAATCATAGTTTGGTAATCAAGTATTTACAGCCATAAATTTATTTAATTCTATTCTAGTAATTTATAGGAATATCACTGTTTTTTGATGTAGTTTTGCTTTAAATATTTTTTATGAAGATCAAATTACTTGCTGTTGGTAAAACAGATGACAAGAATTTAAACCAGTTAATTGAACTATATCAAAATCGGTTAAAGCATTATGTTAAGTTTGAACTTGATATTATTCCTGATATAAAAAATGCTAAAAACTTATCTGAAGCTCAGCAAAAAGAAAAAGAAGGTGATTTAATTCTTTCTAAACTTCAAAATACCGATCAACTTATTTTACTTGACGACAAAGGAAAACAATATACTTCCATTGAATTTTCTCAGTTTCTTCAAAAGAAAATGAACTCTGGAATTAAGCAATTGGTTTTGGTAATTGGCGGACCTTATGGTTTTTCAGAAGCGGTTTATAAAAAAGCCGGCGGAAAATTATCTTTATCTAAAATGACTTTTTCCCACCAAATGATTCGATTATTTATTGTAGAGCAAATTTACCGCGGATTTACCATTTTAAGGAATGAACCATATCATCATGAATGAGAATAAATCAACAGACAAACCTTAGAGGTTTAATTTGAAATTTAATTATGGTCGAGCTCCAATAAAAACTTTAATCTGTCATTATGAAAAAGACCAAAAGCTGAATAGTTATGAATTTAAATTATATTTCATTAAGTCTAGATTACAATACTTATATTGTTACTGATAATGAACTCCGTTATGATTTTCAAAAGCATGTAGATTTTATTAATGATTATTTTTCTAAAAGAATTCGAAAATATAAGTTCAAAACTGATGGTACTTTTAACATGATTGACGTTGCTTTATCTGAATATGATTTGCAATCATCAGCCATCGTACCTTCTAAAGTATTACGAGTGAATTTAGCTTTTGATAAATTAAGGTATGAAAAAGCGAAAACATCTGAAGATTGTAGCTATTATTTAGATTTACTGGAACAAGGATTTAAAAAAGCTTGGAAGTTTAAACCAATTCCCTTAGAAAATCTTTTAAACTTGATAGATGAATTTAAAAAAGAAAATTGCTTAAACAAGTGGATTCATAAGAAGAAAAAATTTAAAGGAGATGATTTAGAATTAATCCTCACATGTGAAATAACAACGTATTCTTTCCAATTATGGTTAACAGGAAAGAAAATAAGCACACAAGAGGAGATGATTAATGGTATTATAATGCGAACAGAAACTGGATCTTCAATCTACGAAGGAATGTTTAAAAATATCATAATAGATGAAAATATTGTAATTACAGATAAAAGTGATAGTCCGAGAATAATCGTAGATAAACAGGCTCTTTTTAACAAAGAATTACTGTTTGAAATAAATGGTGACTCTGAAATAAAGAAAATACTAACCTATGGGCTTTAATTCTAAGCGATCACTCTCTCTAGCTTATAATTATTGATATAAGTAAGAAACATAATTAGTTTTATATTCAACCACGTTATTTTAAAAGGTAGAGTGGTTTTTTTGTGAGTTAACAACTACAATCATCTACTCAAAATCTAATTCCTCATACACAAACTCATTTGAGATTTCTTCAATATTCCCTACATATTCTTTTCCTCGTAATCTACTTACGGTATGATAATTCAATAAACTTTCTGGATATGATTCAATGAGGTTTTCAATTTGGTATATTTCACTATCCTCCGTAATTGGGTTTAGCCATTTTTCTTCAGTTTCCTCCGTTAAAATTAAAGGCATTCGAGGCGCTTTTAATTTTGGGTTATTGTGTATTTTAGATAACAGTCCGTTTGCTGCTGTAGTAACTATAGTGAATGACGTAAATATTCCTTTATCAGGATTTTTCCATTCATTCCAAAGCCCAGCTAATACAATTGGGTCCTTGTCTTTTCTATAAATGTAAAATGGATAAGTAGCTTTGTTATAATGATGATGTTCATAAAAACCATCTATATAAATTAAACATCTATTGTTTTTTGCGGCTTGTTTAAAAGATGGTTTTTCAAAAATGGTTTCCCCTCTTGCGTTTAATGTATTATTCCATGTTTTTTTCATTTGCTCTTCATCACTCACCCAATGTGGAACCAATCCCCAAGTAGCAACAACAGGAAATTCAGGATCTTTATCTGTGTAAATGAGCATTTCTGGATGACTAAATCCTGAGGCATGATGGATTGGTAAATCTGTATCCGGAACCAATCTTTCCATAATTTCTTCTACAGCAGACCAATCTCCTAATCGTTTTGCTCTTTTCAATTGGGCTTCTAAACTCGCTTTAACATCATAACACATAAGTACATTATTGAATTACAACAAGATACACAATTAACGACAAAACATAATTACTTTATTTTTCTTACTACTTTTATAAAACATCTAAAAACTTAACTATAGTAGTTAGATCTAAGTAAAATTCATGCTTATGGGAAAACATCTAAGTCAAATTCATCTAAATATTAGTGATTTTTTAAAAGATAATGGTTTCAAACTTATTAAGTCTAAAGATGTTTATGAGAAAAAGCAAGGTGACTTTAAATTTATTATTAGATTTTTCTCCCATACTAGAAGTTATGAAACGGCTATAGAAATGTCTATTTATATCGAACATTTACCTACAAGTAAAATATATAAAAAAGCGACTTCTTTTAAATACTTGGTAGGTACAATCGGCAACGAGATCGGTAAAATTAGAGATAATGATGAAAATGAGATTAAAAGTCATTTTTCGGAAAACATCGTTATAGAATCGGAGGCCGATGTAAAAGAAGCATCTAATATTATATTAAATCTTTATGATAGTATTGCTAATCCATATTTCAATAAATATGGCAGTTTACATGTTATTGATAAAATATTAAATGATTCTCCAAATATTATTTCTGTTCATAGAAATGATCAATACAATAGATATTCTTTAGGCTTAATTATTGCAAGACTAAACAATAGAGAAAATTATGATGAGTTAGAAAAAACCTACAATGAACTAATTAAAGAAATGGCTGATATTTATATTGAAAGATATGAACTAGTTAAAAAGTATTTAAAGGAAGCTCTAGATAGTTAAAATATGTTCTACATTTTCATAACTGACGGAAGCTTCATCAATCAGTCAAAATTTAGAAACCTATATTTACATCCATTAACAAAAAACACCTTATGATATAGGTACCAGAATGAAAGAAAGCTTTGGAAGATCAAAAAAACATATCAATACCAACAAAACCTATTTAAATCCATTATTACACAAAAGATCAAAAGCTATAAATCAATAATAATGAGTAAATGCAAATCAATCTCTTTAATTATTTTAATTACTTTAATAAGTAATTGCTCTTTTAAAAAAGAAGAGAGAAAATCAAGAAGTTTTATAACTGCGAAAAAAACGGATTCAATAAATCCTGAAATCGGCAAAAAAAATCGAGAGATATTCGATGAAAGAAATAATGATTCAATCGTCTCTAAAAATCGTTTAGATACTGAGAACATAAAATATAGTGAAGAAAAAATTACTGAAGTTTTTAAGAACTGTAATGAAACATTCGATAGCTTTTTTAAAAAATTTGCTAAGGATAGTGTTTTCCAAAAGAGCAAAATTAAATATCCGTTAAATTTATTATATAATGATTATGAAATTGATAGTATCATAATCGTAAAAACTTACTATACAAAAAATGATTATAAATATTTTGATTTCTCTAATGATAAAAATGCTATGAAAAGAAGTTATGATAAGTATAATGTTGAAATTGAAAAATCAAAAAATCTCGTTAAATATCGTCATATAGGATATGATAACGGAATTTTGAACACATATACTTTTAAATTAATTTCTAATTGTTGGTATATGGTTGAGATTTTAGACGAATCAACATAAACAAATTACTAATTTACAACAATATACATATTTATAACTAAACTTTGTTTTTGCAAAAAACAAATAAACTGCGTGATTTGATTTATCATTATATATTTCTTTTATTGAGGTAAAAATGTAATATGATTAGATTTATATCAATAGTTAGCTTATTCTTTTTGTTCGTTTCATGTCAAAACAAAATTGCAAAATCTCATCCCAAGCAATCAGTGAAAAACAAAACTTCAATTGAAGTAAAAAATTCAAAGGAATCAGATGTTGTTATTTCTCTTAGTGAGTTTTTATATGAAAACAAGACTGATGAAATCCAAATTTTAAATCAAGATGGTACTATTCATTCTAAATTAAAAAGAGGAAAATATTCTTTTAACAAATCCGATTTCAATTTAATAGAGATAGACGAAAGCACTTATGAAAATCCCATTCACTCCATAATTTTTTACCCAGAATACTTGGCTTGGTATGTTCTTGCTAAAAAAAAGGGTAATAAGTTTATTATTAATTCAAAAGATGGTGACAAATTCATTGAAAACTCGAACGTACAATTTTATAGTATTGAAAGTTTTCTAAGAAAATTCCCTATCGGACTAACAACTCAAAGTCCACTTAGAAAAGAAAAATCAGATTCTTCAAATGAAATAGAGGACTTTTTAAATTATGATTATAGAGTTATTGAAGTTAATGAAGATTGGATAAAGGTTAAACTAAATCCCGATACTCCTCCTGGAGAAAAAAGCTATAAAGAACTAGGTTTAACTAGAGAAGGTTGGGTCAAGTGGAAAAAAGAAAATGAAATACTAATAAAATTCTTTCTAGCTATTTAATCCAAAGTTTATGTTTAACTGAAATAAAATTATAGAAAAAGATGCGCAAAATCAAGAGAATTAATTTTTACAGTTTCACTTTATGTTTTTTGGTATTTGTTTCTTCTTGTAAGACTTATAAAAAATTTAAAGAAGAGTCAAATAGTATAATTGCTTCTTATTTACATAAGAAACATGACAGTATTATTATAAGTAGAGCTAAAACAAAGGAAGAAATTAATGAGCATCGAGATTACTTTAATAGATTAGAAAACATGTTTATTGAAGACAGAGACTTAATGATAAAAAGAAATGATTTTAATCAATCTTCTAAATATATTTTGATCGAACGTTATGCTGGCGGTATTTTTAAATATAATTCATTTCTTTTTAACAAAAAAGAGAATACTGTTTTTGTAAGCTATAATAGTTCTTCGAATCTATATAATGATTTAGATACCTTTAAAAAGGATTATCCAGATATTTTTAATTTATATAGTCAGATTATTGAAGGAATTAATCCTTCAGAACAACGAATTAAGAAAGACGAAACAATTGGAGATGATTATTTTAGATATTCAAAACCAATTGTTACAATAATAAACAATAATAAGATTATTGACTTTTATGAAGTTAGAACTGAATAACTATAAATAGCAAGAATTTTAAAATTTATTTAATTATGAAAATTAAAATTATTGTTAGCCTTCTAATCTGTCTAGCTGGCTTCTATTATACTTGGAACTTACAAACTCAAATAAAGGAGTATCGAAAAATAATCGAAACCCAAGAACCTATTTCATATACTATTATTGAAACTAGAAAAACAAGTAGACCTTCTGATAAAAGTACGAACAAAGGACATTCCTTGACTATAAACTATAAGAATAAAAAATACACCATAAATATTAGTTCAAATCAATATCGAAAATTGAGCACAGGAAATCAAATTCCTCTTTATAACTTTTCATCAAAAAACAAAATAATCTCGTTATTCGATATTCAAGGAAGAAATAGAGCCTCTGTATTCATGTTTTCAATAAGTTTAATAGTACTTATATATGGAGCATACCTCATTATGAAACTGTTCAAATAAGTCAAAATTTAGAAACCTATATTTGCATCCATTAACAAAAACACATTATGAAAACTAAATTTTTATCGTTTATACTTTTATTAGTCGTAAATAGTATCGTCGCACAAAAAAGCTTTGAAGGAGTAATTACTTATAAATTAAGCTTTCATGATAAAACTGGTGAAATGTCAGATGAGGAAGCTGCTCAATTTATGGGATCAGAACAAGTTTATTACATTAAAGGAAATAAGTACAAATCTGTAATGAATGGTATGTTAAGTATGAGCCAATATTATACTGGGAAAGATTCTATTTATACTAGAATGGCTACTGGAAATAATTTAATGTATTTAAAATCAGACGAGCAAAAAGAAGAAGTTCTTTCAATGAAAGAGAAAAAATCTGCTGCTAAAATTATGGGCAAGAATTGTGATTTATTAGATATTAAAACTAATGAAGGAACAACTCAATACTATTTTACTTATGACTTTAAAGTAAATCCTGAAGACTATAAAAATCATAAATATGGATTATGGTATTACTGCTTAGATAAAGCTAATGGCTCTTTACCTGTAAAACTTATTATGGATACTGAAGAACTAAAACTTACAATCGAAGCCGTAAAAGTAGAAAACAAAGAATTAGATGATGCTATTTTTGAACTTCCAAAAGGAATGAACATTATAAAAATGCCTGAAGAATAGTTTTGAAACTAAAAATATATTATAAAAATCTCGGAAAGTAATTTTCCGAGATTTTTTATTTTCTTAATAATTCACCTCCTCCTATTCGCTAATAATGGTGGCGGATTTCCATTAAAAGGATTCCATCGCGCAATACTCTTTGCTTCCATTCCTTTTGCTCGCATTACGGCTCTGTCTCCATAACGTTCTCTTAATTTATCCATGGCTGTGTATAAATTTAGAATCTTCTCGTCATCATCAAACAAGTCAATTTGATGTCCGCCTTCAACCAAATGCGAAAACCGAACTCCAATTAAACGAACTAACATTCTTCGTTTGTATAACTTCTTGTACAATTCTTTTACAACAGGAATTATTTTATGATCGGCCGCACTATACGGAATTCGTTGTTGTTGCGTATAGGTTTGAAAGTCGGAATAACGAATTTTAAACGTAATACAGGACGTCAATTTATTTCCTCTTCGCAATTGAAATGCTAAATTCTCTGCAATAGCCACAATAATACTTTCTAGCTTTCGCACATCCGTAGTATCTCTATCAAAAGTTCGCTCCGTAGAAATCGATTTTCTTTCATGGTACTGAATAACCGGACTGTTATCAATTCCATTTGCTTTTTTCCAGATAGAAACTCCGTTTTTACCAAATACTTTCGCCATCATTTCTAATGGCATTTCCTGTATGGTTCTAATCTTTTTAATTCCTAAATCACATAACGATTTGTAGGTAACCTCTCCTACCATTGGAATTTTCTTCACAGAAAGTGGAGATAAAAAAGGTTTTTCAGTTCCTTTTTCAATTCGAATTTGATTATTAGGTTTTGCTTCTCCTGTCGCAATTTTAGAAACCGTTTTGTTAACGGAATGTCCAAAAGAAATGGGTAATCCTGTTTCTCGTATAATTTTTTGACGCAATTCAGAAGCCAATGTATGACAACCAAAAAACTTATCCATTCCCGTAAGATCAATATAAAATTCATCTACCGAAGTTTTCTCATACAACGGCACCGAATCTTTAATTACTTCGGTTACCAAATCAGAATACTTCGAATATATATGAGAATTTCCTCTAATAATAATTGCTTCCGGACATAATTGCTTTGCCATTCGCATTGGCATTGCTGAATGAATTCCAAACGTTCTTGCTTCATAACTACATGAAGCCACTACTCCTCTATCGGAAGTTCCGCCAATTAATACGGGTTTTCCATTCAATTTACTATCTAACAATCGTTCACATGAAACAAAGAATGTATCTAAATCCATATGTACTATTGATCTGTTTGTATTCATGACACTCTTTTTTTAGGTTTAGGTCTTTGTGCTTTTCTACTATCGGCATATCGGGGATCTTCAACAATAGCAAGCCTTTCCATCATTGTTGTTTCTACAGTAATACAATCAAACTCTTCCATAACCTTTCCTGTAATTCTATAAATTCCTTTTCCTCTAAAAGGATATTTTTGCGCTACTGGAGGAAAATGTACCGAGTCTATAAAATCACCATCTACATCTAAAAAAGTTCCGAAAAACATTTGCTTTCCTTTAGATGTTTTTGTCTTTTTCACAGTTACTAAATATCCTTCTATCACAATTATTTTTCCAATGTAATTCACAAGGTTTTTCATTCGGAAAGCACTCAGGTTCTTATCTACCAAAAGATTAAACGGATTTGAAAGTGGAAATCCTAACAGTTCAATTTCATCAAAAGCATTTTCTAATTGAGTAGATGTTAATTTGGGAATTTCATATGCAGCTCGCTCTACTTGAAAAAGTGAAATATTGAACTCATCAAAAGTTACTTTATTAATTTTCATATGCGCTTCCCATAACAACTCACGTTTGTGTTTTCCGAAGTCACGAAAAGCATCAATTTTAATTAAAATGGTAATCTGTTCAATAGAAATTGGTACACGTTCAATGAAATCATCTAGTGATAAAAAACGTCCATTATTAATTCTTTCATTAATAATTTTAATTGCAGTTTTTGTTTCAAAAGATTGCAAAAACATAAAACCTAGATAAATATCTTTTCCTTCAATAACAGCTATATACTCACTATGATTAACACAAGGAGCTAAAATATTTCCACCATGTAACCGCGCTTCGTGAATGTACAGCTCAACACTATAAAAACCACCAGAATTATTAATCGTTGCCACCATATATTCTAATGGAAAATAAGCTTTCAAGTACAAACTTTGATAACTTTCTACAGCATAAGAAGCCGAATGTCCTTTGGCAAAAGCATAGCCTGCAAAACTTTCTATTTGTCGCCAAACTTCCTGAGTGAAATTCAAATCTTTTCCTGTATTTCTACAATTAGAAAAAAATTGTTCTTTTACTTTTAAAAACTCATCTCTAGATCTGAATTTACCAGACATACCTCGTCTGAGCATATCGGCTTCACCTAAAGTTAATCCGCCAAAATAATGCGCTACTTTAATTACATCTTCTTGATACACCATAACTCCGTATGTTTCTGGCATGATATCTAGCAGTACAGGATGAGCGTCTTTTCTTCTTTCAGGATAACGGAAACGTAAAATATATTCTCGCATCATTCCTGATTGTGCTACTCCTGGTCGAATTACAGAACTCGCTGCCACCAAACCCAAATAGTTGTCTACTTGTAATTTTTTCAACAACATTCGCATGGCTGGTGATTCTACATAAAAACAACCTATAGCTTTAGCATTTTTAAGCAAGTATTTGATTCTAAGGTCTTCTTTAAACTTTGCTATGTTATGAATATCTATTGGAGGTAAATCTGCATGATTCTTCGCAACAATTCCAACTGCATCTTTAATTTTTCCTAATCCTCTCTGACTTAAAATATCAAACTTATACAATCCGATATCTTCAGCGATTACCATATCTATTTGAGTAGTCGCAAATCCTTTTGGAGGTAAAAAAGTTCCGCAATAATGATGAATTGGTTTTTCGGAAATTAAAATTCCTCCTGCATGAATTCCTAAATAGTTTGGAAAACCTTGAATGAATTTACTGTAAATAACAACAAGTTGAGATAACTTATCTAACGTTTGATAATTATAAGTTCCAGATGACAATACATCTATTTCACTTTTGGGCAAACCAAACACTTTTCCCAATTCTCTTATCGCCGCTCTATATTTAAACGTATTATAAACGGTAATTAAAGCAGTGTTCGGAAATCTTTTGAAAATAAAGTTGGTAATATCATCACGGTCTTGCCATGAGAAATCAATATCAAAATCGGGAGGATTTTTTCTATATAGATTGATAAAACGCTCAAAATACAAATCCAATTCTATAGGATCTACATCTGTAATTCGAAGTAAATAGGCGATAATACTATTGGCTCCACTTCCTCTTCCCACATAAAAGTACCCTTTAGATCGAGCGTATTTTAAAATCTTCCAATTAATTAAAAAGTATGAAACAAAACCTTTCTCCTTAATAATCTCCAATTCTTTTTTAATTCGTACATACACTTTTTCGTCAGCTTTAGGATAGCGATACTCTAAACCTCGATAGCTTAACTTTTCAAGAAGTTTATAATCCAAAGCTTCATTGGCCGTATATGATTTTTGATTATTGGGTACTTCTCCAGAAAAATCAAACACCACATTACAACTACTCAGTAGATCTTTAGTATTCGAAATTATATCTGGATAATGTTCAAAGTATTTCTCTATCGTTTCTTCTGAAACAAATTGATGCCATAGTTCACCTTGTTCAGATTCATGTAACCGACTTAATAATTCATTATTATCAATCGCTCTTAATAATCTATGTGTATTAAATCCTTTTTTATTCTGAAAACTTACGGTGTGTAATACCACCAATTTATCTAACTTATTTTTCCATTTAGAAAAAGGAAGTTTTGCTAATTCTTGATACGAAATGCCAATAAATTCATTCGGTAATAACTCAAAATCGATGTTCTTCTGAAAAGGGTAAACCACATAAACATCTTGCATTAATTTAGAACGCTGTGGAATCTGATATGTATCCTGATGTAAAAACTCAGATAAATATGCATTTATGTTTTCAAAGCCAGTATTGTTTTTCGCAATAAGCACAAATTCTTGGTTAGCTCCATTACGAAAATCTACACCAACAACAGGCTTCACACCATACTTAGAAGCTGTTCTTAAAAACTCTAAACAAGCAGAAGTATTGTTGATATCAGTTAACGATAACGTACTAATATTAAAACTTCTAGCAAGTTCTAAAAGTTCTTCTATAGCTATTGAACCATAACGTAAACTGTAATATGTGTGACAATTTAAAAACATATTGCAAAATTACATACAATTTGTAGCAGAGATTGCTTATATTTGTAGCAAATGAAAAATATAGCAAAAAACATTCGTCATTTACGTCGGTTAAAAAAGTTAACTCAGGAGCAATTTGCTGAGGATTTATTAATTACAAGATCTAGGGTTTCTTCCTATGAAGAAGGTCGTTCTGAACCTCCAATAGAAACATTAATCAACTTCTCTAGTTATTTCAACTTACCTATAGATATATTGGTTAAAAATGATTTGACTTATGCTACCGATACCTCATTTATAGAAATTGGAAATCAACGTGTACTCTTTCCTATCGCAGTTGACAGTGCAAATGACAACATGATTGAAGTTGTTCCTACAGAAGCTTCCGCTGGATATTTATTAGGTTATGACGATCCTGAATATATCGAACAACTTCAAAAAATAAAACTTCCTTTTTTACCTACAGGAAAACACAGAGCGTTTCCTATTAAAGGAGATTCTATGCATCCTATGAAAGATGGTTCTTATGTTGTTGCGAATTTCGTAGAAGATATCACCGATGTTAAAGATGGTACTTCATATATCATCGTTACTAAAAATGATGGAATGACCTACAAACGTGTGTATAACAAAATAGAAGAAAGCAATTCTTTATTGCTTGTTCCTGATAATAAAAATTACGAATCGTATAATGTACCTATAACTGAAGTTGTAGAATTATGGGAATTTACTTGTAGTATTAATACCCAAGAATACGATGAAAAGGATTTAAAAATTAGTAGTATCGCTGCTATGCTTACCCAATTGGGTGTTGAATTAAAGTCTTTAGCTGAGTTGAAATAATTACTTGCTTTTTTGTGTTATATAAATGAATAAATCATAAAACTAAACACATGTTATACATAAAGCAGTCTTTTTTTAAAAACATAAGGCTTTTGATATTTTTAGTTGGATGCGTAGTACTTAGTTCTTGTAATAAGACTACCGACACTTATGAACAAACAATAAAACACGCTATACTTTCTCACGAATTTCAAGACTACTATAAAATCTGTAAAAGAAGAACTAGGATTTTTTACATATACCATAATCTAAGTTTAAAAAACGATCTATCGTTCATCATCAAAAATAGATGTAACCAAAGCATTAATTTTCTTAAGCTCAATTTTAAATTCGATATAAACACCTCACTAGAAAGGCAACATAAAGGCGTAGTTTTATATAAATACAAGTCCTTAAATAATATGACCGAATTAGGGTTTGTTGATTTAGAATCCAATGCTAATTTGATATTAAGGTATGATGGTAATCATAAACTAATCGAAAGAAAAACAGGTGTATTTTAATTATTAGGTATAACAATACAATCTACTTCTTTAAAAACTTCACTCATCAAAAAGAGCAATACACTCATTATCTGTTTTATTTTTTGTAATAAATATTGAGTTTTACTGAAACTTAAAAACGTTTGTTATGAAAAAAACAATACTCATTACTCTTCTCTTACTGAGTTGTAAAATATTTTCCCAAAATGTCCCTAAAATAGCAATAGAAAAAGACAAAGACCTCAAACTATCGGATCTTAAAATTAAAGTTAATATCACAGGTAACTCTGCTTTCACTACTTACGATATGACTTTTTACAATGGTCATAACAGAACATTAGAAGGAGAGTTAGCTTTTCCTTTAGGTCAAGGACAATCTGTATATAAACTTGCCATGGATTTAAATGGTTCGTTACGTGAAGCAGTAATTATTGAAAAAGAACTTGCCAGAGTAGCATATGAAACCACCGTTAGGCAAAATATCGATCCCGTACTATTAGAAAAAACAGCTGGTAATAATTACAAAGCAAGAGTTTATCCAATTTTTCCAAAAAGTCACAAAAGAGTTGTGTTAACTTATGAAGAGAAATTAACTCGTACTCACAATAACTTATTATATGAGCTACCTCTGGGGATAACCGATTCTATTAACAACTTTTCCGTTGATATTGAAGTAACAGACAATAGTTTTAAACCTATTGTTACCTGTAAATCAATTTCTAAGTTCAATATAAAAACTAACACTAAAACAACAAGAATTTCAACATCTCAACAAAATTTCATACCTAAAAACCCAATTAAAATAGTATTGACAAATACTAAAAACACTGTTGCAAATACATTTATTTACGAAGATTATTTCTACAGCAATATTGCGGTAAAAAGCGAACATAGAAAAAAGACAAAACCCACAAAAGTTAGTCTGCTTTGGGATGTATCATATTCTATGAAGTTCAAAAACTTAAAAAAGGAACTTCAACTTTTAGAAAACTACATCAACTATTTACAAAATGTAGAAATACATTTCATAACATTTAATAGCACTATCAATAAAAAGGAAAAATTTCAAATTTCTAACGGAAATTGGGAACAATTAAAAAGTACAATTACTTCATTAACTTATGATGGAGGAACGAATTTAGAGTCTTTAAAAAACCTCAAATTAGACGCCAATGAAGTATTACTTTTTACAGACGGATTAGCGAATCTAGGGGACTTAGAAAGTCTACATAAAAAAACAATCTATACTATAAATTCATTAACCTCTGCAAATCATTTTTATCTGAATACTATCGCAACAAAAAACGGAGGTATTTACATTAACCTAAGAAAACAAACAGATACATCAGCTCTTACATTATTACAGGAAGAAAGATTACAATTTCTAGGTTATAAAACTAATGATAAGATAAGTGAAGTATACCCAAAAGGTTCGGTTAATATAACTGATGATTTTGTAATTTCTGGAAGATTTAAATCCGCAACTCCAATTGAGTTGCAATTCGGATTTCAAGGACAGGTAAGTAAAACCATACCAATCAATCTCAATGATTCTAAAAAATCCAATCAAGTCAAAAGATTATGGGCTAAAGAAAAACTAAATCATCTCAATATTAAAAAGGAAAATAATAGAAACGAAATAATTTCTTTATCCAAACAATATCATTTAATTACAGATTATACATCAATGTTAATCTTAGATAGAATTGAAGATTATGTTCGCTACAAAATTGAACCTCCTAAAGAATTGAGAGCACAATACAAAAAAATGTTAGCTGCCCAGTTCGAATATGACAAAATTGAAAATCAAGATATTTTAGATAGAAAAGAAGAAATTTTTGAGGATTATGAAGATATCATCGAATGGCATAACAAACGTTTTTCATTCAAAAAGAAAAATCATAAAAATACAACTCGAGAAGTAACCAGTCGTGAAGTAACGAATAGAGTTCTCTACAACGAAACAAATACAGACAGAACAAACTCAAACATAAATACAACAAACAATAACAATACCTCAAATACATCAAACACAAATAGTCAAAATACGAGCTCTAATACACCAACCACCACTAATGAAAGCTCTACAAACTTAAATGTTGATTATTCTAAGAATGTTATTTCAGGTGTAATAAGTGATGAATCTGGACCATTACCTGGTGTTAGTGTTTTAATTAAAGGAACTACACAAGGAACAGAAACTGACTTTGATGGTAAATACGCTATTAATGCAAAAGCTGGTGACATTCTTATTTACTCTTTTGTAGGACTAAAAACTCAAGAAAAAGTAATTGGCGCATCTAATAATATTAATACACAATTGGAAAGTGATAACCTACTAGATGAAGTTGTTGTTGTTGGATATGGGACATCTGTTAGAAAAAGCATTACTAACACATCCGTTGCTATAGCACTTGCAGGAGAAGCATCTGGGATTAAGGTGAATAATTCAAATACAGAAGAAAAACCTATTAGAATAGGAGATATTGGAAACATTACAAATGAGCAACCATTATTTATACTAGATGGTAAAATTGTAAGTTCAAATCCAATAAGATCTTTGAAACCTTCAGAGGTTAGCAGTGTGCAAGTATACAAACCTGCCGAAGCAGTTAAAATATACGGCAGTAGAGCTGTAAATGGAGTTGTAATTTTTATCACAAAAAAAGGATTAGAAATAAATTCAGAAGAAATTGAATCTCTAAATAAACTTATTGAAGATAAAATTGAATTAAAAGCATGGGATAATAACACTCCTTATTTAGAAATTCTTAAAAAAGAAAACTCAATTGCAGCAGCATACCGTAAATACTTAAAAATAAGGTCTATTTATTCAAACAGCCCTATGTTTTTTATTGATGTAGCAGATTTTTTCGATAAAAAAGGATCTAGAAAATTAGCTATTCAAATATTGACAAATTTAATAGAAATTGATCTTGACAACTACGAACTCATCAAAGCTTTAGCCTATAAATTGGAATATTTTAAAGAATATGATTTAGCTAAAAAAATGTACAAAAAAGTTCTTGAATTAAGACCTGAAGAACCTCAATCTTACAGAGATTTAGCCTTAGCTTATGAATTTGCAGGTGATTATCAGAAAAGTTTTGATTTACTCTTCAAAATATACAACGGTGAGCTTCTATCAAAAGATACTGATGAACGGTTTTATGGAATTGAATCCATCGCTTTTGTTGAGCTTACAAGATTAGTAAACAAGCACGGAAATAAGTTAAAACTAAACAGGCATCAGAAAAAATTCTTTAAACCATTACCTGTAGATATAAGAATTGTTGTCGACTGGAATCATAACGATACTGATATTGATTTATGGGTAATTGATCCAAATAATGAGAAAGCATATTATAATAACAAAGAAACAACTATTGGTAGTTTCATGTCAGATGATATGACAGAAGGATATGGACCTGAACAATATATGCTAAAAAAAGCCATCAAAGGAAAATACAAAATTATGATCGATTACTTTGCTGATAATGTTCAAAAAATATCTGGACCAACAATATTGAAAGTATCCATGTACATGAACTACGGTAAAAGAAATGAAAAGAAAGAAACTCTTACTGTAAAACTAGATAAACAAGACGATTATATTGAAGTTGGAAGTTTGTTCTTCAAATAACTCTTAGAGTTATTAATATTTGTCAATAGGAAAAGATGTACTTCGGTACATCTTTTTGTTTTCTCTAACAATAGCTTACTTTTGTTGCTTTACCAATACTCTATGAAACTAGTTTTTGCAACCAACAATCAAAACAAATTAAAAGAAGTTCAGGAAATGCTACCTGAATCTATAGAATTATTATCTCTAAAAGAGATTGGTTGCTTCGAAGATATTGAGGAAACAGCTACTACTTTAGAAGGCAATGCACAAATCAAAGCAAACCATATTACGAATAACTATAATTTCAATTGTTTTGCAGATGATACTGGTTTGGAAGTTCATGCCTTAAACGGAGAACCTGGCGTATATTCTGCACGTTATGCAGGAGAGCCTGCAAATGCAGAAAATAATATGCAAAAATTACTTTCTAGCCTAGGTGAAACCGTTGATAGGAAAGCTCATTTTAGAACTTCAATCTGTTTAAACCTTGATGGCAAACAATTTCTTTTTGACGGAATTTGCAAAGGAGAAATTTTAACCGAAAAAAAAGGAGAAAAAGGATTTGGATATGATCCAATCTTTCAACCTGAAGGATACAACAAATCATTTGCGGAAATGAGTTCTGAGGCTAAAAATGAAATTAGCCATAGAGGATTAGCCATTCAAAAATTAATTGACTTTCTAAAAACATATCAGCCAACCAACTAAACTCTTCAAGTAAGATTGTATGGAAAAAAAACAAACATATACTAAATATTTTGTGGTATTAGGAGTCTTGTTACTCTTAACCGCCATGATTAATGTAAGTATAGGTTCTGTTTCCATTCCTCTAAAAGATATTATCAATAGTATTTTTGGTGGTACAGTTACCAAGGAAAGCTGGAATACTATTATCATAAATTACCGTTTACCAAAAACAATTACTGCCATTTTGGTAGGCTCAGGATTATCCTTGTGTGGTCTTTTAATGCAAACCTTATTTCGTAATCCACTAGCCGGACCATTTGTTTTGGGAATTTCTTCTGGAGCAAGTTTAGGAGTTGCTATTTTCTTATTAGGATCGGGTTTACTTGGTAATTATGTTGCTTACGCCACTATAACAAACTGGGGTTTACCTGCCGCTGCTAGTATTGGTTCTTTCTTTGTTTTATTTGCTGTAATTATTGCAGCTAAAAAAGTTAGAAATACAATGTCAATATTAATCATTGGATTGATGTTCGGCTCACTAGCTTCTGCACTAATTAGTGTACTTTCTTATTTTAGTGATGCTGAACAAATTAAAGAGTTTGCGTTCTGGAGCTTTGGAAGTTTAGGAAATTTAACTTGGTTAGAAATATGCATTCTATTAGGAATTTATGGAATCTCCTTCATTGGGGTACTTCTTTCCATAAAACCATTAAATAGTTTTCTTTTAGGAGAAAGTTATGCTAAAAGTTTAGGTATAAACACAAAGAAAAGTAGACAAATCATCTTGTTAATTACAAGTTTGTTAACGGGAAGTATTACTGCTTTTGCCGGACCTATTGCATTTGTCGGGTTAGCAGTTCCTCATATTACCAAGCTGATATTCAAAACCTCAAATCATAAAATTTTACTTCCTGCAGTAGCAATTGTCGGGGGAATTATTTTACTTATCTGTGATAGTATAGCGCAAATGCCAGGAAACGAATTTACGTTACCAATTAATGCAATTACTTCATTATTTGGAGCTCCTGTTGTAATTTGGTTATTAGTTAGAAAAAAGAAGATATACGTTTAATTCAAAAAGTAAATTATTTCAGAACATCATAAAAATATCGTTTTACAAACTCAAAATTTAGCTATTGGGTATCCTAATAAAAAGAGCAATAAGGTAATTATTGATGATATTAACATCAACATCAATAAAGGAAAGTTTATCGCTTTATTAGGGAAAAATGGTGCTGGAAAATCCACACTATTGAGAACCATAAGTAAAGTTCAGCATAAATTAGAAGGAGATATTTTTATCAATCAAAAAAACTTAAATGAGTACTCGCAACACGATTTAGCTAAAGTAATGAGTGTTGTGTTAACGGAACGTTTACCTCAAAGTCAGCTTACCGTTTTTGAAATCGTTGCTTTAGGTAGACAGCCTTACACAAATTGGCTTGATAAACTATCTCAAAAAGACATAAAAAAAATTCTTCACGCTTTAGAAATCACGGATGTTCTGCATTTGAAAGATAGACCTTTTTATAAGTTAAGTGATGGACAGTTACAACGAGTACTAATAGCTCGTGCTTTAGCTCAAGATACCGAATTAATTATTCTTGATGAGCCTACTGCTCATTTAGATATTCATCATACGTATAAGATATTTTCTTTACTACAAGAACTGGTTAAAACCACTAAAAAAACCATAATCATTTCAACACATGAGGTTAACTTAGCACTAAAACTTGCCGACTCTTTTGTGTTAATTGCTAATGAAAAACTTTACAGCGGAAACGCTGAAGAACTGATGAAACAAAACGCCTTCTCTTCATTATTCCCGAAAGAACTTATCAGTTTCAATAAAGAATTACAGCAATTTGTAATTAATAAAAACTAACCGTAATTCTTTTGATTTTATCTATTTAGTCAAAATACATTAAGTATCTTCGCAATTCAAGCCCAATTTTTATGAAAAGAATTATTTATACATCACTGTTATTGTCAGTTATAGGATGTGCTTCAAACAAAAGCTCAGCTCAAAAAAACAGTAGTAAAAAAGTAGAAAATGATCCTACGTACTACGCAGAAACAATTACAGCAAAAGATTTAGGAAACCATTTATTTGTTTATGCTTCAGATGAATTTGAAGGTCGTAATACAGGTGAACCTGGACAAAAGAAAGCCGTTAAATATCTAAAAGATTTTTACATTAATGAAGAAATTGCATCTCCATTAGGTGGTGATAATTATTTTCAAGATGTTCCTGCTTCTTTTTTCAAGAGAAGAAGAATGGGAATGAAATTAAAAGATTCTGAAAACGTATTGGCTTTTATAAAAGGTTCAGAAAAACCGGATGAAATTGTAGTAATTTCTGCTCACCTTGACCATATCGGATTTATGGATGAAGAAGTGTGTAATGGAGCAGATGATGATGGTTCTGGAACTGTTGCTGTTTTAGAAATTGCTCAAGCATTCAAAAAAGCCGCAGAAGATGGTAACGGACCAAAACGTTCTATATTATTTTTACATGTTACAGGTGAAGAAAAAGGTTTATTAGGATCTAAATATTATACTGATAATCCTATTTTCCCTCTAGAAAATACAGTTACTGATTTAAATATTGATATGATTGGTAGAATTGATGCTCGTCATAAAGGAAATCCTAATTATGTGTATTTAATTGGTTCTGATAAATTAAGTACTGAATTACATGAACTTTCTGAAGAAGTGAACAAAAAGTACATGAATATTGATTTAGATTATAAGTATAATGATGAAAATGATCCAAATCGTTTTTACTACCGTTCAGATCACTACAATTTTGCAAAGCACGGAATTCCTGTAATATTTTACTTTAACGGAACTCATGCAGATTACCACCGTCCTACTGATACTCCTGATAGAATTAATTATAATTTATTAGAGAACAGAACACGTTTGGTATTCTATACTGCTTGGGAAGTAGCAAACAGAGAAAATCGTTTAGTAGTAGACAAAAAAGCAAAGTAAACTACTAGAAACATATATTGAAAACTCGCTTTATTGCGAGTTTTTTTTATTTTTAACAGAAACTAATCAACTTATGGAGTTACTTATAAACCTATTCATTGGAATAATTGCTGTTTTTCATATTTACATTTTATGGTTTGAAATGTTTGCTTGGGAAACTCGCGGAAGAAAAGTTTTTAAACACTTTCCTGCTGAATTATTCCCAAAAACCAAAACCTTAGCAGCAAACCAAGGATTATACAACGGCTTTTTAGCAGCTGGATTAATCTGGACTTTTTTTATTGAAAATGTAGAATGGAAAACTAATGTTGCGATCTTCTTTCTAGGCTGTGTTGCTGTGGCAGGAATATACGGAGCTCTATCTGCTAGTAAGAAAATTTTCTTTGTTCAAGGATTACCTGCTATTATCGCTTTAATCTTAGTTTTATTAAGATAAAAACCGTCATTACGAAGTCTTTGAGACTGAAGTAATCTTTTCTTTTATCTAATTATAGAGATCGCTTCGTTCCTCGCGATGACTATACTACTTATTTATTGTTCGTAATCCTCTTTTTATAATATAAGCTGTTTCTTTCGTAGAAGATTCTTTTTCCCAACGATTGCAAACAGCTAAAACCCAATCTGGTTTCGATTTACTCGCATCGTTTAACCAATTTGCTACAGCATCTCTAACATATTTAGAATTATCAGATTTCAAAGGTTCTAAAAGCCCAATTCCTTTTTCTGGATTTTCTTGAAATTCTGCAATTTTCTTAGTCCAAACTCCAACGGGACGTAAAGATTCTACAGCATATCTCCTAATATTTTCATCGTCATCACTTGTCCATTTTGTTAGTATTGAAATTGCTCTATCCAAATCTTCAATCATTCTTTCTTTAGTTGCGAATATCACAACCTCTCTGACTCCAAAATGAGTATCGGCAGTATATTGTTGCATCACAGGTAATAAGGTTGAAACCTCATCATAATGCAAACTTTCCGCCCAACACGACCAACAACGCACTACATCTGAAGTATGATTTTTCAGAACTTTATATATTTCTTGATTTTGAGTTAATACTCCAAAATTCTGACCAATAACTTTTGTATTGCTATTTGCAGTTGGTTTTTTCTGTTGATTTACCGCAGCTTCAAAATCAGAAAACCATTCAAATTTTCCGATTTCACTAAGCACTAATTTTAATAAAGCTAATTGATCGATAGCAAGCCATTCCATTAAATTTTTAGTTTCAATCAATCCTTTATTCAAGTATTCAATAGCTTCAGGATTTAAATCTTTTGCGCTTCTTGCTCCTTTTCTATTTAATATATATTCTGGTATCATTTTTACGTAAAAAGAAGAGCAACTACAATAAGTTACCCTTTATATTTATTAGTTGAAAATATTATAAAATCGGCATACTAATATCTGCTACTAAATCTTCTGGAGCAGTATTTTCTGGGCTGTTATGATATATCTCTAATGGTGCTGCTTTCTTATTTTTCTTAAACTCTTTATTTCGTTCCATCATCATAATAGCTGTCCAAGCATTTCCGATATGATCATATGTTCCTTTATGACGAACAGTATGCATTTTCATTTTAGGCAATGAACCAAAAAAGAAATTCTCTGGCAAATTATCTGGTTTAGAATTTGTAGGAACACCCGCCACATAAACAATCTTATCTTTTAGAATATTAAACTTTTGATACTCAGAAAAAGGTAATCCTGAAGCTTCAATATTGTTCTTATTTATATATTCGTGTAAATCAGAAAAGTCTTTCGTCATTGCATCTCCTATTTTCGAAAATGGTGTTGATGTTTTGATTCCAATAAAATTACATCCTTCGAAATTAGTATCTCCAACAAACTCGAGAGCACTATCAATCTTTCCTTTTTCCAATTCTTCTTTAAGCATTTTAAGTCCACGGTCATAATCCATACCAACATAAATCTCCATGGCTTTTTTCATCCAAAACATAAAGAATGGTAAAGAACTATCCATTGTCCAATTCACCTTTGTTTCACTATCTTCTTCCTTAAAATTAAAAGCAACTTTTGCTTTCGATTTCCAAGGCTTTAAAAAAGTTAAATCATAATCAATTCGATTGTCATTCTCAGCTGTAACTTTCATTTCGCCACTACCTACTCTGTTTCCTTCCCATTTATAATACTTTCCATCGTCGGCATAGTTAATCGTAGCCTCAGGCTCACAAATTAACCAAGGCGACCAATTTTTCCAATTGTGAAAATCAGCTAAAAATTCTTTTATTTTTTGTTGAGGAGCATTAATGGTAATGCTTTTGGTAACATTCATTTTAGGCATGGTAGTAGAATTTAGTTTTTATAAAGTTATAAAAAAACTACATACCCTAAGTAAACTCTTATACACCAAACTGTGTTAAATGATGATCCAAATGTTTATAAAATAAATTATTCCATTCTTGTTTCGTAAGCTTTCCAAAAGAATGAGATTCTTTTCCATCAAAATAAGTTACGCCTAATTCCTGAGTTTTTAGAATATATTCTATTAAACGTTCCTTCTCAGTTTCAAAATCTCGTTCATCTGTTATTAAAAACTGCGGAGCAGTTCTTCCATTTTTAGGATAAGGTTTTTCTGAAACCACTTGTTTCTTTACCAATAACTTTAAGATAAATTTTGTGAATCCATTTGGTTTAGGATGTTTGTCAGTATACACTCCTTCATAAGAAACCGAACAATGTGCCAACATTTGAGCCACATTCATTTTTCCCCATTTCGGTTGTGTCTCTGCAGTTAGTGTATTAATTCTTCCTACAACTTCGTCTGTAACTTCTTTGGTGAAAATATTTTTCATTGGAATTCGGTTTGTATAGTTCTTGGTTAGTGTAATATTTTAAAAATTAATTCTTTCAAAATATCTCCTTGTGTTTGATTTGCTCCTACACCTTTACTCTTTACATCAGCATCTCTTAAAACACCTATGATTTGTGAAACTTTTCGCATCGGATAATTCCTTGCAGCAGTAACGTAATCATCAACAAAATATGGATTTACTCCTAACGCTCTTGCGACAGAAGCTTTGGATTTATCTTTCAATCCATGATATAATAGCATCTGTGTGAAAAAACTATTCAATAACGAAATGGTCATTACCAACGGATTACTCTTTGGGTTTTGACTAAAGTAAGTGATAATTCTATTCGCTTTAACAACATCTTTGTTTCCAACTGCTTTACGCAACTCAAAATTATTAAAGTCCTTAGATATTCCGATATTCTCTTCTACATGTTCTGGAGAAATTATAGTCTCTGCTGGTAAAACAGAAGTTAACTTATCCAATTCGTTACTTATTTTACTTAAGTCTGTACCTAAAAATTCAACTAGCATTTGACTTGCCTTAGGTTCTATCGAATATTTCTTCCCTCTTAAAACCTTTATAATCCAGTCACCAACCTGATTCTCATATAACTTCTTACTCTCGTAAATTAATCCGCTTTTAGCAATAGCTTTATAAACCTTTTTACGCTTATCAAGTTTCTTATACTTATAGTTAAAAACTAAAATAGTTGAAGGCTGAGGATTGGCTGCATAACTCTCTAACTTATCAATTGTTCTACTCAAATCTTGAGCTTCTTTAACAATTATAACTTGATGATCTGCCATCATAGGAAATCGCTTCGCAGAAGAAACAATTTCATCTACAGATACATCTCTTCCATACATTACAATTTGATTAAATCCTTTTTCAGACTCATCTAAAACTGAATCCTCAATAAAATCAGAAATCTTATCAATATAGTAAGGCTCCTCTCCCATTAAAAAATAAATAGGTTTTAGTTTACCTTGCTTAATATCATCAACAATTAACTTAACGTCGTTCATTAACTAACGAATTTTACTTTTATATTTTTTGAAATTATATATTCCCCAAAACATCATAATCAATTCAAGAAATGCTCCAATCAAAAACTGTTTGGAAATACCATCTGCAAAAGTGCTAATAATTCTTCCAGATGCCAAACCTCCCATGAAAAGTATATTTGAAAGTGTTGCAGCTTCCCAAAAACGACTTTTAACAATTCCAACAATCCAAAAAACACCAAAGAAAATATACAAGCCCATAATGGCTCTAAATATATTTTTCAAGTCTATAGCCGTTACTTCAAAACCAAATACTGCTGGTAAAATCTCACTAGGATTAAAACCATAAACAAAACTCACAGCAATAACCACAATAGCAGAAATTAGTAACTGAAGATTTTTCATTTTTACTCGAGTATTCAAAAAGTGAAATTGATTACATTTGGTCGATGGAAAAACTGAATTTACCTTCGTATCCTTTCAGAATCAAAAATAACGAAAAACACTATCTAATTTTTGATGAAGTTCGAAAAAAACATATCGTTCTTACACCAGAAGAATGGGTTCGACAGCATTATATCCATTTCCTCCTCAAAGAGAAGAATTATCCAATATCTCTAGTTGCCGTTGAAAAACAGTTCACCATAAACAACTTAAAAAAACGCACCGATATTTTAGTTTTTTCTCCTGAAGGAACACCAGATATTATCGTTGAATGTAAAGCTCCACATATTAAAATCACACAAGATACATTCGATCAAATAGCGCGATATAATTTAAAACTAAATGCAAACTACTTAATTGTTACCAACGGTTTAGAGCATTATTACTGTAAACTAGACCCTGATAACGAAACTTATGTTTTTTTAAAAGAGATTCCTTCTTATAAAATTTAATAGTTCTTTACATTTTAAAGTCATATTATTAGTGTAAGTTTGCCAACTTGAAAACTGCTGTAGTCATATTAAATTGGAACGGTAAGCAATTACTAGAACAGTTTCTTCCTTCTATTGTAAATTATAGTGATGGAAATACTGAAGTTTATGTTGCTGATAATGCTTCTACCGACGATTCAATTGCTTTTGTAAAAGCGAATTTTCCTTCAGTAAAAATTGTTATAAACGAAGAAAATGGTGGATACGCCAAAGGATATAACGATGCTTTACAGCATATAGATGCGGATATTTATTGCTTGATAAACTCAGATATTGAAGTTACACCAAATTGGTTACCTCCAATTATTGAGGTTTTTGAAAATGAATCAAATACAGCAATTATCCAGCCTAAATTATTAGACTTTAAAGACAAGGAAAAATTCGAATATGCTGGAGCTGGTGGTGGTTTTGTAGATTATTTCGGATATCCATATTGTCGTGGACGTGTTTTTAATTATCTAGAAAAAGATAACGGACAATTCGATGATATTACCCAAATTTTTTGGGCTTCAGGAGCTTGTTTCTTTATACGCAGTGAAGTTTTCCATAAGTTAAATGGGTTTGACGAACATTACTTTGCACACCAAGAAGAAATAGATTTATGCTGGAGATCTCAAAATGAAGGTTACGATGTAAAATATGTAGGGACTTCAACAGTTTATCATGTTGGTGGAGCAACTTTACAAGAATCTAACCCAAGAAAAACATTCTTAAATTTTAGAAATAGTTTGTTTACTATTCTTAAAAACGTTCCTAGAAAACATGTCATTCTTGTGATTTTTATTCGTTTGATTTTAGATGGAATAGCAGGATTAAAATTTGCGGTAGAGTTACGTCCAGTTCATACTTGGTCAGTATTGAAAGCTCACCTAAGCTTTTATAAAAACCTGAGAAAATTCATTAAAAAACGAAGACAAATTCAACGTAAGCTAAGTTATAGTGTTCATACATCTGTGGTTTGGCAACATTTCGTTTTAGGAAAAACAGAATTTAAAAAACTCCAATAAAAGAATTTAATTTAAAAACAAACGTCATTCCGATGAGGGAACGAATAAGTAATCTTTCTTTTTTAATCCCAAATTAAGTTCAGGATATACAGATTGCTTCACTCCATTCCATTTCGTTCGCAATGACGTAAGTTTATTTCTTATATGTTAGCTTATCTCACAGAAATATAAATCGGAACTTTCGTATCCTCTGTTGGCACCACATTTTCAGGATAAATTTCAAAATCAGCTTTATATTCTCGATTTAGTTCTGACTGCCAAATTTCCATCCATTTATTGTAAACGATATTATCATTCAACTTTCCTTCAGCAGTAAATTCTTGATAAGATGTTTCAGGAATTTCTAATGCTGACATCTCAGAAGGCACTTCATTTAAATTATAAACTTTACAACCGATAATCATGTCGTAAGCTCCAGTGTAATCACTCTCATAATTTGTGTAAATAGCATACACATCATTATTCTCTTTATTTGGGATTTTCTCAAATATATTGTTAGTCATAAATTGTTCCCAAAGTGCCGGAATATCTTTAGCTGCTTGCATATTTTCATTTGTAGTTCTTACTTTAATTCCAATTACTTGGAATGAATTCATTCGTGTTGTTTTCATTATCATTATTTTTAATTACAACACAAAATTATTGAGCAACTATGTCAACGGTTTGTCAGGGGTGTTTGAGATTTTTTTGACACACTCTTCGAAATACTCTTGTAGGGTCATTTCATGTGGAGGAAAGTGCTCATGAAGTAAGGTTATACTTTCAATATAATCAATTCGAAAAACTCTAAAGTTCTTTCTTAATCTACAATAAGCAACTAATAGCCAATTTTCATTTGTGCTGTACAATGCAAAAGGTTCAATTACTCTTTTTGTAAACTCTCCTCCTATTGAATTATAAGCAATCTGAGTGAGTTGAAAGTTTGTAATCGCTGATTGAATCTTAGCTAAATTTGTACTAGTAATTTCATTTTTCGGGTTGTATCGAAAAGCAATTCTCTCTGACAATAAATCAATTTTCTCTTTCTGAGATGAACGAAAAACAGATTTAATTTTTGTGATGGCACTTTGATAGTTTTCCACCAAAGACTTATCCTTATTCTTACTGATTAAATGTTCAGCTGTAATTAAAGCATTCGCCTCTTCTTCTGAAAACATAACAGGAGGCAAGTTATAACCTTCCATAAGAGAATATCCTTTCCCTTCTTCTGTGAATACTGGAATTCCAGAAGCTTCTAAAGTTCTAATATCTCTATAAATTGTTCTTACACTTACGTTATATTTTGCTGCTAAATCTGTTGCCGTTACTATCTTTTTAGCTTGTAGTTGAGTTAAGATTGCGGTAAGTCTGGATATACGAGGTTTATTCTTCATTTACAACCAATTCATTATCCTTGTAGATATAATTTAGTAGAAAAAACACAGCTATACCACCAAATGTATGCCATAACCAATGTGTTCCCATTGGTAAAATAGGTTCTAAATCTCCTTTTACTACAAGATTATCCAAAGTTCTAAACGTTACTGCTAGCGCAAAAATTAAGAATCCGATTAAAATGAATTTTGCGTTTTTCCACTTGGTTAAATACGCATACCAAATAAATGGTCCCACTACGGTTAAAGCTGTTATAAAATAACCAAAAGAAATGCGATACGTATTGGGTATCGGAAGCATTCTAGGAAGGATTGATAAAGCAAGAATTCCTAGAACCAATAAAATTCTCTCCCACCACACTTTCCTTATCTTTCCAATGAAATAAATAATTCCACCTAAACAAACAATCATTATTGGAAGCCAATCTAAAACTAACCAAAACTCATGACTTCTTGTTCCGTGAAACATGGTTCCTCCGATCCAACTAATGAAAATTACAGGAATTGCAAATAAGAAAAACGGATGTTGTTTTGGAGTTTTATAAATCTTTCGTCCGAAGTAAATTAAAATTGCGATAAAAATTAAGTTACTAAACGTATTAAAAGGTTCGACAGGTAATCTTCCTTCTATCGTTTCTTGATATATAGGTCCACTATCGTTAGGAAATTTTAATAATAATCTAAATAACATCAATACTTCCTTTTCCTTCTCTTATAATTTCTGGTTCATCTTGAGTTAAGTCGATTACTGTTGACGCTTGATTATCTCCGTAACCTCCATCAATTACAAGATCAACAATATTTTGCCACTTCTCAAAAATTAATTCTGGATCCGTAGTGTATTCAATAACTTCATCTTCATCATGAATAGAAGTAGATACAATAGGATTTCCTAATTGTTCAACTATGGTTCTAGCAATATTATTATCAGGAATACGAATTCCGACTGTTTTCCTTTTTTTAAAGGCTTTTGGCAAGTTTGTACTACCTGGTAACACAAAAGTGTACGGACCCGGTAAAGCACGTCTTAAAATCTTATAAACCGGTGTTGCGATTTGTTTCACGTAATCTGACAAATGGCTCAAATCATTACAAACGAATGAAAAATTAGCTTTCTCTAACTTAACACCTTTGATTTTAGCGACTTTTTCAAGAGCTTTTGTATTTGTAATATCGCATCCTAACCCATATACAGTATCTGTTGGATATATTACCAAACCACCGGACTGTAATACTTTTACCACCTTTTCAATCTCTCGCGGGTTTGGATTTTCGTTATAAATTTTAATAAACTGTGCCATCTTTCTTTGCTGGATATTAAAAATAAAAAAACTTCCAACAAAATGCTGGAAGTTTTTTTAATATTTTCAAGTAGTTATGCTTCGTTCTCGATAAGTCTGAAACCTTCTCCATGGATATTTAAAATTTCAACTTGTTCGTCTAGTTTTAAATACTTTCTTAGTTTGGCTATATATACATCCATACTACGAGATGTAAAGTAGTTATCGTCTCTCCATATTTTTGTTAATGCTAATTCTCTTGGCATTAAATCATTCTTATGAATAGCTAACATTCTTAATAACTTGCTTTCTTTTGGAGATAATTTTTGGGGATCGTCTCCATTAAAAGAAAGGTGTCGTAATTTAGAATTGAATGCGAATTTTCCGATTGTAAATTCAAACTGATCATCATCTTTAGATTTTTCAGTTTCTTTACGTTGCAAAATTGCTTTAATCTTGTGTAATAAAACTTCAGAATCAAAAGGCTTATTCAAATAGTCATCTGCTCCAACTTGATACCCTTTTAATACATCTTCTTTTAACGTTTTAGCTGTTAAAAAAATAATTGGCACTTCTTTATTTGTCGACCTAATGTCTTCAGCTAAAGAAAAACCATCTTTTCTTGGCATCATAACGTCTAATATGCATAAATCGTACTCAGAATTTTTAAACATAATTAAACCTTCAATACCATCTTTAGCATGTGTAACGTTATAATCGTTCAATGCTAAATAATCTTTTAAGACTGTTCCAAAATTTGGATCGTCTTCTACTAATAGAATTTTTCTAGTTCCCATTTTATGTACCCTTCAAATTTATATTAATGGTAATTTTACTGTAAACGTACTTCCTTTCCCTTTTTCACTTTCCACGTAAACGGTTCCGTGATGGTTGTCTACAATTTCCTTCACATATGCTAATCCTAGTCCATGACCTTTAACATTGTGAATATTTCCTTTATGTTCTCTATAAAACTTATTGAAAACATATTTTTGAGCATTTTTGCTCATTCCTATTCCTTCATCCTTAACCTTAAAAATGAAGAATTTGTTTGTATTCTCTGTATACACATTTATTTTCGGAGCTTCATCTGAATATTTAATTGCGTTTTCTAACATGTTTACAATTACATTCGTTAAATGAAACTTATTTCCTAAAACCTCAGACGATATTGCATTAAACTGAACATCAATAGTTCCTTGTTTATCTGAAACTAATAAACTCACATGATCAATAGCCTCCTCTATTATGTCGTGAGCTTCTACAGCTTCTTTCGTAATATCGATCTGATTTTTTTCTAATTTCGATATTCTAAGAACATTTTCTACCTGTCCATGCATACGTTTGTTCTCGTCTCTAATCATTTGAACATAACGTCTCACTTTATCTTCATCTCTAATAATTTTCGGGTTTTTAATAGCATCTAAAGCTAAATTAATAGTCGCAATAGGTGTTTTAAACTCATGCGTCATGTTATTGATAAAATCTGTTTTAATCTCAGAGATTTTCTTTTGACGTATTAACTGATATAATGATGTTGAAAATGCCGCAATAATTATTCCAATAAATAATAATGATATAAGCAATGCTTTAATCATACCGGATAACAAACTTTTTCTTTCATCGGGAAACGAAACGTACAATTTGTAATTACTGTTACCGTTATCGTCTTCAAACAGAGGATAAAAATAATTATCGTGTTCATCAATTTTAAAATACCCTGATTTAATTGGTGTAGCTAAACCTCCTTCATATACACCAAATTTAAATTTCTGACGAATATTCATTTTTGATAATTCGTCCTTTAAGGTATTATTCAATTCTCTACTACTAATTCTTTTATGAATTGGAGTAAACTTTTTATTTTGACTAAATAAGTATTCAAACTGTTCTTTTTCCCAACTAGGATAAGTCATATATCTTGAATAGCTATTTTCATCTGTAAACGTTTTAAACTTACTGTCTTCTGCCCCAAACGTTTTAGTATATAAAAAATCTTCTTTTCCTGTAAATCTTTTAATGATAACTGTATCGTTTCCAACAAAGTCAACAGGAATTTTAAAATTCTCCTCTAAAATAGTAGCTCCAAAAGTGAACTTTTGCTTGCTTACCGTATCTATTTGTTGAAATAAATAATTCTTTATTTCTGCATTAGATCTGGCCTTATTATTTTCAAAGAACGACCTGTGTCTATCCACAAATTCATCGTACTCTCTCTTTTTGATCCTTTCAGATGTTTTAGCGAGTGCGATTGTTACATTATTTTCAAACTCTAATTGCTTGCTTTTCACAGCATCTTTAACCCAATACAGTTGAACAGCAATGATTCCGATCAACGAAATACTCATTAAAACCACAATTAGAATAAAAATTCTCCTTCCCATTATTCAAATGTACTTTTTTAAGCCAAAGGTAGAAATGCTTTTAACTTAGATTAACAAAGATAATGTGTTTTTAAGAAAAATTTAAGATTTATGTTAAAATATCAATAACCGAAGACTAACTTTATGTTAATTTATTATGAATTTTAACTAACTGATCCTTAACAGTTTCTAAATTTAGGTTATTGATTATGTAGTGAGATTGGATCGTTTTCTTTTCGTTAGGCCATTGATTTTTTATCCTATTTTTAACTTCTTCTTCACCGGCATTATCTCTTTTCATAACGCGCGATATTCTTATTTTTTCTGGAGCTGTAACTGTTATAATTTTGTCACATAATAAACTACTACCATTCTCGAAAAGAATTGCATTTTCATATAAAATATAGCTCTTATCAGAGTGTTCTTTAATAAAATCTTGAAGATGTTGTTTTACAACAGGATGAACAATTGAGTTTAATATATTTAACTTCTGTTTATCTTTAAAAACAATTCCGGCTAAATAAGGTCGGTTTAATTTCCCGTCCTTGTATACTTCTTCAGAAAACTCATGAATTAGCTTCTCCTTGATTTCATTCGAAGTATTCATAAGGTTTTTAGCTTCTTCATCAGCAAAATAAACAATAACATTATTGAATTCTGATAACAATTTTGCGATCGTTGTTTTTCCACTTCCAATTCCACCAGTTAAACCTACTAACATCTTTTTATTTTTGAATTAAAAAATCAATCTTCTGAGGCGAGATCCTTACTGAAGAAACCAAATTCGACTTTTTCTTAAACTTCGGAACCAGATAGGTTAATCCTTTATCTACTGATGACTTATAATCACATACAATTTCAAAAGAGTCCTCAGTGATTTTACTGTAATTTTTTAAACCTACCTTATAGGTTACTGTCACCTTCTTAGGATACACTTTTAAATCTAACTTAGAAGGAATATTGGTTACGTTTATTGGAAGTTCAAACGTACCTTCAGTATACTTATCCGTGAAAATATGAGCTTGAATTTCACTATCACTCAACTTAATATTCTTAAATCCTTCAGATATATTTAAATCTATTTTGATATTCACATCCTCGGAAACCTCACTTAATTCAACATTGGTTGTAGCGATATTATTGATTGCATCTATTTCATCTTCCGGTCCCGAAATTAAAACGCTATCAGGTTTAATTTCAACATTCGATAAACCATAACCTGTTTTGAATTTTATTGTATTAGTGAAGGTAACAGGAACTTTCTTAGTTCTAAAAGTCCCTAAGTTTAAATGAATAGTATCATCTAAAACATCTACTAACTCTAACCCAGATTTTAATTGACCTTGTATTTCAGAACTTTGCTCATCAGCCAACAAGTAATATTTTCTCTTTTTTCTTTTGTATTTATCCAGAGACAATTTCACTTTTTTACTAAAAAGATTAGTAGAAAAAAGCTTAAATCCATTCCCCTTAATAAGCAGTCTAATCTGATTAGTTGGAGTTTCTCTAAATACTTTTTCCTGAGGCAAGTTTTCATAATCTAAATCGAATACAACTTCAGTTTTATATTCTTTAGATAAATTGATTAAAAACCACATCAAGAAAGAAGCAGCTAAAAAGCTTAAAAATATTTTAGGTATGTTTTTTAGAGTTTTCAAAGAAAATATTTATTGCAATCTAATTAAAAACAAAAAAGTGAGCAAAAAGCTCACTTTATATATTTATTATCCTGAAAATTACTTTTCAATTTGTTTCTGCGTTAGCTCCATAGAAATTGCAGCTCTTTCGAATCTGATTTTTCCTGCTCCAGTTTCAATAACAACAGTATTATTCTTATCGTTAATCTCAACTATTCTCCCATGAATTCCGCTTGTAGTAACAACTTTTGCTCCTTTCTTGATTTCAGCTCTAAATGATTTTTCTTTCTTCTGACGTGCCATTTGAGGACGTATCATAAAGAAATACAAAACACCTAACATTGCTACGAATGGTAACATTTGCATTAAACCACCAGCGTCCGCCTGTAATATTATTGTTTGTAACATTAAGCTTTACTTTTTGGAGTTACCATTCCTGTAACTTTAACCTGCTCCTGACCTTTTGCAGTGTTTGTAGTTAATGTTACTGTTTTACTTTGTTTGTTTGGTTTTCCTGCAGTATTAAACTTTACTTGAACTTCAGCAGAATCTCCTGGCTTAATAGGTTCTTTTGGCCAAGTTGGAACTGTACAACCACAAGTTGCTTTAGCATCAGTAATAACTAAATCAGATTTTCCTGTATTTGTTACTTTAAAAGATGTCTCAACAACAAATCCTTCTTCTACAGTACCGAAATCATGAACTTCTCTATCAAATGAAATTGATGGTGCTCCTTGACTTATTTCCTTATCTCTTTGATTAGCTTCTGTTACATTTTCTTGCTTTACTTTAGCTGCAGCGTTTCCTTTTTTACAAGAAACCATTGCGCTAAATGAAACTGTTAATGCTAAAATTGCGATTATTTTCTTCATTTTTATTTGGTTTTTAACTTGAACAAAAATATTTATTTTTTTATAATAAACCTCTTCCTATTTTCACCATCTTGTTATTCTCCATATAATCCTTAGCAATTTTATCTAAAACTCCATTGATAAAGTAACCACTTTTGTTTGTAGAATAATCTTTAGCTAATTCGATGTATTCATTAATAGATACTCTACTTGGAATTGAAGAGAAATGTAAGAACTCTGTAATTGCCATCTTGATTAAAATCATGTCAATGTCAGCAATTCTATCTGCTTCCCAGTTTGGAGTTTTCTCTTTAATATCTTCATCATACTTGTGTTGATTTAACATCACTTTAGTAAACAAATCAGATACAAACTTTTTATCCTCATCATCCTTGTATAATTGACCTAATACAAAAGGACTATCTTTCTTCTGTTTATTCAACGTTTTTACAATCCACGTATTAACAAAAGGAATATCATCAACCCAAGAAATCATTGTGTCTTCAAAATAATCAGCTAATTTCTCATCAGGAGCAATAATTTCTTTGAAGAAGTTTACAACAAAAATTCTATCTTCATGATAAGAATCTTCTGAAGACTTCATATAATCTTCATAAAGACTACTTGTATTTAACTTCTCCCAGATAATTTTCACATATTCTTCTTCTAAATCCCAGTTATTAAGTTTATTTAATTCCAAATACCCCTCAAGACTTACACTTTCTCTGATTTGGTTAATCAACTTATTATTAACAAACTTTACATTAGGATTTAAATCCTCTTTAGTTGCTAAGATTTTCTTTTTAGAAAGCTCAATTTTCTTTGAGGCTAATTTCTGAACTTCAACTAAAAGCTGAAGATTTAAGACGTATAAATCATACATTTTTTGAATGCTGAACTTCAAGAACTTTTCTTCTTTAACTAAGTCTGAAGTGTTTGCCTGATGCATTGCGTACACAGACTGCATTACCTTTAAACGAATATGTCTTCTATTTATCATTAAATGAGGAACTTTAAAAAAAGGCGATAGAATTAATTTCTATCGCCCCGCAAAAATAAAATATTTATTGGTTCTGTTCTAGCTATTTTGCTCTTTTTTACGCTGGTCAATTCTTCCTTGCGCAATATTGAAAGCAGCTTGGTGAGTAGTAATATTTTCCTTCTCAGCTAAATCAAAAATCTCTAATGTTGTATTGTAAATATTTTCAGTTCTCTTAATACTTTCAGATTTATCATATCCTTCAACTTCTGCATATACATTGATAATTCCTCCTGCATTAATTAAGAAATCAGGTGCGTAAGCTATACCTTTCTCTCTTAACATTTTACCGTGTCTTAACTCATTTGCTAACTGATTATTTGCCGCTCCAGCAATTACAGATGCTTTTAATTGAGCGATACTTTCATCATTTACAGTAGCTCCTAATGCACATGGTGCATAGATATCAAGATCTAATCCATAAATATCGTTACCTAAAACTACGTTAGCGTTATATTTTTTACTTAACTCTTCTAAACGAGCTTCGTTAATATCATTTAATATTACTTGAGCTCCTTCGTCAGTAATGTGTTTTACTAAAGTTTCACCAACATGTCCAACTCCTTGAACTAATACTTTCTTTCCTTCTAAGTTATCAGATCCAAACTTGTACTTAGCTGCAGCCTTCATTCCCATGTAAACTCCATAAGCAGTTACAGGAGAAGGATTTCCAGATCCTCCGATTGATTCAGAAACTCCAGTTACATGAGGAGTAACTTCTCTAATAATATCCATATCGCGAGTTTCCATACCCACGTCTTCTGCTGTAATATATTTTCCGCTTAATGAATTTACAAACTCACCAAACTTTCTCATTAAAGCATCATTCTTTTGTGTTTTTGCATCACCTATAATAACAGCTTTACCTCCACCTAAGTTTAAACCAGTAATTGCTGACTTATAAGTCATTCCACGAGACAAACGTAAAACATCATTTAATGCCTCCCACTCTGTTTTGTACTGCCACATTCTAGTTCCTCCTAAAGCAGGTCCTAAAGTTGTATTGTGAATACCAATAATTGCTTTTAATCCTGTATCTTCGTCATTGCAAAAAACGATTTGCTCGTGACCATCGAAAGATAGTTGCCCAAAAACAGGATCGTTTTTAAGGTCTTTAGTATCAATAATTTCAGACATCATATAGTGTTTGTTTTAAATGAAGAAAATTATCATTCTTCAAATTAATAGGTAACAAAAATATGAATTTCATAATTACCAAGCAATAATCCCTTCTGAAATTAAGAATATTATAACAACCGTGCGTAAATTTTGTTGAATTATCATATTTCTTACACAAACATTAAAAAATTGAAAGCATTACAATATCTTAACAAATATTTTGTCAAATACAAATGGAGATTGTTTATCGGTATCATTATCACAATTTTATCGAAATTACTCGCATTAAAAATACCAGAGATCATCAAAAATTCTTTGAATATTGTTGAAGATTATGCGAGAGGAAAACAAACAGACTTATCAGTTGTTAAACATGAGTTATTCATCAATATTTTAATCATTATTGGAGTAACCTTATTGGCTGGTTTTTTCACTTTCTTGATGAGGCAAACCATAATTGTTGTTTCTAGACTGATCGAATTTGATTTAAAAAATGAAATTTATCAACAATACCAGAACCTATCTGTAAATTTTTACAAGAAAAATAGAACTGGAGATTTGATGAATCGCATTTCTGAGGATGTATCGAAAGTGAGAATGTATTTTGGCCCAGCAATTATGTACTCCTTAAACATGATTGTATTATTTGCTATTGGGTTTACAAAAATGCTTAACACCGATTATGAATTAACTTTATATACATTAATTCCTTTTCCAATTCTATCACTATCAATATTCCTATTAAGCAGAGAGATAAATAAAAAGACAACTATTGTACAACAATATTTATCTAAGCTTACCACTTTTAACCAAGAGTTTTTCTCTGGAATTAATGTTGTGAAATCATATGCAATTGAAAGTTCTGTTTTTTCTAACTTCAATCAATTAGCGGATGAAGCTAAAGAGAAAAATATAGAATTATCTAAAGTTCAAGCGTTATTCTTCCCTCTAATGATTTTGTTAATTGGAATAAGTAATATTCTTGTATTATATATTGGAGGTAAACAATATATTGCCGGAGAAATTCAAATTGGAGTAATTGCCGAATTTATTTTATATGTAAACATTCTTACTTGGCCAGTAGCCATTGTTGGTTGGGTTACTTCAATAATTCAACAAGCAGAGGCTTCACAAACAAGAATTAATGAATTTTTAGAACAAGTTCCAGAAATACAGAATTCAGCTTCAGAAAGAACAAATATTGATGGTGAAATTACATTTAAAAATGTTTCACTGACCTACGATGACACCAATATTACAGCTTTAAAAGATATTAGCTTTTCAGTGGCAGAAGGCGAAACTTTAGCCATAATGGGAAAAACAGGTAGTGGAAAATCTTCTATCGTGAATATGATCGCAAGAATGTATGATGCAACGGAAGGAACTGTGTTAATTGATGGAAAACCTATAAAAGACTTGAATCTAGACGATGTAAGAGATCAGATTGGTTTTGTACCTCAAGATCCATTTCTATTTTCTGACACCATAGAAAACAACATCAAATTTGGTAAAGACGACGCAACAGAAGAAGAGATTATTACGGCAGCTAAAAATGCTGTAATTCACGAAAACATAGTTGGCTTTACAGATGGATATCAAACTATTTTAGGAGAACGTGGAGTTACTTTGTCTGGTGGACAAAAACAAAGAACCTCAATTGCACGAGCTATTATTAAAGATCCAAAAATCCTAGTATTCGATGATTGTTTATCTGCTGTAGACACTGAAACTGAGGAACGTATCCTTTCAAATCTAGAAAAGGTATCAAAAAACAAAACAACCTTCATTATTAGTCATAGAGTATCATCTGCTAAAAATGCGGACAAGATCATTATTTTAGAAGATGGTAAAATAATCGAACAAGGAACTCACAATCAACTAATAACAAAAGAAGGAGCTTACAAAAACCTTTACGAACAGCAACTCCTAGAAAAAGAAATTTAGAGATTTGTGTGTTCAAGTAAAATATTTTGTTAGATTTGTTTACGTAAAAATGAAATAAACTACGATTTTAAGACTTCGAATTATGAGCGAGAGAGTAGAACAAGAAGAAATCTTTTCACAAGTATTACGTGCTGGAAGAAGAACATATTTTTTTGACGTTAGAGCAACCAAAGCTGACGATTACTATTTAACTGTTACTGAAAGTAAAAAGTTTACTCATGATGATGGGTCTTTCCATTATCAAAAACATAAAATCTACTTATACAAAGAAGATTTTAGTGATTTCAAAGAAATGCTAAATAAAGCTACTGACTTTATCATTGATAAAAAAGGAAGCGAAGTAATTAGCGAAAGACACCAAAAAGACTTTAAAAAACACGATGAAAACGGATATGTTGAGCAAACAACTGAAAGCTTTACTGACGTTTCATTTGACGACATATAAGATTTTAATTCAAATTCAATTTACACAAAGTAAAAGCCACTTAATAAGTTGTTATTGCAACTTTTTTGGTGGTTTTTCTTTTTATAAGACGCTTTTCATTGCTTTTGATTTAGCAACAGTTTCTTCCCATTCTTTTTCAGCATTACTTTCCTTCGTTACTCCGCCACCAACATAGACATCTATTAAAGTATTAGATATAATCTCCATACATCTTAGATTGACATATAAATTGGACATTGTAAAATTTTCATCTTCTTCGATATTTAACTCGCCTAGAAAACCGGTATAAAACTTACGATTATAGCCCTCGTTTTGCAAAATAAACTCCTTAGCCTCTTCTTTTGGAAACCCACAAACTGCAGGCGTTGGATGAAGAATATCAATTAAACTAGAAATATTCTTTTCAACACTACCAGAAATCAAAGTTCTTAAGTGCAATAAATTCCCTATCTGAATAGTCTCAACTTCATCTACTGATAAATCTTGGATAGTCCTCTCCAGCCTAGATTTTATATAATCCGTAACAATATACTGCTCTTCAATTTCTTTGGAAGACCATTTTGCCTTTTCTCCTTCTTTATACAATTGAGTTCCTGCTAAAGACATTGTTTTAAACTCCTTGTTCTTAACTCCTATCAAAGTTTCAGGTGTAGCTCCCATCCACTTTCCAACTTTAGGATGATACCACAAGTATACAAATGCTGTTCGGTATTTACTAATTAATTTTTTAAATACCATTTCAATATCAAAACTCGACTCTAGACTTACTTGTTCCCTCCTGGACAAAACAACTTTCTGAAACTTGTTATTCACAATTTCATTTATACCATTTTCAACCAAGTTTATGTGGAATTCTTTTTGAGAATTATCTGGTCCGTACTCAATACTCGGAGAGAATTTAGCATCAAAACTTATTCTTTCAGATATGAATTGAGATTTTTCTGTTGGAATTAAAATTGCCTTTTCTTTATTATCAAAAGGAGCAAAAACAAAACCTGATTCTAAATAATCTTTGGGTTCGTAAACAGTGTTATTAACCTGAAAAAAGGCTTTTATGAAATCCGAGTTAGGTGTATTATAAACTACAAAAGGCATCTCATTCGAAAGTGCTCTTTGTATATCTTCAAATATTTTCAATCTGCGTACTTTAATAATTGTTCTTTTATAAAATCAAAGTTAGACCAAACTAAGCCATGATTTCCTTTATCTAAATCAACCAGATTAAATTGCTCTTTATCAAATTGCTCCTCAAGCATTTTTGAATTTTCATATGGCACAATCCAATCACTAGTTCCATGAATACTTACAACTTTGTTTGGTGTAATATTCCAATTAGATTCGAACTTTTTTAAATCTTCTCTATGTGAAATCTTCTCTTTAGATGCTTGTTTCCAAACTTTAGGAACCAACCATCTTGTAATTTTCCATTTATAAAAATTTAGCATCCACGGCATAGGTTCTACCGCACTATGAACTGCTGGTGCTAATAAAATTATCTTTTTTAATTTCTCCTTTACTGATAGAGCAATTGGACCACCATAAGAATACCCGACAAGCACTACTTTTTCTTTAGGTAATTCTTTAATTAAATCTAGAAGCATTTCGTTCTCGAAAGCAATACTTTCCTGAACTGAATTTTTATCCTCATAATTATATCCAATCCTATCATAAGCAATCATATTAAACTTACTTTGCAGCAAGCTATCCGCCATATATTTAGAAAAATCATTCAAAGACCCAATAGTTCCATGAACAAAAACCAAGGTTGGAAGCACAGTATCGTTTTGAATCGATATTTTCCTATACGAAAAATCCTTATACTTTTCATGAGTTAAACTTGGTTGTATATAACTCTTTTCATAAGCTTTCAAAATTGCTTCATCAGATTTTGGAGCTGTGAAAATTGTAAATAAGGTATACACCCCAATTAATAAGACAAGTAAAATTATTGAAACGATCTTTAGTATTTTTTTAAACACAAACTATTGTTTTTTATCCAAAATTATATTGGTAAGCTTACAAAGTGAAATTAAATTCCCTTCCTCATCTACTACCTTTATTTCCCATAAATGAGTAGTTCTACCTCTATGAATTGGCCTAGCCGTTCCAAATACAAAACCTTCTCTTTTGCTTTTCAAATGATTTATGCTAAGATCAATTCCTTTAACGATTTTATCTTTCGATTTTAAAAAATAAGCTGAAGCCAAACTCCCTACAGTTTCTGCAAGAGCTGCTGTAGCACCACCATGCAAAATTCCATACGGTTGATGTACTTTTGAGTTAACAGGCATTTTTGCCGTTATAAAATCTTCACCTAAATCTACAAACTCGATACTTAATGTTTCCATTAATGTGTTTGTATTGTAAGAATTAAGCTTTTTTAAAATCTCCTCTTTTATCATTTATCAATAAAATCTTCAAATCCTTAAATAAGCAGTAAAAATACGTATTTTTGTAGTCTATTAAAAATTAAGAAATGTATAAAGTTCGTGCTATTTTAGATGTTGAGGAAGATGTAATCAGAACCATAATGTTTGATGAGAATTTATCTCTAGAGAAATTACATTTTGACATTGCTAACGCCTTCGGATTAGAAGGAAATGAAATGGCATCATTTTACAAAAGTGATGACGAATGGAATCAAGGGTTAGAAATTCCTTTATTCAATATGGCTGAAGCTGGAGAAGAATTATCAATGGCTTCTTGTACTACTAAAGACATATTAGAGAATAAAAATGACAAGCTAATTTATGTTTATGACTTTCTTCAAATGTGGACTTTTTACATTGAATTAATTGAATCTTCAGAAGAAGCAGTTGCTGAAACCAAAACAATTCTAAGTGTTGGAGAAATGCCTAAAGATGCTCCCGAAAAAGTATTCGAATCTGATCAACTTTTAAGTGATTTTGATGATGAAAACAGAGACATGTTTAATGACTTTGAAGATTTGGACAGCTTAGATTTAGACAACTACTAATCAAATATTTATTAGTAAACTTAAAATCTCTTCTTAAAAATTACGTAACATTTTGGTATCTTGTTCGTCGAATAGAAAATTGACTAAACTTTATACTATTGGACACCATTTTATCTATTAAGAACCTCGACAAAAAATTTGGGCGAGTTCATGCTGTAAAAAACCTTTCGTTTGATATTGAAAAAGGAAATGTATACGGAATTTTAGGTCCTAACGGAAGTGGAAAATCTACAACTTTAGGAATCATTTTAAATGTTGTAAATAAAACCGCTGGAGAATTTTCTTGGTTCGGTGGAACAGTGTCTACCCATAATGCTTTAAAAAGAGTTGGAGCTATTATAGAAAGACCTAATTTCTATCCTTACATGACTGCTGTACAAAACTTACAATTGATTTGTAAAATCAAAGGAGTTCCATACAACAATATTGATGACAAGCTTAAAACAGTAAACCTTTACGAAAGGAGAAATAGCAAATTCAAAACTTATTCTTTGGGAATGAAACAAAGACTTGCTATTGCATCAGCTTTACTGAACAATCCTGAAATTTTAATTCTTGATGAACCTACAAATGGTTTAGATCCACAGGGTATCCATGAAATTCGACAAATAATAAAAAAAATAGCTAAGAATGGAACAACTATTCTACTAGCCTCTCACCTTTTAGATGAAGTTGAAAAAGTATGTTCCCATGTGGTTGTAATTAGAAATGGTGTAAAATTATATAGTGGAAGAGTTGAAAACATGGTTGCTTCGAACGGAATTATTGAAGTAAAAACCGACGGAGACCAAGAACTTTTAGTTAATACTCTTAAAAATTATTATGACATAGCAACTGTTAATGTAGAGGATGATTTAATCATTGCGCGTTTAGAAAACGAAACTACTGCCTCTGAAATTAACAAATACTTATTTGAAAAAGGAATTATTCTCTCTCATTTAGTTATGCGTAAGCCAAGTTTAGAAGAACAATTCTTAAACCTTACTAACAACTAAATTAATCTACTATGAACATGTTACGTCTATTAAATATTGAATTTCATAAATTAAAAAACAATAGAGCAAGTAGAGTCTTATCAATAATCTACTTCGGTTTATTAACCTCAATTGCGTTGATTGCAGCCATAAAATTTGATATTGGCCCAATAAAATTTCATTTGGCTGAGCAGGGAATTTTCAACTTTCCTTATATCTGGCATTTCAACACATACATCGCAGCAACATTAAAGTTTTTCCTTTTACTAGTTATAGTTTCAATGATGGCTAACGAATACAGCTATAAAACTCTGAAACAAAACCTTATTGACGGATTAAGTAAGAAGGAATTTATCCTTTCAAAATTTTATACAGTAATAGCCTTTGCAGCTGTTTCCACAGTTTTTGTATTTTTTGTATCCTTAATATTAGGGTTTGTCTATTCAGACTTTAATGAATTCTCAATTATATTTTCTGATCTTGAATACTTATTTGCCTTCTTTGTAAAACTTGTTGGGTTCTTTTCTTTTGGATTATTCCTTGGGATTTTAATAAAAAGATCTGCATTCGCAGTAGCAGGTATGATTGTATGGTTAATCATTGAAAGTCTACTTAAAGGATATTTAGTTTTGACTTTTAGGGACTTAAAAGAAGGAGCCTTAACTCAAGCTAATGAAATTATGCGATTCTTTCCCCTTGAAGCAATGTCTAACTTAATCAAAGAACCTTTTACTCGTTTAGGTGCTGTAAAATCAGTTGCTAAGCAAATAGGAGAAAACTTTGTTAAAGATTACTCTGTAAATTTCGTTGACATAATTATTGTTAGCATATGGACATTTATCTTCATTTATTTATCATACAGTTTATTAAAGAAAAGAGATTTATAAATTATCGTATTATATTCTGATTAATTTTAATGCAATTTACGGGTAGGGTTTTACGTTGTTTAATTGTTTTATATTTAGTTGTTAATACTAAGAATTACGTCATTTTTTGACGTTTTTTTTAGTAAATTGTCGGCCTTTTAATCAATTATATGAACAGAACGAAAATTACTCTCTTAGTTGTATTACTATTTAGTTTAGTGGGATTAAACGCTCAAGTAGATGTTAACAATACTGCAGAACCAGAATCTAATTTTACACCAGAGCAGCTAATATCTGATGTTCTAATTACAGGAGCCTGTAACACAGTTTCTAACGTTACATCCGCAGTTAGTGGAACACCAACGGATCAGCCTACAAAAAATTATGGTTTCTTTAAAAGGCAAGCCGGAAGTTCATTTCCTTTTGAAGAGGGAATTGTTTTAACTTCAGGAATTGCAAATAGAATTCAAGCTGGAGCTTCAGGTGGAGCGTTAAGTACATCTACTACAGGTAATACTGATGCAGATTTAGCCAACGCTATTGGAGTTATTCCTGGACAAATTTCTGATGCTGCTGTAATAGAATTTGACTTCGTTCCAAAATCGACAAGAATTAGTTTTAGATACTTAATGGCCTCTCAAGAATATCAAGGAACATTTCCTTGTAATTTTGCAGATAGTTTCGCCTTTTTGCTAAGACAAAGTACTTCAACTACATACGAAAATATTGCACTAGTTCCTGGAACTACAACACCTGTAAGTGTTACAAATGTACATGCTGAAATTCCTAATTCGGGTGGAGCTACTGGTTGTGCCGCAGTAAATGAGGCCTTCTTTGCTGGAAGTGATGTTACAGAAACAGGATTTGTTGGAAGAACTGTAGTACTAACTGCTCAAGCTGATGTTGTTCCTAACGTTACCTATCATATCAAATTAGTTGTTGCTGATTTTAGTGATCGAGTGGTAGATACTGCTGTATTTCTAGAGAAAGGAAGTTTTAACTTAGGTTTAAATTTAGGAAATGACTTGACTATTTCCGGTTCAAATTCTGTTTGTGGTGACTCTACATTACTAACTGCAAATGTTTCTGCTACTTCTTATAAATGGTTTAAAGATGGAGTAGAAATTACTGGGGAAACTAGTCAAACTTACTTGGCAAACTTAGGAAATGGAACTTATACTTGTGAAATTGACGATGGTGGATGTAAAGATAGCGATGATATTGTTTTAGAATTTTCTGAACCAGCAACTGCAATACCTGCAATTACTGATTTATCTAATTGTGAAAATAACATCTTTGATTTAACGGCCAGGACGGCAGAAATATTAAATGGTCAAGATCCAGCTACATTTGAAGTATTATTTTTCACTGATTCAGCATTTTTAAATCAAATTACTACTCCTACAAGTTTTACGAGTCCAAGTGATGACGAAACTATATATGTAAGAAAGAGAAACAGAACTGCAAACCACTGTTTTACTGAGGGTTCATTCAGAATATTAAATTTTGATAATCCAGTTGGTCAAACCGCAATAAATTATGAAGAATGTGATGATGTTGCTAACGGTGGTGATACTGATGGATTCTTTAATAATTTTATACTATCAACTAAAGATGCGGAAGTCTTAGGTAGCTTGTCTCCTACTACATTTAACGTTTCATATCATACAACTTTAACTGGAGCGCAAACCGATTCTTCTACTGATGCTATTGATAAAAACAATCCATATAGAAATGCAACTATCAATGCGCAAACAATTTATGTGAGAATTGAAAACATAGCAAATACAAATTGTTTTACGGTTTCAGATCCTGCTTCGACAACCTTTCGACCTTTTCAGTTAATTGTTCATCCTTTACCTGTTATTGCTAATAATCCAGCTTTGATTAACCAGTGTGATACAGATAGTGATCTTTCCACTTCAATTAATTTAACTCAGGCTGAAATTTCAATCTCAGCTAATCATACGAACGAAACATTTAAATACTATCCAACTGAAGCAGATGCAATAGCAAACACAGCTGAAATTACAACTCCAATTACTCATACAGCTTCTGATGGAGATTCTGTTTGGGTAAGAACAATTTCTAATCAAGGATGTTTTAGAATTTCTAGATTAGACATTACGATTTCTTTCGCAGGAGATGTTGCCTACAATCAAGAATTCACGTCATGTGATGATTTCTTAGATGCAGATGGAAATGATACTATAAACAATGACGATAGAGATGGAATTTCTAATTTCGATATTAGTCCTGCTATTGATGCTATTAGAAATCTATTTGATCCTGCAATTAGAAACGACTTAGATATTTTATTCTTTGAAACTACAGCTGATAGAGATGCTGTAATCAATCAAATTCCTGATCCTACTAACTATAGAAATACGAATATTCCTGCTACTACACAGCAGTCTATTTTTGTTAAGATTGTAAACCGAATTAATAATGATTGTACTGGACTTGGAGAATTCTTTATTAGAGTGCTTCCTTTACCAGAGTTTGATGTAACCACTCCTCAAATTGTATGTTTAAACAATCCTTCTTTCATAGAGGCAGAAACACCAGATGGAACATATACGTATGAATGGAGAAGAAATGGAACTTTAGATACTTCTTCTACTAGTGAAACTTTAAATATTACTCAAGGAGGAACATATGAAGTGACAGCTATAAACACAACAACTTTATGCAGAAGAACTAGAAGAATAATTGTAAATGAATCTATAATTGCAACGCTTGCTGAAGATGATGTTACTATTATTGATGATTCTGCTAATAATACAATTACCATTGACAATGGTAACAACAACCTTGGAATTGGTGATTATGAATTTGCTTTACAAGATGAAAATAGTGTGATCGTCAGAGATTTCCAGGATACACCAATGTTTGAAAACTTAAGTGGTGGTGTTTATACCATTTTAGTGAGAGACAAAAACGGATGTGGTGTGGCCCAATTAGAAGTATCTGTACTAGAATTTCCAAAATACTTTACACCAAACGGAGATGGAGTAAATGACTTGTGGGCAGTAAAAGGTGCAAGCACAACTTTCTATCCACAAAGTAGTATTCACATTTTTGATAGATACGGAAATCCAATCACAGAAATAGCTATTGACGGACAAGGTTGGGACGGACTTTATAATGGTAAAATATTACCATCAAATGACTACTGGTTCAATATTCAATTAACGGATAGAAACGGAGCAACAATAAGTAGAAAAGGGCATTTCTCTTTATTAAGAAAGTAAATCATTAATTTCGCCCTATGAAAATAAGATGGTTTCTTTCTGTTTTATCGTTTTTGATATACTTTACAAGTTTTAGCCAAAACGGTGCTGACACCTGTGACAATGCAGAACCTATGTGTTCTGATAACTCGGGAGTGAAAATTTTTAATAATGTCACCAATATTCCCGATACTGGAGCTATAGGTTGTTTATTTAGTACTCCAAACCCGGCTTGGTTTTTCATTAGAGTTCAAAGTAGTGGAGATTTAAATTTTAGAATAATTCAATCTTCGAGCTTTGATGCAGGAGGTAACCCTAATGGAACACCAATAGATGTTGATTTTATTGCTTGGGGACCATTTAACTCTCCAGATTCCAACTGTACAAGTTTAGCCAATAACTGTTTGGACAGTTCAGGTAATTCTGTTACGTGTCCTGATAATGTTTCATCTCCCAATTTTTATATCAATAATACTGATATGACCAATATTATTGATTGTAGTTATGATGCTTCTTCTGTTGAGAATTTAACTATAAATAACGCTCAAGCTGGCGAGTTTTATCTTCTTCTTATTACTAATTTTGATAATGTCGCTGGTCAAATAAAATTGGAACAAACTAATTTTGGAGCAACAGGTGCAGGTGTAACAGACTGCTCTATTGTAGTTGGAGAATTAGGAGGAGACCAATCTATTTGTAATGGAACACCTGTTACTTTAGATGGAACTCCAGTAAGCGGAACGGCTACTTCTTTTGAATGGCAAATAGATACTGGTTCTGGGTTCACGACTATTCCAGGTGAAACAAACTCAACGTTAACCATTAATGATGATCGTTCTGGGATTTATAGAGTAATAATTACTGATAATACTGGAAATACTTCTATGGATGATGTAACAATTACATATTATCCTATTCCTGTTGCGAATTCCGTTTCTGATATTAATTTTTGTGATCCTGATTTAGATGGATTTAATAGTTTTGATTTAAATAACTTAGTATCACCTCAAGTATTAGGCTCTCAAGATCCAAATCAGTTTGAAGTGTTATACTTTTTAAGTCAAGCTGATGCTGACGCCAATATTATTCCAAACGCATTAAGTAATCCATATACTAATCCAACTCCAAATAGCAATCAAACAATATTCGCTCGAATTCACAATACTTTGGCTCCAGATGCTTGTTACGATACGACCCAATTTAATTTAACCGTATCTGCTCAACCAACAGGAAGTCAAGCAACAAATTACGAAGAATGTGATGATGTTGCGAATGGAGGTGACACTGATGGATTTTTTAACAATTTTATGCTATCAACTAAAGATGCGGAAGTTTTAGGAAGCTTATCTCCTACTACATTTAACGTTTCATATCATACAACTTTAACTGGAGCTCAAACCGATTCTTCTACTGATGCTATTGATAAAAACAATCCATATAGAAATGCAACGATCAATGCGCAAACAATTTATGTAAGAATTGAAAACATAGCGAATACAAATTGTTTTACGGTTTCAGATCCTGCTTCGACAACCTTTCAACCTTTTCAGTTAATTGTTCATCCTTTACCTGTTATTGCTAATAATCCAGCTTTGATTAACCAGTGTGATACAGATAGTGATCTTTCTACTTCAATTAATTTAACTCAGGCTGAAATTTCGATCTCTGCTAATCATACAAACGAAACCTTTAAATACTATCCAACTGAAGCAGATGCAATTGCAGATACAGCTGAAATTACAACTCCAATTACACATACAGCTTCTGATGGAGATTCTGTTTGGGTAAGAACTATTTCTAATCAAGGATGTTTTAGAATTTCTAGATTAGACATTACGATTTCTTTCGCAGGAGATGTAGCCTACAATCAAGAATTCACGTCATGTGATGATTTCTTAGATGCTGATGGAAATGATACTATAAACAATGACGATAGAGATGGAATTTCTAATTTCGATATTAGTCCGGCTATTGATGCTATTAGAAATCTATTTGATCCTGCTATCAGAAACGACTTAGATATTTTATTCTTTGAAACTGTTGCTGATAGAGATGCTGTAATCAATCAAATTCCTGATCCTACTAATTATAGAAACACTAATATTCCTGCTACTACACAGCAGTCTGTTTTTGTTAAGATTGTAAACCGAATTAATAATGATTGTACTGGACTTGGAGAATTCTTTATTAGAGTGCTTCCATTACCAGAGTTTGATGTAACCACTCCTCAAATTGTATGTTTAAACAATCCTTCTTTCATAGAGGCAGAAACACCAGATGGAACATATACCTACGAATGGAGAAGAAATGGAACTTTAGACGCTTCCTCTACTAGCGAAACTTTAAATATTACTCAAGAAGGAACTTATGAAGTTACAGCAATAAACACAACAACTTTATGTAGAAGAACTAGAAGAATAATTGTAAACGAATCTATAATTGCAACGCTTGCTGAAGATGATGTTACTATTATTGATGATTCTGCTAATAATAGCATTACGATAGATAACAGCAACAACAATCTCGGAATTGGTGATTATGAATTTGCTTTACAAGATGAAAACAGTGTTATCGTAAGAGATTTTCAGGATACACCAATGTTTGAAAACTTAAGTGGTGGTGTATATACTATTTTAGTAAGAGATAAAAATGGATGTGGTGTAGCTCAATTGGAAGTATCTGTATTAGAATTTCCAAAATACTTTACACCAAACGGAGATGGTGTAAATGACTTATGGGCAGTAAAAGGTGCAAGCACAACTTTCTATCCACAAAGTAGTATTCACATTTTTGATAGATATGGAAATCCAATCACAGAAATAGCTATTGACGGACAAGGTTGGGACGGACTTTATAATGGTAAAATATTACCATCAAATGACTACTGGTTCAATATTCAGTTAACAGATAGAAACGGAATTACGATCAATAGAAAAGGACATTTCTCTTTATTAAGAAAGTAAATCATTAATTCTCAATTAGAATAATTAATTTAGCTTTTTAATTCAAAAGTTAAATGAAGAAATTATTCATACTGGGGGTATACTTTATTTCGATTTCAATTTTTGCTCAGAAACAAGCCAACATTTGGTATTTTGGTCAAAATGCAGGTATTGATTTTTCTACTACTCCACCTACAGCATTAACAAATGGACAATTAAATACGGATGAAGGATGTTCATCTTTCTCTGATAAAGATGGAAATTTATTATTCTATTCTGATGGAATTAGAATTTTTAATAAAGATCATAATCTAATGACCTTTACTGACGGTTCTTTAGCTGATAATTTAGGAGGAAACCCGTCAAGTACACAATCAGGAATGATTATTCCTCGTCCAGGATCAGATACATTATATTATTTATTTACAGTTGGAACAAACTTCGTACCTAATGGAGTTCCTAGTAATCCTGGATTTAATTTCTACACAATAGACATGTCTAGAAATGGAGGCTTGGGAGAAATCGTAGATGGACCAGTGAATTTAGCAATCGACCCAATAAGTTCTCTAGACATTAGTACAGTTTGGTCGGAAAAAGTAACTGCAGTAAAAGGAAAAGACTGTGATACCTTCTGGGTTATTTCTTTCGCACAAGGCCAATTTTACTCTTTTAAAGTAGATGCATCTGGTGTTGATGTTTCTGGTGTTGTAGTTAGTAATGTGAACTTTAACACTACCGATAAACGTGGGTATTTACAAGTTTCTCCAAATGGTGAATTTATTGCATTTGCAGATTATCGCGCTGGACAACAAAATATAAACGGTACTTTACAATTATTTAATTTCAATAATGAAACAGGTGTAGTTTCTACTAATCCAATTACCTTAATTGGAGATAACCAAAATGAATCTCCTTACGGAGTAGCATTTTCTCAGCAATCCAATAAATTATATGCTTCAACATTTAACGGAACTAATTCTGTATATCAATTTGACTTAACTAATCCAGATATTCCATCAACCAGAGTTTTAATCAATTCCAAACAAGGGTTTAGAGGAGCTCTTCAATTAGGTCCAGATGGTAAAATTTACGCATCTGTTCCAAATAGTGATTATTTAGACGTTATTGATAATCCTAATGCTGACGGTAATGATGTTGTATATATTAATGATGCTATTTTCTTAAACGGACAATCTACTGCTCAAGGTTTACCTCCGTTTATTTCTTCGTTACTTTTACCAATTGAAATTACAGATACCGCAACGAACGAAATTCTAAATAATCAAACTATACAATACTGTTTTGGCGAAACCATTGAAATCTCACCAGAACCAATTACAGGAACGAATATTCAGTATGAATGGACTTTTGATAATGGTACTACTTCTACTGTAATTTCTAACCAACCGACACTTACTTTAAATAATTTAAGTACTAGTGATGACGGAACATATTCATTAGTCGTAACTTTAATTGACGATTGTAATAATGCTACCAATCTTGAAGGTTCCTTCGACATTGAAACTTTTGAACCAGCAAGTGTAAATACTATAAGTGATATAAACTTTTGTGACACGGATGGAGATGGTTTCAATACGTTTGATTTTGATACCGATATTACACCGATTGCTTTAGGAACGTTAGATCCAACTCAGTTTCAAGTATTATATTTCTTAAATCAAGTTGATGCTGATAATAATAACGTACCTAATGCAATTACAAGTCCTTATACAAACGCAACTGCTTTTCCATCAAACCAAGATATTTTTGTTAGAGTAAATAATATCGATGCGCCTGAAGCGTGTTTTGCTTCAACTCAGTTTACAATAAGCATAACAGCATTACCAGCTCCAAGTCAACCAACGAATTACGAAGAATGTGATGATGTTGCTAATGGGGGTGATACTGATGGATTCTTTAATAATTTTATGCTATCAACTAAAGATGCGGAAGTTTTAGGAAGCTTATCTCCTACTCTATACAATGTATCTTATCATACAACTTTAACTGGAGCACAAACGGATTCTGCTACTGATGTTATTGATAAAAATAATCCATATAGAAATACAACAATCAATTCGCAAACAATTTATGTGAGAATTGAAAACATAGCGAATACAAATTGTTTTACGGTTTCAGATCCTACTTCGGCAACTTTTCAACCTTTTCAGTTAATTGTTCATCCTTTACCTGTTATTGCTAATAATCCTGCTGTGATTAATCAGTGTGATACAGATAGTGATCTTTCTACTTCAATTAATTTAACTCAGGCTGAAATTTCGATCTCAGCTAATCATACAAACGAAACCTTTAAATACTATCCAACTGAAGCAGATGCAATTGCAGATACAGCTGAAATTACAACTCCAATTACACATACAGCTTCTGATGGAGATTCTGTTTGGGTAAGAACTATTTCTAATCAAGGATGTTTTAGAATTTCTAGATTAGACATTACGATTTCTTTCGCAGGAGATGTAGCCTACAATCAAGAATTCATGTCATGTGATGATTTCTTAGATGCTGATGGAAATGATAACATTAATAATGACGATAGAGATGGAATTTCTAACTTCGATATTAGTCCAGCTATTGATGCTATTAGAAACTTATTTGATCCTGCAATTAGAAACGACTTAGATATTTTATTCTTTGAAACTGCGGCTGATAGAGATGCTGTAATCAATCAAATTCCTGATCCTACTAATTATAGAAACACAAATATTCCTGCTACTACACAGCAGTCTATTTTTGTTAAGATCGTTAACCGAATCAATAATGATTGTACTGGACTTGGAGAGTTCTTTATTAGAGTACTTCCCTTACCAGAATTTGATGTAACCACTCCTCAAATAGTTTGTTTAAACAATCCTTCTTTCATTGAAGCTGAAACACCGGACGGAACTTACACCTATGAATGGAGAAGAAATGGAACTTTAGATACTTCTTCTACTAGTGAAACTTTAAATATTACTCAAGGAGGTACTTATGAAGTTACAGCGATAAATACAACAACTTTATGTAGAAGAACTAGAAGAATAATTGTTAACGAATCTATAATCGCAACGCTTGCTGAAGATGATGTTACTATTATTGATGATTCTGCTAATAATACAATTACCATTGACAATGGTAACAACAACCTTGGAATTGGTGATTATGAATTTGCTTTACAAGATGAAAACAACCTTATCGTAAGAGATTTCCAAGACTCACCAATGTTTGAAAATTTAAGTGGTGGTGTTTATACCATTTTAGTGAGAGATAAAAACGGATGTGGTGTAGCTCAATTAGAAGTATCTGTATTAGAATTTCCAAAATACTTTACACCAAACGGAGATGGAATCAATGATTTATGGTCAGTAAAAGGTGCAAGCACAACTTTCTATCCACAAAGTAGTATTCACATTTTTGATAGATTCGGAAATCCAATCACAGAAATAGCTATTGATGGACAAGGTTGGGACGGACTTTATAACGGAAAAACATTACCATCAAACGACTACTGGTTTAGTATCGAATTAACGGATAGAAACGGAAATCAAATTAGCAGAAAAGGAAACTTCTCTTTACTTAGAAAGTAAATAAGTATCCTTATTTTTGTGTAATGGATTTTCAATTAGTTTCAGATTTTCAACCTACTGGTGATCAACCTCAAGCAATAAAACAATTAGTTGAAGGAATAAATACTAACGAAAAGTATCAAACCTTGCTTGGAGTTACCGGATCTGGTAAAACATTTAGCGTGGCTAATGTTGTTGCTGAAGTGAACAGACCAACATTGGTTTTAGCTCATAACAAAACCTTAGCGGCCCAATTGTATTCAGAATTTAAACAATTCTTTCCTAACAATGCTGTTGAATATTTTGTTTCTTATTATGATTACTATCAACCTGAAGCATATATTCCTGTAACTGGAACTTATATTGAAAAAGATTTATCTATCAATGATGAAATTGAACGATTACGAATTAGTACTTCTTCTTCTCTTTTATCAGGAAGACGAGATGTATTAGTCGTTGCTTCTGTTTCTTGTTTATACGGTATTGGAAATCCTATTGAGTTCAAAAAGAATGTGATTCAAATTGAAGTTGGACAACAAATCTCTAGAACCAAATTCTTACACCAATTGGTAACTAGTTTATATGCTAGAACTGAAGTGGAAATTAAAAGTGGAACTTTCAAAGTAAAAGGAGATGTAGTTACCATTTATCCTTCCTACGGAGAAAATGGATATAAAGTACATTTCTTTGGTGATGAAATTGAAGAGATTGAATCTTTCGACTTAGAAAGCAATCAAATTGTTGAAGAATTCGAACATTTAAACATATATCCAGCTAACCTTTTTGTTACTTCTCCAGATGTTTTACAAAACGCTATTCATCAAATACAAGACGACCTAGTAAAACAATGTGACTATTTTTCTGAAATAGGGAAGCACTTAGAGTCGAAAAGATTAAAAGAACGTACAGAGTTTGACCTAGAAATGATTCGTGAATTAGGATATTGTTCTGGTATTGAAAATTATTCACGCTATCTAGATGGCAGACAAGCAGGAACTCGACCGTTCTGTTTGTTAGATTATTTTCCTGATGATTATTTAATGGTTATTGATGAAAGTCATGTTACCGTTCCTCAAGTGCATGCGATGTATGGTGGTGATAGAAGCAGAAAAGAAAACCTTGTTGAGTATGGTTTTAGACTTCCTGCTGCTATGGATAACCGACCATTGAAGTTTGAAGAATTTGAGGCATTACAAAATCAAGTAATTTATGTTTCAGCAACACCTGCAGATTATGAGTTACAAAAAACTGAAGGTGTATTTGTTGAGCAAGTAATTCGTCCTACTGGATTATTAGATCCTGAAATTGAGGTGCGACCTAGTTTAAATCAAATTGATGATTTAATTGAAGAGATACAAATTAGAGTTGAAAAAGATGAAAGAACTTTAGTTACGACTCTAACCAAAAGAATGGCTGAAGAATTGGCCAAATATTTGACACGAATTCAAATAAGATGTCGATATATTCATTCTGATGTTGACACTTTAGAACGAGTGGAAATCATGCAAGATTTACGTAAAGGTTTATTTGATGTACTCATCGGTGTAAACCTTCTTAGAGAAGGATTGGATTTACCAGAAGTTTCTTTAGTTGCAATTTTAGATACAGACAAGGAAGGATTCTTACGTTCTCATAGATCGTTAACACAAACCGTTGGTAGAGCTGCCAGAAATGTAAATGGTAGAGCTATTATGTATGCTGATAAAGTAACAAACAGCATGCAATTAACAATTGATGAAACCAACAGAAGAAGAGAGAAACAAATTAACTATAATACTAAATTTAATATTACTCCAAAGCAAATCAATAAAAAGATTGATAATACTTTAGCAAAGAATAATATTGCCTCGTACCACTACGATAATGCTACTAAGAAAGCAGCAGAACAAGATTTAGAGTTCTTACCTAAATCTGAAATCGAAAAACGTGTTAGAGATAAACGTAAACAAATGGAAGTCGCCGCTAAAAACCTAGACTTTATGGCTGCTGCTCAACTGAGAGATGAAATCGAAGTACTTAAAAAACAATTATAACCTATTCATTTATTTAAAAATCAGACTATGAAAAAAATTATTTACACTGTTCTAATCCTATTTTGTTATACTGTTAATTCACAATCTAAATTCGAAAAAGGATACTTTATTAACAATAGTGGAAATAAAACGGAATGTTTAATTAAAAATGAAAACTGGAAAAACAATCCGGAAACATTTGAATATAAACTTACTCAGAACACTGAAACTAAAAAGAATTCAATAAATAATGTTTCAGAATTTTCTATACCAGGAAAATTCAAATTTGAAAAACATTTATCTAAAATTGATAAATCAAGTAGTCTTGATTATCGCTTAAGTAAAGTTAGAGTTCCAGAATATGAAGAAAAAGAAGTTTTTTTAAAATTACTTGTAGAGTCTGATACTAGGTTATATGTGTATAGTGGTACAAACTTGACACGTTTTTTCTTTTCTAAAAATAAAGAGGAATTAGTTCCCTTAGTTTATAAAAGATATATTTCAGATTTAGGGGACATAAAAGTTAATGAACTTTTTAGGTATCAACTTAAAAAATTACTTCCTTGTAAAGGTCTAAATACCAAAAAGGTAAATTATTCTAGAAAGAGTTTAAAGGAGTATTTTCTAAGATATAATGAATGTAGTACATCTGACGAAATAGTTACTAAAAAAGAAACTGTCGATTACTCTAAAAATGAACTTAAAAGCTTTATTGAACTAAAAGTTAAAGCTGGTGCAAACTTTTTGACCAACTCTATAAAAGATGACACAAAACTTAATCCGACAATAGTTGGTGATTTTAGTAAAATGAATATTAAGTTTGGAGCAGAATTAGAATACTTTCTACCTTTTAACAATCATAATTGGTCAATAGTTCTTAATCCAAATTATCAGTCTTTGAACGAAAATGTAACGCTTTCAAACAGTCAAGAACCTTTAATTGGTGACTTCACTTATCACTTAGATTATAAGTCAATTGAAACTATGCTAGCTTTTCGAAAATACTTTTCAATTAGGAATAATTCAAAAATATTTATTGATCTAGGGTTTTCTTTTAATATTCCTTTTAGTTCAAAATTTACAATTCTTAGTAATAAGACAAACTCATTACAAAACTTTGAAAACATACCTTCTGCAGGCTTATTTACAGCTGGAATAGGATATAAATTAAACAATTTCTATATAGAAGGAAGGTATCACTCTGAACAAGATCTTTTAGGAACATTTACTAATGTTGAATCAAGATTAAGTTCAACCTCTATAATGGTCGCATATAGTTTATTCAGTTCGAAATAAACTTGTTTCATAAACAATAAAAAAGCTCACTATTGAAGTGAGCTTTTTTTGTTTAAATTTTTGTGGTTATTATCGGTTATAATGAAATCATTTTAACAGGAACGATAAACACCTTCTTTTCCGCTTTGCTGGTTAACTTTTTGTAATTTAACCTAGACTTTATGAATGCTTCTATAGTTTCTTTGTTCCCTTCTGAATACACAGATAAAACTACTATTTCATTATTGTTATTCACAGCTAACTTCACTTTAACAAAAAAGTTCTGCTCAACTGGGAAATTTGGGTTCGCTAATAACTTCTGAATCTGCTTTGAGATTACTGAAATTTTTACTTTGTCCTCTACTGGATTCTTCTCATTTGCTGAAACCGTGTTACTGAACGCGATTAATACAGCTACTAATAAAATTTTAATTGATTTCATAGTGATCGTTTTTTATTGTTTATATGTTTTAAATTATTTTAAACAACTTTCGTTTATTATGATCCTAATAGTCTTGCAAGACGATGTAAAATTACATGCGATTATTCACAACTATGTTATCTAAAAATTAACAAAAAACCCCGTGTTTACTAACGAAAACGCTATAGTTGAGATTCTTTTTGTCATAAAAAATAGTGTTGAAAATCAGTTTTTATTAATCTTTAAAAAAGATTCAATTAAAAATCGATAAATGTTAAAAATCTGAATGATTTATTGTCGAAGTAATGCCTATTTCATAAATGTTTTAAATCATTAAATTACATTTAATTTACATTTACGAAACTATTTGTTAACATTAAAAATTAACGAAAACGTTTTACAAACGGAATTCTATTAAATATAAATCAACAAAATAGGCAAAAACCTCATTTTAAAAACACAAAAAACATCAATATTTAGATATCATTGAATATTTTTCAATAAAAAAATCTCACCGAATTGGTGAGATTTCAATTTCATTTATAAGTCTAGTTTATAATGACACCATTTTAATAGGTAACGTATATATACTAGATTTTACATTACTTTTCAATTTCTTATAATTTAGTCTCGACTTGATATAAGATTCTATAAGTTCTTTATCATGAGCTGCCTCTACAGATAATACCACAATTTCATTATTATTGTTAACTGTAAATCTAACCGTAATTGATGAGTTTCTTTCTACAGGAAAACTTGGGTTTTCTAATAACTTTGAAATTTGCTTTGAAATAACAGTCATTTTGACCTTGTCTTCTGTTGGGTTCGTGCTAGCTAAAATTACATTACTAAACATAATTAAAATTGCTACTAATACAAATTTGATTGATTTCATAGAGTTTGTTTTCGAGGGTTAAATGTTTTTTGATTTTTTCGTTTATATTTTGATTTGCAAACCATTACAAATGTATTTCAAATCACAAACCTCTACGTTATGAGATACTTATGAAAAGCCAAAACAATAGTTATTTAAATGTTCCTTTAATGTTTTGTGCATTAAAATCAGTAACATTATAATAAACAGCTATAAGTCATCAGATTGATTACTTCGAATATAAAACACTTATTTAAGTGGAGTTGTAGCTTTAGACCTACAGAGAAATCAAAGTTTTGTCAAATTTATCCCATAAAAAAACCTACTTCTTTCAAAGTAGGCTTCTTCAATATTTAAGTAAGAATTAATTTACATTGGTTCGTATTATGCACTTAATACTTCTCCAACTTTGTCAGCAGCTTCTTGGAATTCAGTAGCTGAAATAATTTCCATTCCGCTGTTATCGATTAATTCTTTTGCTTCTTTAGCATTAGTTCCTTGTAAACGACAAATAATTGGAACATTAATTCTATCTCCCATGTTCTTATATGCGTCAACAACACCTTGAGCAACACGATCACAACGAACGATTCCTCCAAAAATGTTTACTAAAATTGCTTTTACGTTTGGATCTTTTAAGATAATTCCGAAAGCTGTTTCAACACGTTTAGCATCAGCAGTTCCTCCAACATCTAAGAAGTTTGCAGGATCTCCACCAGCTTGCTTAATTAAATCCATAGTTCCCATTGCTAATCCAGCTCCGTTTACCATACATCCAACATTTCCATCTAAATCAACATAGTTTAATCCTGCTGCTTTAGCTTCTACTTCAATAGGATTTTCCTCACGCTCATCACGCATTTCTGCATAATCTTTGTGACGGTATAATGCATTTTCATCTAAAGTAACTTTAGCATCTACCGCTAAAATTTTATCATCAGAAGTTTTTAATACTGGGTTAATTTCAAATAAAGCCGAATCAGACTTTACATAAGCTGTATATAATGCAGTAACGAATTTTACCATTTCTTTCATTGCTCCACCGCTTAAACCTAAGTTAAAAGCAATCTTACGAGCTTGGAATGGTAATAATCCTGTACCTGGATCAATCTCTTCAGTAAAAATTAAGTGTGGAGTTTCTTCAGCAACCGCTTCAATATCCATACCTCCTTCAGTAGAATACATAATCATGTTTCTACCTGTAGCACGGTTTAATAAAACCGACATATAAAATTCATTTGGCTCGCTATCACCTGGATAGTAAACATCTTCAGCAACCAATACTTGGTTTACTAACTTTCCTTCAGCTGATGTTTGAGGTGTAATTAACATCATTCCAATAATATCATTTGAAATGCTTTTTACTTCGTCCAAGTTCTTAGCTAACTTAACTCCTCCTCCTTTTCCACGACCACCTGCGTGAATCTGAGCTTTAATTACGTGCCAACCAGTTCCTGTTTCTTCAGTTAATTTCTTTGCAGCTTCAACTGCTTCTTCTGGAGTACTAGCAACTATACCGCGTTGTGTGCGAACGCCAAAACTACTTAATATTTCTTTACCTTGATATTCGTGTAAGTTCATTCGATATGAATTTTTAAAGTCGAACAAAAATACGAATTCAAACGAAACTACCGAGGCTTTATCGCATTAAATAATTATCATATTCAACTATTTTTTAACGGTTTTTTAAGAAACATGGCTCTCAAAAAATGTAACACTCGAAAATTTAACAGGTCTTTACTGTAATTAACAAGAATTTACAATTCTAGATACCCAAACATATCTACTATTGTTAATTGAAAAACTATTACAGCATAAATCAAAAATTTCAATGAAAAACTATCATCTACTCCTGCTATTCACTTTTTTGGGTCTATCCATTGCTCAAAGTCAAGTAAATCAAAATAGAAAAAAGTTAAGCGCAACAAGAACAAATACTCCTCCAAAAATTGATGGAGACTTGAATGATGATGCTTGGAAAAATGTTCCAGTTGCCAAGGATTTCGTTCAGTTTCGACCAGATAACGGCGTAGCCGAATTAGCTGATTATAAAACTGAAGTAAAATTAGTCTATGATGATAATGCCGTTTACATTTCTGCCAAAATGTTAGATCCAGATCCATCAAAGATTCCAGCAGAATTTACAAATCGTGATAATTTTGGAAACTCTGATTTTTTTATGGCAATGATTAATCCTATTGATGATGGACAAAATCCTGTTATGTTCATTGTTACAGCTTCAGGAGTTCAAATTGACTCTAAAGTTTCAAATGGAAACAACGAAGATTACAACTGGAGTGCAGTTTGGGATAGTGATTTTAAAATCACTGATTTTGGATGGTCAGTGGAAATGAAAATACCATATCGAGCATTACGTTTTGCCAATAGTGATGTTCAATCTTGGGGAATGAATTTTCATAGAGAAGCTAGAAATATTAATACTAGATATACTTGGAATTATATTGATAATGAAGTTGGAAGATGGACACAATATGATGGTTTAATTGAAAATTTCAGAAACATCTCTCCTCCTACTCGTTTAAACTTATATCCGTATGCTTCTGTTATTACCAGAACAGAAGGAAATCATACAGTTGCAGATTGGAGTGTTGGAATGGACGTTAAATATGGACTTTCAGAAAACTTTACATTAGATGCTACTTTAATTCCTGATTTTAGTCAGGTTGGTTTTGATGATGTACAATTAAACTTAGGTCCGTTTGAACAGCAATTTACAGAACAACGTCAGTTTTTCACTGAAGGAACAGAATTATTTACAAAAGGACGATTATTTTATTCGAGAAGAATCGGTGGTTTTCCAACAGATCAGTTCGATGTAGGTGGAAACTTACGAGATGATGATGATTTTGTGAATGGGAAGAAGGTAAATGAAGAAATAGTTGATTATCCTGGAAAGGTACAAATGTTGAACGCCATTAAAATTTCAGGTAGAACAAAAGACGGTTTGGGAATTGGTTTCTTTAATGCAATTACAGAAAAAACAGAAGCTACTATTGAGCGCACAGAACAAACTCAAGTTGGTACCGATGTAATTACTACTAAAAATCAATATAAAGTTACTACTGAACCTTTTGCCAACTATAATATAATGGTATTAGATAAGCAGTTCAATCAGAATTCTTCTATTACTTTAATTAATACAAATGTTACTAGAGACGGAAGATTTAGAGATGCGAATGCTACGGGATTACTATGGCATGTTGAAGATAAATCGAGTACATATAATATTGATGGTAGTTTTAGAGCTACGCATATTAGTGATGATCCTACAGAAACTACTCCAGGATACAGTTTTGATACCAGTATAGGAAGACAATCTGGAAAATGGAGATGGGAAATTGGTTATAACTTCGAAAACAAAGATTTCAATCCAAATGATTTGGGAATCTTATTTAGTAATAACGAGCAAACGATTTATGGTTTCACAGGATATAGACAATTAAAACCTGTTGGAATATTCAACAATTTCGGAATCAATTGGTGGTATAATGTAAACTTCTTACATAAATCAGGAGTGTATACAGGAACAAGTACAGGAGTTTCATTTTGGTCAGAAACTAGAAATCGTTTCAACTTTGGTGGAAACATCAACTTCAGAACAACGTCTAAAGATTTCTTTGAACCGCGACAAGGAAGTACATCGGGTATTTTCTTTGAAAGACCAATGCGATTAAATATCAATCATTGGGGATCGACAGATTACAGAAAAAAACTAGCCATTGATTACAACTGGTATTACACATTCTTTAAAGGAATTCCTAAAAATTCTTATGGATTTAGATTCGGTCCACGATACAGATTTAACGATCAATTCTCTTTAAATTACTCTTTCAGATATAATCAAGTTGATAATGATTTAGGATATATTGATAGTAATAATGGTGATATTATTTTTGGAGAGAGAGATAGAACTACCTATGAAAATACAGTTTCAGGAAAATATAGTTTCAATACCAACTCTTCCTTATCTCTGTCTTTCAGACACAATTGGAGTAAAGTTCCTTATAAAGATCAGTTATTTAGTTTAGATACAAGTAATGGTCAATTAGTGCCAACAACTTTTACAGGTGATTATGACAGAAACTTTAATAGTTGGAATTTAGACTTGAACTATTTTTGGCAATTCGCTCCTGGAAGTCAATTAATCGCATTTTACCGTAATTCTATTAATCCAAGTGCAACTTTTGCTCCTGCTGATATTAGTTTTACTGATAATATAAATCGTTTATTCGATGAATCTATGATGCATACATTCTCTTTGCGTCTAGTATATTTCATCGACTACAATGATATTAAGAACGTATTGTTTTAAAATCAATAATTAGTTTTGTTTATTCAAATCAGATAAGTTCTACTTGTCTGATTTCTTTTTTTTACATTCGTACATCTTAATCTTTACTAATGATTACTGGAAAAAATATACATAAGCAATACGGAGAAGTTCAGGTTTTAAAAGGTGTTGATTTACATATCAAACAAGGTGAAATTGTTGCTATTGTTGGTCCTTCTGGTGCAGGAAAAACAACATTACTTCAAATATTAGGAACGTTAGACAAACCAGAATCAGATATTCCATACGAGCTATCTATCAACAATACAGTAATTAAAGGACTAAGGGATAAAGAAATATCTGCTTTCCGAAATCAACATATTGGTTTTATATTCCAGTTTCATCAATTATTACCGGAATTTACAGCTCTTGAAAATGTTTGCATTCCAGCATTCATTGCTAAAAGACCAAAAGCTGAAGTTGAAAAACGAGCTAAGGAATTATTAGATTTTTTAGGATTATCTCATAGAATTCACCATAAACCAAATGAACTTTCTGGTGGAGAACAGCAAAGAGTTGCAGTTGCTCGAGCTTTAATCAATAATCCTTCAGTAATTTTTGCTGATGAACCTTCTGGTAATTTAGATTCTAATTCAGCGGAAAATTTACATGAGCTATTCTTTAAACTTCGAGATGAATTCGGACAAACATTTGTTTTAGTTACTCACAATAAGGAATTAGCTGAAATGGCTGACAGAACATTAAAAATGAAAGATGGTGTTATTGTAGAATAACAATATATCTTTAATAAAATCTCTATTAATGTTCATAGAAAATGTACCAGAAAGCTACACCACTTCATATGATGTAAATAAAAACTTATTTATTTATGATTTAAAGATGACCGAAGCTTCAATTAAAACTAAGGTCAACCTCAACATGCATATGTTTAGTTTTTTGCAAGTGGGTAAAAAACAAGTGCATTTTCCAGATTCAGCTGTTATTGTAGATAATAAACAATCACTCTTAGTCAAAAAAGGGAATTGTTTATGGAGTGAATTATTAGATAAAGAGAATACATATTTCTGTAAGTTATTATTCTTCTCGGAACAGCAATTAATCGAGTTTTTAAACAAGCATGTTCAAAAGAATATAACCGTTAAAGAAGATTCTTCTTATTTTATTATAGAAAATGACGCTTACATTTCTACCTATTTAAGCTCATTAACCTCAATCACAAATTCATCTAACAAAAGTATTGAGAACTTACTTGTAAATAAGTTTGAAGAATTGTTGTTATACCTACAAAGTAAATATCAAGAACAATTTGAATCTTACTTATTTTCATTAGTTAATAAAGAAAAGAAATCTTTTAAACACCATGTAGAGCAAAATGTTTATTCTTCATTATCTCTAGAAGAAATTGCTTTTTTATGCAACATGAGTTTATCAACCTTTAAGCGTCATTTTGCCAAGGAATATGGTTTATCTCCGGGTAAATGGTTTAGAGAACAACGCTTAACAAAAGCTAAAACACTTTTGGAAGAAGGAAAATTCAAACCTTCAGATATTTATTTGGATTTAGGATATAGCAATCTTCAAAACTTTAGTAGTGCTTTCAAAACCAGATTTGGTTTTTCTCCTTCAGAAGTTTAAAATTGACCTTTTTTCATAACAACATGGACTTTAATCGTTAACTCGTTCTTACAGTCTAAATCTATTTTTGCAGCTGAAATTAAATACTAAAAAAATAGAATTTATGAATATTACTTTAGAACAAGCAGAAAAAATAATTGTTGCCGCTAAATCTAAATCTCGTGAATTGAACACAAAAATGAATATTGCGATAGTAGATTCCGGTGCCAACTTAATTGCTTTTGCTCGTATGGATGGAGCTTGGTTAGGTTCTTTAGATATTTCAATTAAAAAAGCAAAAACAGCTCGTTTTTTTGATATGGATACGGGAATAATCGGTGAATTATCACAACCTGGTGGTTCTTTATATAATATCGAACATTCCAATAATGGATTAATCACTTTCCCTGGAGGTGTTCCTATAAAAGATGCCGATGGAAACGTAATTGGAGCAATTGGAGTAAGCGGTAGTTCAGTTGAAAATGATCATGCGGTAGCAAAAGCTGGAACTGAAGTTATTTAAACTAAAATCAGTTATAGAGATTTTTTTATTGGGGACTTTTTAGTCCCTTTTTTTTATTCTGAACAAACAATTAAGACAGTTTAGTTATTATCTCTTCGAACTAGGTTTTATTGTTCTTAAGTAATAATGGATTTTTTACCTTAATTTTAGCATAAATATTATTTCTATGATTTGCATTTCGTGCGGTTATGATCATGATGAAAAGTTTTGCCCGAATTGTGGTGAAAAACGAGATACTCAAAAAATTACATTTGGTTCAACCATAGAAAGTACTTTTGCTACTATTACAAACATGGACAAAGGATTTCTTTACAACATAAAGAACCTTACGATTAGACCAAAAACGACCATTGAAGAATATATTAGAGGAAAAAGAAAAGGGATTTTTAATCCTGTTTCATTTTTGATTCTATCGATTACTGCTTACCTTATTGTTGAAGCTTTTTTTAAAGCTAAATCAATCATTCCTGAAGAAAAAGTTAATCTTGTAAAAGGTAACTTAGGGTATAAAATTGGTGCTAGCGGAGGTTCATTTATTTACAATTACTTCAAGTTTTTTTGGATTTTTACCGTAATCCCTCTTTCATTTATTACAAAGTTGTTTTTTAAACGTTTTAACTTTGTTGAGCATATTGCTATTAACTCCTTTATTTTAGGGCAAGTTACTTTAATAATTGGTTTATTATCATTTATCATATTCAGATTTCCTTTACTATTCAACCCTTTTATTTATGTTACCTTAATATGGTATATTTATAAAGTTTTTTATAATCCTAAATACAAATCAGATTCATTAATAAAAGCATTTACAAGTATTCTTTTATTTATAGTAATTTTATTCTCTACGGTTATACTAATAGGATTAATCAAACTTATCTAAAATAATCTATCAAATGAAAAAAATCCTTTTACTACTCGTTCTTACTGTTACTACAACTTTATTTTCTCAAGATAAAAGAGTCCCAGTTGATACAACTGTTGTAACTTCATATTCAGCAACAATCAACGGAAAGAAAATTACCTACAAAGCTCAGACAGGAACACAACCTGTTTTTGATGCTAACGGAAATGTAAAAGCAACTTTATTTTATACTTATTACTACAGAACAGATGTTACGCGAAGTGAAGATCGTCCGATTATAATGTCATTTAATGGAGGTCCAGGTTCTGCCTCTGTTTGGATGCATATCGCGTATACAGGTCCGAAAACCTTAAAAATTGACGACGAAGGAAATCCTATTCAACCATATGGAATTAAAGACAATCCTTATTCTGTTCTTGATGTTGCAGATATTGTTTTTATCAATCCTGTAAATACGGGTTATTCTAGACCTGTTGTAAAGAAGGACGAAAAAGTTGACAAAAAATACTTTTTTGGTGTAAATGCAGATGCAAAATACTTAGCAGATTGGTTAAATACTTTCATTACAAGAAATAACAAATGGAAGGCTCCAAAATATATTATTGGTGAAAGTTATGGTGGAACTCGGGTAATGCAACTGGCTTACGAATTACAAAGTAGACAATGGATGTATTTAAATGGAGTTATCATGGTTTCTCCAGCAGATTATAAACTTATACGTACTGGAGCCTCAGAAGATTATGCTATTAATTTTCCTTATTACACAGCTGCGGCTTGGTATCACAAACAACTTCCTAGAGAATTACAACAAAAAGATTTATTAGAAATTCTTCCAGAATCAGAAGATTTCGCTATTAATAAATTACTCCCAGCTCTAGCTAAAGGTGGATATATAGGAGAAACAGAAAAAAATAATATTGCTGAAAAAATGGCTTATTATTCTGGAGTAAAAAAAGAAGTGATTCTAAGACATAATTTAGAACTACCTAAAGCCTATTTCTGGAAGGAATTATTGAGAGATAGAAATGGAAAAACCATTGGAAGATTAGATAGTAGATATTTAGGTCTTGATAGAACTGAAACTGGTACAAGACCAGATTATAGTCCTGAATTGGTTTCTTGGTTACATTCCTTTACACCGGCTATTAACTATTACACACAAAATATTTTAAAATTTAAAACTGATGTAAAATATAACATGTTTGGACCAGTTCATCCTTGGGATTTTTCTAATGACAATTCAAGAGAAAACTTGAGAAAAGCTATGGCTCAAAACCCGTACCTACATGTATTAGTACAATCTGGTTATTACGATGGCGCGACCACATATAGTGCCGCAAAATATACTATGGGAAAAATCGATCCAAGTGGAAAGTTAAAAGATCGAATGAGTTTTAAAGGCTATAGAAGTGGGCATATGATGTATTTAAGAAAAGAAGATTTAGAAAAAGCCAATCAAGATTTAAGAGCATTCATTTTAAAGAGTTCTAAAAATGTTGGTGCTGCGAAATATTAATATCGTTTGTAACATTTGTTAAATTTCATCTACTTATACATCAAACAATTTATATGAGAGAAACCTTTAATGAGCTAATTGCCTATCTAAAAAATCCAGTATTAACACAAGACGAAAATACAGATAACGGTTATAGAACTAAGAAATTTTTGCATCTATTAATTATAAGTATAATTACAAGTGCCGTAATTATGCCTATCTTCGGATTAATTGAATCTTCTGGCTTGGTAGATATGAATCAACATGCCATGGAAGAAATGATGAATCAATTTCCAAAAGCAGTAATTTTTTTCTTAGCTGTGGTTTTTGCTCCTTTATTTGAGGAATTAATTTTTAGAGCACCACTTACACTTTTTCATAATCCAACATATTTCCGACCAGCATTTTACATATTTGCTGTTTTATTTGGATTAGTACACATTACTAATTTCACTATAACTAGTAATGTATTATTATTAGCTCCGATTTTAGTTTTACCTCAAACCATTTTAGGTGGATACTTAGGTTTTATAAGAGTTCGTTTTGGATTACAATGGAGTATTTTATTACATGCTTGTTATAATGCTTTCTTTATTTTAATTAGTTTTGCCAGCGATTTAGTTTAAGCAGGTGACACAAAAAGAACTTAAAGAATTTTTAGATGAAAAAGCCGCCCTTTATGAAAACATAGATTTCATCGAGAGTGATCCAATTCAAATCCCACATCAATATACTTTAAAAGAAGATATTGAAATTGCTGGTTTTTTATCCGCTACAATTGCGTGGGGAAATCGTAAGATGATTATCAATAACGCTTCTAAAATGATGGAGTTGATGGGTAATTCTCCTTATGACTTTGTGATGAATCATACCCAGGATGATTTGGAAAAGTTTGATGGTTTTGTACACAGAACATTTAATGCTGAAGATTTTAAATTCTTCATTCAATCCTTACGTAATATTTACATCGAACATAAGGGTTTGGAAACTGTTTTACTTCCTGGAGATAACGACAACTATCAATTGGCAATTAGTAATTTCAAGAAAATCTTTTTTGATATTCCGCATTTACCAAGAACCCAAAAACATGTTTCAGATCCAGTGAAAGGTTCCGCAGCGAAACGAATAAACATGTATTTACGTTGGATGGTTAGAGATGCCAAAAAAGGTGTGGACTTTGGTATTTGGAAATCACACAATCCAGCTCATTTGCATTGTCCACTTGATGTGCACACCGGAAATATTGCAAGAAAACTAGGTATTCTAAAGAGAAAACAAAACGATTGGAAATCAATTCAAGAATTAGATTCAATACTTAGAAAATTTGACAAATCAGATCCTGTAAAATATGATTTTGCTTTATTTGGATTAGGTGTTTTTGAGAAGTTTTAGCTCAATTTATTTGCTTACATTTGAGAATCAATCAAATTTAAGTTTTATGCGATATAAAATTTCGTTAGCACTTGCTCTTGCTAGTTTTATTACTGTTTTTTCTCAAAACATAAAATCTCCATCTCAATTTTTAGGATATCCTTTTGGTTCTCAATTCACCAGACATCATGAAGTAGTCGATTATTTCAAATATTTAGCTGAAAATTCAGACAATCTTGTATTGGAAAACTATGGTAAAACGAATGAACGAAGAACACTTCAAGTTGCATTTATATCTAGCAAAAGTAATTTAGAGAATATTGAATCGATTAGAAAACAACATTTAACTAATGCTAATCTAGCAAACACTTCTGGGTTAAAAGATAAAGCGATAGTTTGGTTGAGTTACAATGTACATGGAAATGAAGCTTCTGCTACTGAAGCATCAATTTTAACAGCGTATAAATTACTTACTGAAAAACAAGCTTGGTTAGAAAATACTATTGTAATTATTGATCCATGTTTAAACCCTGATGGTAGAGATCGTTATGTGAACTGGTTCAATCAAGTAAAAAACAGAAATGTAAATCCAAATCCTTTAGCGTTAGAGCATAACGAATCTTGGTTACAAGGTAGACCAAATCACTACTTATTTGACTTGAATAGAGATTGGGCTTGGGTTACACAAGTTGAATCTCAACAACGATTAAAAGTCTACAATAAATGGATGCCACATATCCATGTAGATTTCCATGAGCAATACTATAACAATCCATATTACTTTGCTCCTGCTGCAGAACCTTTCCATGAAATTATCACAAAATTCCAAAGAGATTTCCAAGGAGAAATCGGAAAAAACAACGCCAAGTATTTTGATAAAGAAGGTTGGTTATATTTCACAAAAGAAAGCTTCGATTTATTATACCCTAGTTATGGTGATACCTATCCAACATTTAACGGAGCAATTGGTATGACTTATGAACAAGCGGGACATGGAAGAGCTGGTTTAGGAATTAAAACAAATGAAGGTGACGTTTTAACCTTAAAAGATAGATTGACACATCATACAACAACGGGATTATCAACAGTTGAAATGGCTTCAAAAAACGCAAGCAAATTAAATGCTGAATTCACAAAGTACTTTAATAATAGAAGTTTCAAATACAAATCGTACGTACTTCAAGGAAATTCAGATAAAATTGATGCTTTAAAGAAATTATTGGATCGCCATGAGATTAAATATGGTAAAACTAATTCTCCATCAGTTACAGGATTCGTGTATAACAAAAATAAAAACGGACAGTTAAAAGTAAATGGTGATAACATTAGTATTTCTACAAATCAACCTAAAGGAAAACTAATTGAAGTTTTATTTGAACCTAAAACTAGAATCAAAGATTCTCTAACATATGACATCACTTCTTGGTCTTTACCATATGCTTATGGATTAAATGCTGTTGCTTCTAAAAAGGAAGTTGCTTCAACTACTGCAAATTCTAGCAATAATGCTGTAGCTAAAAATAATGTGTATGCTTATGTTTTTGATTGGAATCATATTTCAGATGCGGCTTTATTAACTGATTTTTTACAACATAAAATCAGAGTAAGAACTACAAGTAAAGCCATGGATAATAGTAATCAAAAATTAAAACCAGGTTCACTTATTGTTACTAAAAGAGACAATAAACACTTGAAAAACTTTGATGACTTAGTCTTCAAAATAAGTAAAAAGCATCAAAAAGAGAACAAACATATTACTACTGGATTATCAACAAATGGAGTTGATATGGGATCGTATAGTGTTACTGAAATAAAAAAGAAAAAAATAGCCGTTTTAGGAGGAAAAGGGATTTCTACTTTAAGTTATGGTGAAGTTCGTTACTTCTTGGAACAAGATTTGAATTATGATTATAGTGCTATTCGAACTAGTGACTTATCTGCTCAGGTATTATCTAAATTCAATATTTTAATTCTACCAAATGGAAGTTATTCTGGAATTTTAAGTAAGGATAAATTAAAGACTTTAAAATCTTGGATTAGTAAAGGTGGAAAAGTGATTTCTATTGGATATGCAAACCAAGTTTTTGCAAATAGTAAGGAATTTGGATTAACAACCAAACAAACTAAAAAGAAGAAAGACACTGCTAAAACTGAACCTAAAAAACGTGTTTACGCGGAATCTGAAAGAGAACAAATTAAGAACCTAATTACGGGGGCTATTTTTAAAACTCATGTAGATACAACTCATCCTTTAGGTTTCGGATATGATTCTGATTACTTCACCCTAAAACTGGGAACAAGTTCTTTTGATTACTTAAAAAGAGGTCATAATGTAGTTACGCTTGATGATAACACATTAATTGCTGGATTTGCAGGTAGTAAAACATTAACTAAGCAGAAAAAGTCATTAATTTTTGGAACTGAAAATATTGGACGTGGTCAAGTTATCTATTTAGCTGACAATCCATTATTTAGAGGTTTTTGGGATAATGGTAAACTTTTCTTTGCAAATGCCTTATTTATGGTTAAATAATGTTAAAATTTAGATTCTTTTAGTTATTTTTAGTTGCCCAAAACAAACAAGATGAAAAACCCAATAAGTCTGATGAAGAGTTTAGACCTTTTTATAAACTCTTTGTGTGTTGAGGAATATGAAGAAATCAAAGGGTATTTGAAAGAAGAAGAAAGTAACCCACTTAACTTATTAAGTTTTGATTTTCACGTACAAAACCTTAACTCAATACTAAAAAAAAAATCTATTCAAAGCGATATACAAGCTTTAAAGCATATTGCTAAAGGTGAAGCTTGGATAAAAACTATTGAACCAATTCTTACAAAGAACTCCTTTGAAGCATTGATTCTTACAGATATTAATAGAAGTATTCTGTGGGTTAATGAAGGATTCTCTAAAATGACTGGTTATCCTAGAAACTATGCTTTGAAAAAATCACCTGTATTTTTACAAGGACGAGAAACCTCAGAAGTAACTAGAAAGCGAATTCGAGAGAAATTACAGAAAAACAAGCCTTTCAAGGAAGTAATTATTAATCATAGAAAAGATAACACTACATATAAGTGTGAACTACATATTTTCCCTTTAATGCACAATGACAAAACAACTCATTTCTTAGCATTAGAAAGACAAATAGCGTAGTTTACTTTAAATCACAATACCAAAAACTAGTATCGTAAGTCTTTACCTTCTCTGAAGTATTCGAATGACAATTTTGATCTTCATCTTCATTTAGGGTGTAAGACTTTAATACTTTTTCTCCTATTTCAAAATCTACGGGCTTTGTAAATATAGGTCCATCAAACACAAAAGTGTGAAACTCTCCGTTTTCACCGCATACATCGACATTATCTGGAAGTTCATTAATAAAGTCTTCATCAATAACTCTTCCTACAAATTCCTCTCCAAGTAATTTTGCATTTACACAAACGGTAATCGCTTTAAAACCTAAAGCTAAAAATTCTTTAATAAGAGATTTGGTGTCTTGCTGCCAAAGCGGATAAACACCAGTCAGTTCAACTTCTGACAGTTTCTGATCACGGTAACTTTTTAAATCTTCAAGAAAAATATCTCCGAAAATGGAATACTCCATTCCTTGATCTTTAAACTGCGAAAGCTTTTCTTTCATGGTTTCATTGTACAAGTCCATTGTAACCTGAGCTGGGAAATATAGTTTTTCAACAGATAATCCAATATTGGCAACTTGTTTATCTAGTAATTCTTCACGCAATCCATGCATCGAAATTCTTGAATAGTCTTTGTTTACATTCGTAAGCAAAGTTTCTATACTATATTCTTTTTGCTCTAATATTTTATAAAGAGCAAAAGCTGAATCTTTCCCTGTACTCCAATTAAAAAACGCTTTCTTCATATTGTAAAAATAAAAAGACCACAACAAGTGTGGCCTTTAAAATTGTTATTTTTTTAATCTATTTCTTTCCTGTAATTTTTCGTAAAATATCAGAAATCTTTCTCCCGTTTTCAATAGAATCACAATACAATAATATCTTATTCGTATAATTCTTTATCTCTCCGTCTTTATAGGTTTTAATAATTTTCTCCTGATAATTCGTAGCGATTTCAACAGTAACTTTTTTACCAGAAACCTTCATCGCAATTGACTTTGGGTTTAAATCACCCAGTTTGAACTCTTGTATGTTTTCTACAGAACTTTTATTTGAGGCTTGAATCGAGGTAAATTTAACTCCACCTTCTTCTAAGCTTTCTAATTTTTGATCATGAGTTAATTTACCTAAAGTTACTTTTTTTAGCTCCTTAGTTAGAGCCACTAATGTCTTTGGAGTTTTCGGTTTGTTTTTGGTACACTTCTCAATTAAAATCCTAAGTGTTTCTTTACAAACTGTTGCATCTTCAATACCGTTGCAAATTAAATCTATTCTACTCGCATACTTTTGTTGATCATCATTTCTAGTATGCTTTATAAACTTATTCTTACCAATCGTATTGATGTATAAATGAACTTTTTTCCCTTTTACCGCTACTTCAACATCCTCCTTATTAATATCTATCAAATTTAATTCATAGGTGTTATTCTCCTTCTTTTTTGACGTTTCACTTATTTGAGAAATAGTCAAGATGCAATCTCCTTCTAACTTTTGACTTAAAGTTTCTTTATCAGAAACTACTTTCTCTATTTTCTTATTGATTAATTCAACACCTTTTTTAATCGTTAATTTCTTAGGAAGACTCGCTTTAAAACGTTTTTCAGCTAATGGAATAATATCCTGAAATACTTTTTGTAATTCTCTTGCATTCTCTACGCTTTTACATATTATTTCGAATTTAGAAACATAAGATTTAACCGCTCCATTATTCACAACCTTTATCGCCTTTAGATTTCTTTTGGTTGGAATAGTAATTACAAAATCGCTTCCTTTATTCTTAAAAAACACTCCTCTTTCATTAATATTAGAAAGATTGAATTCATATGATGTTTTTAAAATAGATTTACTAGTTGATTCCGTATTTATAAACTGAACACTTGCCGGATAGCTTTCGTCTTTTTCTAATACTTGATCAACTTTACTTTTCCCTGATTCTACTGTAAAAATATTCTTGGTTAACCAAGCTAATCGATCGTTGTATCCTTTTAGCGACAATCTATTCTCAGTGATTTTATTCGAAATTGGAATTAACTCTTTAATATAGTCAACAATTTGTCTGGCATTGTCTACATCTGCAGCCAACATATAGAACTCTTTAGTAAAGCTAACTTTCTCACCATTAACTGTTGATTTAATCATTTTCTGATTTTGCTTAGCGATCAACTGTACCTTAATTAAGTCCTTTGAGGTTTCATAACGAACTGTATTCACATCAATATCTGCAAAATTAAACTCGTACGCTAGCTCTGTAACTTTACCTTTTTTGGTGGTTTCGGTTTGCATAAAATTTGCCACACCAGGTAATTCTGAAGTGATTGACAAATCAAATGTTGATTTACTGGTTTCTACTTTTGCTAACGAATTCGATAATTCGTCAAGTTTAGCCTTAAAAGTTTGTCCTTGTATTCCTAGAACTTGTAGAAAAGTCAGGAAACAAATGGTTAGTTTGATTAAAGATTTCATTTGGTAATTTTTCAACTAATTTAGTTATTTTCTAGTATGCATAAAAACAAAAACACCTGCACAAGGCAGGGTTTGTGATTTTTAATTCAAACATAACACATTAGTTACAAGACAATAACGCTTGTAATTCTTTTAATTGATTTACTTGTGCTTGTACTTCTGGACAGTTTTCGGCTTCATTAATAAAAGCCGTTAAAGCGTTATTATAAGCAATACAATTTGCAGTAGTTTGATTTCCTGCATAGGCCACACCTGTATCCGAAACATCAACAGATAATTGCTCAATTCGTGATGCATTACAATTCCCCGATCCAAAATCCTCATCATCTGAATCTGTCTCACAAGACATAATAAAGAATGAGCTTACTAATAAAAAACTTAAAAAGTAAATAGCTTTTTTCATGATTAAAAAGTTTAATGATTAACTACATCTCAAAACTATTTTAAATCATAAATGAATAGAATACCTAGCAATAAGTAATTTAAAACAAGATAATTATCTCAATAAAAAATCGATTAGAATGACAATGAAAATATTGAATATGATTCCTAGTATAGAATAATAACGGTATTGATTGACTTTTGAAACAAACCCTCTTTCAATCATTTCATCTACATCAAAAAAACTATTTTGATATAATCTATGAGTATAACCAAAAGGAAAAATAATCAGAAATAAACGAGTTTCGAAATCAAGATTTTTATGAATTCGTTCATTAGCCCAAACCAATCTTTGCTTTATTTCTTTGATTTCTTCTTTCGTAGTTTCAACAGCATCAAGATCCTTTTCTATAGACTCAAAAGATTTTTTCTTATTCACCAAAAGATGAACAAAATCTTCAATAGAGCAGTTCTTAAAATCAATTGGTTGTTCCAATTTTATTTTTTCCTCTTATTTAAAGGAACAGGACGTTCTTGTTTTACTGTTGGAGTTCCGTATAAATCAAAATCACCAGCATCGTAAATTTCAATATCGATGAACTCACCTAATTTGATGTAGTGTTCTCTCGCATCCACAATTACATCATTATCAACATCAGGAGAATCAAACTCAGTTCTTCCGTAATAGTATTCTCCATCTTTTCTGTCAAATAAACAACGGAATGTTTTTCCAATTTTTTCTTGATTCAACTCCCAAGAAATTTGACTCTGAACTTCCATGATTTCATTCACTCTTCGGAATTTCACATCAGCAGGAACATCATCCTCTAAAACATAAGCTCCTGTGTTTTCTTCATGTGAATATTCAAAAGCACCTAAACGTTCAAATCGCATTTCTTCTACCCAATCCTTTAATTCTTGGAATTGCTCCTCAGTTTCTCCAGGATAACCAACAATTAACGTTGTACGAATTGCCATATTTGGTACATACTCTCTAAACTTGTGAATTAAGTTTGTAGTTTTTTCATGAGTAGTACCACGTTTCATCGACTTTAAAATCTCTGTATTGATATGTTGTAAAGGAATATCTAAATAGTTACAAACCTTTGGCTCATCTCTCATCACATCTAACACATCCATTGGAAACCCACTTGGAAATGCATAATGTAAACGAATCCATTCAATTCCTTCTACTTTAACTAACTCCTTTAATAAATCCGCTAAAGCTCTTTTCTTGTAAATATCCAAACCATAATACGTTAGATCTTGAGCAATTAACATGATTTCCTTAATTCCAGATTCTGCTAGTTTAGTAGCTTCGATAACCAACTCTTCAATTGGAGTAGATTTATGCTTACCTCTCATTAACGGAATTGCACAAAACGAACATGGACGATCACATCCCTCAGCAATTTTCAAATAGGCATAATGCTGCGGAGTTGTTGTTAAACGCTCACCAATTAATTCATGCTTATAATCTGCTTCTAAAACCTTTAATAGGTTTGGTAAATCGTGCGTTCCAAAATATTGATCAACATTTGTAATTTCTTGCTCTAAATCTGGCTTATAACGCTCACTTAAACAACCCGTAACAAAAACCTTATCAACTTCACCAGCCTCTTTACGTTGCGCATAGTGTAAAATTGTATCTACACTTTCTTCTTTTGCTTTACCAATAAAACCACAAGTATTAATTACAACGATATTACCATCATCTTCTGGATCTTCATGAACTACATTTTTACCATTGGCTTTTAATTGTCCCATTAACACTTCGCTATCGTAAACGTTTTTAGAACAACCTAATGTTACTACATTGATTTTATTTTGCTTTGTAGATTTTGTACGCATCTATCTGAATTTAAGGAGTGCAAAATTATGATTTATTCGTCATAAATTACTCATAGTCTTTAGGTAATTTTCTTACTTGAGTTAATTTTTCAAAGGCTAAACCTAATTCGAGTAATGTAAACTCTGTTTTTGGCTTTCCTATGAATGTTAAACTTATTGGTTCACCTGAATCTTTATATCCCATTGGAACAGTAAGATTTGGATATTCCGCAACAGCGGAATACGCTGCATGATAATTATTTATAGAAAGAATCGCATCTAACTTTTTCTCATCAAAATCCTTGAAATATGTCAATCCTTCATTCTTTAAGTTTTGCTTTACAACTTCTAATTGAGCAATAGTTGTGGTATCGTTCACAATACCTTCAAACAATTGCTGACCATATGGTGCTCTCATAATAGAATCTTTCAAGTTATACTCTATTACATTTTGAACTGAAGATACCGGCATGTTTTTACCTTTTAAATAACTTGGTAAATCATGCTTCATATCGATATTTAACAACGTTAAAAAACCTTGTAAACTTGTTTGCTCAGGAGAAACCTCAACAATATTAGCTCCTGCATTTCTAATTTTTTCAATAGTACTTTTATAGATTGAATCATTCAATAAAGAAGTTAACACTCCAATATTCTTATCTTTTAAATCACTAGTTTTAAAAAGCTGCTGATCGTCCTCCAACGCAAATGACTTTTTATCATTTGAGTCTTTTCCTAATAAAGCTTTTAATACAATATAATTGTCCATTACATTCTTTGTCATCGGACCAGGAGTATCCAAAGTACTCGAAATTGGAACAATTCCATCTCTACTTAATAAACCAATTGTTGGTTTCAACCCTACTACTGAATTTTGACTAGACGGTGAAGTAATAGAACCTGCTGTTTCTGTTCCAATGGTTGCAATAGCATAATTTGCGGCCGTGGCTACACCACTACCAGAACTTGAACCACCAGTTTCAAAAACTTTACGGCCGTAAGGGTTTAAAGTTTGTCCGCCAACAGCACTATATCCTAAGGGACAACCTGAACAAAAGTAGTATGCCCATTCACTTAAATTAACTTTACCCAAAATTAGGGCTCCATTCTCTTTAAGTTTACTTACGATAAAAGCATCTTCTGGGTTATTATTTGCTAGAACTTCTGCTCCCGCAGTAGTATTCATTCCTGTTGTATTGATATTATCTTTCAATAAAATAGGCATACCAAATACTGAGGCATTATCAATATTATTTGTTTTTGCAATACTATCCTTTTTTCTGGCATTCTTAAGCACTTCTGGATTTAAGCTAATAATTGCATTTAAATATTTGGAAGAGTCACTTTCAAATTTTCTAATTCGATATAAATAAAATAAAGAAAGTTTCTCATAAGACAACTTTCCACTCCTAATTGAATATTGTATTGAAGGAATAGATTGTTCAATTATTAAAGGTTTTAATTTTGAATATTCTTCTTCTGTAAACGTTGACAATTCCTTTTGAAAAGGTTTGAAAACCTCGTTCATATCTAAAAATTTAGATTGAAGCAATTTGAATTTCATACGTGGGTTCTGATGTTCTTGCTGACTTTTAAGCTCAGCTGTTTCATCATATTTTTTGAAGAACTTAACTTCTTTATCTTCTTGTTTACATCCAATTAGAAAAAGAACAAATAGTAGCGTTAGTACCTTATTCACGATAATAAGTTTTAAAGATTCATTGATAATCAAAGATATAAATAATTGAAAGGAAGTTAATAGAGTCAATTGAATTATTAATTTATATTTGTTTTTATCTCTACTAAAATTGTGTTTATGAAAACCTTCTTTCTTTATACTGTAAATGAATAAGCTCAACCCATCTATTAAACACCATACCTATGTAGCTATTTTTATAAGTCTCTGGATTTTTATATTCACTTATTATATAAGACCATTTGATGGAGGTTCTTATAGTCTTTATTGGTGGGAGTTTTTAAGTTTTGGCTATGCTATAATTGCCTTTCTATGTTATTTTATTGTTGCTATGATTCAAGACAGTATTTATCGATTAATCGAAAGATGGAACATAGCTTTGGAATTACTTATTATTTGTGTTTTTCATTTCCTAAACTTAGTATTGACTTTCCTATATTATAAAAGTCCCTTTTTACGTGGTATTTGGACTTTTGATGAATATACTTCTGGGATATTAAAATCAGCTATAATTTTTACACCTATAATCATTTTTGGTAGAATTCTAACTCTTAAATATCTTCCAAAAGAAGAAAAAAACGACATTCAAAAAGATCATAAAACCAACTCTGATAATGAAACCATAACAGTTCGAGGAGAATACAAATTAGATATTCTGAAGCTTAAAAAAGCTGAATTAGTATGTATTTCAAAATCTCAAAATTATGTGGAAGTATTTTTTATTGAAAAGGAAAATTTGAATTCAAAATTGATAAGATCTTCTTTGAAAAAAATTCAAAATGAGTTTGATTTTCTCATTCAAGTTCATCGATCTCATCTTATAAATCCAATGCATTTTAGATCTTGGAAGACGAATAATTCTATTTTACTTACTCAAATTGAAATTCCAGTTTCAAAAAACTATAAAGTCAACCTTGATTCATTATAAATTTCGCACCTAAAACAAGGAGTTTCGCCACTAATCACATATAAAGCCTGCTTGCCAGAAGTTGTTCATATACATTTACTCCAAAAATATTTTCTAAAACAACTATTAAACTGCAAGATTCTATGAGAGCCTTTTTTCTGCTACAATTCTTTTTCACTATTTTATTTTCTTCAGCTCAAAAGGATAAAATATTAACTCAAGAAACTCTAAATGAAATTACCGAATTCATTGAACAAAAAAGAGATTTTTACAACTCACCAAGTATTGCTGTTGCAATAACTGATGAAAACAAAACTATTTATTTAAAACACTTTGGAAATGCAAAAAAAGGCGATCGATATTTAGTTGGTTCTATTTCCAAATCGTTTACAGCTTTATTAACACTTTTATTGGAAAAACAAGGGAAACTGAAGTTACAAGATCCAGTATCAAAACATTTAAAATGGTTCGAGTATAAAAACAAGAGAATTTCTGATAAGATTACTATTGAAGATTTGCTCCGTCATACTTCAGGAATTTCAACCGAAATGGGTAGAACTTTTAAAACAGACTCGAGTTTTGACTATGAAACATACTACTCTAAAACTTTAAAAAAACTAGAGATAAGAAACACACCTAAACAACCATTTATATATTCAAACGTAAACTACAGATTATTAGGATTAATAATAGAAAAAGTAACCCAAAAGAAATTTAAAGACTGTTTACAATCTTACATTACTTCTCCTTTAAAATTAACAGAAACTTCGGCGAATACAAATATTGATTTGATAAATAGTTACCAATATTTTCTGTATTATCCTATTTTAAAATTTAATTCAGAACTTCATCCTCAAGAAGCTCCCTCAGGTTTAATTTCAAGCTCTGCGGATGATATGGCCTCTTATTTACGTCATATAATGAACGGTTACAATAATAACCCAAACTCAGAACTAAACACAAAAACAATACAACAACTATTTAGTAGAAAAGAAAATAAAAAATTACCTTATGGATTAGGATGGTTTGTGAATAATGACTCCTCTGTTTTTTATCACGGTGGCACAAATAAGAGCTTTGAATCACAGATGTATATAGTCCCTGCTCTTAACAAAGGGATTGTAGTTCTAGTCAATTCGAATCAAGCTCCTGATGTAGAAATTATTAATGGAATATATGGCATTCTTCTAGGAAAAGGATTTTATAATAATTCCTCATTTCCCTATTACCGACACTTACCTATTATGGTGTTTATGTTATTTCTTCTCTTCTTGTTTCAATTATGGAAATGGAAAAAATCAAAATTTCCTAAAAGTATATCTAGAAAAACAACACCAAATATTGCCCTAGCTTTAGGTATATTAATTGCAATGGGAATTATAATCTATATTCCAAAATCAAATGGTGTTTCACTACAAACTTCAATATCATTTGATCCTACCAGTGGATATAGCATTATACTTATTTCCTTATTACTAGCATCGATTTCAGTATTAGTGTACTTTAATTCAGGTTTAAAATCAAAAAGATAATCTTTATTCTAAAAAAAGCTCCTTGTTTAAGGAGCTTTCTAATTTATATTTTCTGAATCTTCTATTTGAAAAAACTATCTACAAATTCATATTTATTAAATACCTGTAAATCATCAATTCCTTCTCCCACTCCAATATATTTTACTGGAATTTGAAACTGATCAGAAATTCCAATTACAACTCCACCTTTTGCTGTTCCGTCAAGTTTTGTTACCGCTAACGAAGTAACTTCTGTAGCTTTTGTAAATTGTTTTGCTTGTTCAAAAGCGTTTTGACCAGTTGAACCATCTAAAACTAATAATACATCGTGAGGAGCATCTCCAACAACTTTTTGCATTACACGTTTAATTTTAGAAAGCTCATTCATTAAGTTTACTTTATTATGTAAACGACCAGCAGTATCAATAATAATTACGTCTGCATCTTGATTTACTCCTGACTGTAATGTATCAAATGCAACTGAAGCAGGATCTGATCCCATTTCTTGACGAACGATTGGAACTTCTACTCTATCCGCCCAAACTTGCAGCTGATCAATTGCTGCTGCTCTAAATGTATCTGCAGCCCCTAAAACTACTTTTAATCCTTTTTTCTTGAACTGAGAAGCAAGCTTACCAATAGTAGTTGTTTTACCAACTCCATTTACACCAACCACCATTAAAACATATGGCTTTTTATTTTCAGGAATGGTAAATTCTGTCTCATTTCCAACATTTGTTTCTGAAAGTAAACCTGCAATTTCTTCTCTTAAAATTTGATTTAACTCTTCAGTACCTAAATATTTATCACGAGCAACACGTTCCTCGATTCTATCGATAATTTTTAGTGTAGTATTTACTCCAACATCAGAAGAAACTAAAACCTCTTCTAAATTATCTAAAACATCATCATCTACTTTAGATTTTCCTGCAACGGCTTTAGAAAGTTTTGAGAAAAAACTGTCTTTAGATTTCTCTAAACCTTTATCTAATGTTTCCTTCTTTTCTTTGGAGAATATTTTTTTAAAAAAACTCATAATCAGCAATTAATATCTGGTTAGTTAGTTGTTAAAAATCGTACCAACTCAATAATCACAGTCAAAATGTCATTAAAATAGTTAGTAGTTGATTTTAACCCTCAAAATTACAGTATTTTGACATATAAAAAAAGCTACTTTCACGAATGAAAGTAGCTTTTCTTTAAACTGTATACAAGAATTACTTTTTTGCTAAAAAGTCATTTACTTGTGTAGGATCCATAATAGCCTCAACAAAAGTGTAAGCACCAGACTTTGGAGACTTAACCATTTTGATAGCCTTAGTTAATCTTTTCGAACCCGTTTGTAACGTTGCTACTGATTTCTTTGCCATGACCTACTAATTATTTAATTTCTTTATGAACTGTCATCTTCTTCAAGATTGGATTAAATTTCTTTAATTCCATTCTATCTGGAGTATTCTTTTTATTCTTTGTTGTGATGTAACGAGAAGTTCCTGGTTGACCAGAAGCTTTGTGCTCAGTACACTCTAAAATAACCTGAACTCTGTTTCCTTTTTTTGCCATCTCTATATATCTTTATCTAGTAGGAAATTACTTTGTTAAGAAGCCTTTTTCACGAGCCTCCTTAATTACAGCAGAAATTCCTTTCTTATTAATATTTTTTAATGCAGAAGCAGATACTTTTAATGTTACCCATTTATCTTCTTCCGGAATATAAAAACGCTTAGTCATTAAATTAGCGTTGAATTTTCTTTTTGTTCTATTTAAAGCGTGAGATACATTGTTCCCTACCATCGCTTTTTTTCCTGTTAATTCACAAACTCTAGACATCTTCTTGACAGTTTTTGGTGTTATTTCTAAACGAGGTGCAAATATACGTATTTTAAACCATATAAAACAAAATATATTTACGTTAATTTTTCATATTCTTTCTCAGAATCAATTCTAAAGCTTTATTAACGGTTTTATTAATTACTTTTTCTCTTGGCTTACCAAAGTTATATTCATGCACCTCTACTCCATTTTTATCAGCAATACCAATATATACCAATCCTACGTCCTTATCATTATGATCTGTTGTTGGTCCTGCGTTCCCCGTTATTGAAATTGCAAAATCTGTGTTCACTTTTTTTCTTGCATTAAGTGCCATCACTTCAGCAACTTCTTTACTTACTACCGTATTTTCCACGATCAATGAACTTGGAACATCTAAAAGATCTTCTTTTAACTTAGAAGTATATACCACAAAACCTCCTTTAAAATATGATGAAGAACCTGGAACTGAAACCAAAGTTGAAGCTATTTTTCCTCCTGTCATACTTTCTGCTGTACAAATAGTAAGGTCATGAGCCTTCAAAAATTTACCAACTTGACTTTCAATTGCTCCTTCATCTTCATAACCGACAAAAATATCAGAGACTAATGCTGTCAGTTTCTCTACTTCTTTATTTAAGACGCTCTTTAAATTTTCAAGATTATCATCTTTACCACTTAAACGCAAACGCACCTTTCCAAAAGAAGGTAAATAGGCTAATTTTATATTATGAGGTAAATTATTCTCAAAATCTTCAATTGTACTTGCTATAACGCTTTCTCCTTGTCCATAAGTTAGAATCGTTTTATGTAATATATACGGTAAGTCGAATTGTTCTTGAATTTTAGGCAGCACTTCATAGGTCATTAAACCTCTCATTTCATAAGGAACTCCAGGTAACGAAACAAAAACTGTCTCGTCTTCATAGAACCACATACCAGGAGCAGTTCCTAACCTATTCATTAACAAAGTTGCTTTGGATGGCAAATGTGCTTGATACTTTTGAACTTCGTTAAATGGATGATTAATCTTTTTGAATAAATATTTAATATTATCTATTACTTCTGGATACTCAACAATTTCTGTATCGTTAAAATATTCTGCAATAGTCTTTTTTGTAATATCGTCTTTTGTTGGTCCTAAACCTCCAGTAATAATCACAACATCTACTCTATTTTGCGCTTCTTTTAAAGCGTTTAGGATGTGTTGCCTTTCATCTTGGATAGAAGTAATCTGATAAACTGATACTCCAATTTTATTTAGTTCCTTACCAATCCATTGTGAATTTGTATCTATAATTTGACCTATTAGAATTTCATCTCCAATAGTTATAATTTCTGCTTTCATAAATTACTCCTTGTTTCCTATTTCCTCAATTATATTATCCAACTGAGGTTTTTCCTTTTCCCATTTTTTTTCTAGCATGATATATAACACATAACAACTAATAAAACCGAAGGGAGCGATTAAGATTCCTAATAAATTATCACTTACTGAATCAACATTAAACAATTCAAAATACTCTAAAATGATTACTATAATTGTACCAATACCAATAGCGCCTGCATAATAAATTGCTATTCCTGCAACTGCATATCCCCATTTACTTTTCTCAAACTTATCTGCAAGTTCATAAAACTTTTTTCCAATAAAATATAATAGTATTAATGCTAACATCTGTTCAATTTTTAATCTTTTCCAATTTCATTGATTTTATTATCCTTCTTAAACTTTCTTTCAAAACCTTTATAGGTAATTCCCGATATAAATACAGCAAACGGTATTGAGAAGCAATTAGTAATAATCGTATTTGAATAAGGGAATTTGAGTCCAATATTCAAAAACATAATCATTACTAAAGTTGAAACATAATATGATAATAGAAGAACTAAAATTCCAATACCGATGTAGATAAATGGATTTTTAAAGAATCTTTGAGAGAGCTTCAAAAAATGATATCCAACAAACAACACTCCTATTATAATTATTGCTTCCATATATTAGTCTTTTCCTATTTCATCAATAGCTTTTTCCGCTTCTATATTATTTTCTTTTTTACATTCTTTTTCTAAATGTAGATGTAAAAAAAACGAAACTAAAACACCAACAATAAAAGAAATAAATTTATGATATGGATTCATCACTTTTTCTTCAAACCCATCTAAAAAAGCGCATATAAAAACATAGGAAATCATTACAAACAAAAAACATATAACTCCAACAATAGAATAAAGAATAGTATTTTTTTTATATTTTTTTGCCAGACTATAATAGGCCCAGCCTATAGTAATTACGATGATTCCAATTAAAAATAATGTCAATTTTACTTCACTTTTATTTCAAATGCTTTTCTTCCTTCAATAACACCTGTTAACAAATCATTCTCCACAACTTTTCCAACACCAGCTGGAGTTCCTGTAAAAATAATATCTCCTTTTTTTAGTGTAAAAAATTGAGAAACATAACTTACCAATTCATCAATCTTCCAAAGCATTGATTCTGTATTTCCATCCTGAACAACCTCTCCGTTTTTATGTAATTGAAAAGACAGATTTCCTAAATTAAACTCCTCCTTTGGATAAAACTCCCCGATTATAGCACTTCCATCAAATGCTTTCGCTTTTTCCCATGGTAATCCTTTTTTCTTACACTCTGCTTGTACATCGCGTGCGGTAAAATCAATTCCTAACCCAACTGTATCGTAATATTTGTGAGCGAACTTAGTAGAAATATGCTTTCCTACTTTATTAATCTTAACCAAAACCTCAACTTCATAATGTACATCATTTGAAAATGGAGGTATAAAGAATGGATTTCTTTTAGGTAAAATTGCAGAATCAGGTTTCATGAATACCACAGGATTCTCTGGTCGTTCATTGGCTAATTCTTCTATATGTTTGGCATAGTTGCGCCCGATACAAATTATTTTCATTTTAATGCTTTAATAGAAAATTATGTTTCAAATTATTCTCCCGATTCTGGAAATACAATTGCTCTATTATCTGAAACAATTATTTGATGTTGTAAATGACTTTTTACTGCTCTTGCTAAAACTAAACGCTCAATATCTGCTCCTATACCTTTTAAAGTTTTAGGAGTACTTTCATGAGTTATTCTTTCAACATCTTGCTCTATAATTGGTCCTTCATCTAAATCAACAGTTGCATAATGAGCTGTTGCACCAATTAATTTAACTCCTCTTTCATAAGCTCTTTGATATGGATTTGCTCCCTGAAAAGCTGGTAAAAAAGAGTGATGAATATTTATTATTTTTTGTGGATATGTATTTATAAAGTCTTCAGAAAGAATTTGCATATAACGAGCCATTACAATCAAATCTACATTATGTTCTGTAAGCAAATCTTTAACCTGACCTTCTTGTTCTTTTTTTGTTTCTTTCGTTATTGGCAAATGATAATAAGGAACACCAAACATATCTGCAATCGGCTTTAACTTATTATGATTACTAATAATTAAACTAATATTGCAATCAATTTTACCTTCTCGATGTCTTTCTAATAAATCATATAAACAATGACTTGTATGAGAGACCATGATTGCTACATTTTGTTTTTCTTTTTCATAATGTACAGACCAAGTACAATTTAACTCATTAGCTAATACTAAAAACTTATCTTCTAAATCTTTCTTTGAGATATTAGCATCTTCAGCATCTAATCGAATTCTCATGTAATAGCTATCTGCAATAGCATTTACGTATTGCTGACAACTAACAATATTGAATCCTTCTTCATAAAAAAAACTAGTAAACTTTGCTACTAATCCTTTTTGGTCTGGACATTTAATTAAAAATGTAACTATTTGTGATTGCATTAGAAATTTGGATAGAATGGAGAATTTATAATTTTACATAGCAAAAATGAATTCCTCTCTAAGGAATCCATTTTTTATCAAAGTTTGGCTTTCTTTTTTCTAAGAATGCATCTCTTCCTTCTTTTGCCTCATCTGTCATGTAAGCTAAACGCGTAGCTTCACCAGCAAATACTTGTTGCCCAACCATTCCATCATCTGTTAAGTTCATTGCAAACTTTAACATTTTGATTGAAGTTGGAGACTTTGCTAATATTTCTTGTGCCCATTCATAAGCTGTATCTTCTAATTCATCATGAGGAATAACAGCATTTACCATACCCATTTCGTAAGCTTCTTGAGCTGAATAATTTCTTCCTAAGAAAAAGATTTCTCTAGCTTTCTTCTGCCCAACCATTTTAGCTAAATAAGCAGAACCGTAACCACCGTCAAATGACGTTACATCTGCATCTGTTTGTTTAAAAATGGCATGTTCCTTACTTGCTAAAGTTAAATCACAAGTTACGTGTAAACTATGTCCACCACCAACTGCCCAACCTGGAACAACAGCAATAACTGCTTTTGGCATAAAACGAATTAATCGTTGAACTTCTAAAATATTCAATCTGTGGTAACCATCTTGACCAACATATCCTTGGTGTCCTCGGGCTTTTTGATCTCCACCAGAACAAAAACTCCAAATTCCGTCTTTAGTTGATGGACCTTCAGCAGATAATAAAACTACACCAATTGAAGTATCTTCATGAGCGTCATGAAATGCATCCAGTAATTCCGCAGTAGTATGAGGTCTAAAAGCATTCCTCACATTAGGTCTGTTAAATGCAATTCTAGCAACACCATTACACTTCTTATAAGTGATATCGGTGTACTCTTTTGCAGTTTTCCAGTCTATATTCATCATAATTTGAAAAAAATATCGTTATTTAGAAAAACAAAAATAGTATATTATACTTTAGCATTTTTAATAGGTAAACCCCAAACATAAAATAATCGATGAGAAATTTAATTTTAGCAGCCTTTTTATTACTTAATTCTGTGGCTTTTGCTCAGAAAATTTATAATAAAAAAGTAAGTTCAATTCAGTTTAATGCTGATCGCGATATAAAATTATACTTACCTGAAGGTCATGATACAGATACAATTCGAAAGTATCCTGTAGCAATCGTGTTGAATAATGATTATTTATTTGATATTTATTTAGGAAACTCGAAAATATATGCTGCAGCAGATTTAACTCCTAAACAAATTGTAGTGGGTGTTGATGTTGATTTTGGAAGAAATAAAGATGTTTCCACGGTAGGAAAAAGTGGTGGATTAACAACTCAGAGTAAAAAGTTTTACAACTACATTAAAAGTGAATTAATACCATACTTAGAAGCAAACTATAAAACCTCTCCATATTTAACAATTGTGGGAGATGGTGATGCTGCTAATTTTTTACTTCACTTTTTAAAAGAACAGAAACCTATTTTTAATGCTTATGTATGTATTTCTCCAAGAATTACAGATCAAAGTATTCGATTGTTAACGACATACAATTTAAAACGTTTAGACGAATTAGATAATCAGTTTTACTTGTATATGAGTTCCAATGCTTTTGAAAAACAAGAGCGAAAAGATTTATTCGAACAAGCTAAAAAAGGATTGGAATCATTAGAACTTAAAAACCTTCATTTAGCTTTTAAAGATTATAAGGACGTTCCTAATAAACCTGCAGCAATTGTAAAAGCTCCAACGGATATTTTTAGTACAATTTTCGAGTTGTATCCAAGGATTTCTAAGAAAGAGTACGATGAAAAAATTAAAGATCTTGATCCACTTGAAGCTATTAAGTACTTAGAGTCAAAATATATTGAAATTGAATATTTATACGGAACTAATTTAAACGTTAGATTCGAAGATATTTATGCCATTGAAGGAATTGTAATTGATCGTCAGGATGGTGATTACCTTAGAGTGCTTGGTGATTTTGTTATGATTAAACACCCAGAATCTCATTTAGGAGAATATTACGTTGGAATGTATCATGAATTAGGAAAAGATTACGAACAAGCTTTATTCTACTATAAAGAAGCTTATGGTAAAATGGAACTATCAGATTCTAATACAGAATTATTTTATGAAAACATTATTCGTATTGAAAACGCTATAAAAAATGCTCCTAAAGATCAACCTCTTGAAGAATTACCTTTAGAGGAAGAGGAAAACAACGATGAAAATCCTGAAGAAGAGGATGAAGAAAAAGAAGACGAATAAGAGTTACTTATTTTTTAATTAACTCAATTCTATCTGATTTTAATTCTATCTTTTTCTGTTTATACAAACTACCAATAGCTCTTTTGAATGCTTTTTTACTTAATTGCAAGTGAAATTTAATCGATTCAGGAGAGCTTTTGTCTGTTAATAGTAGAAACCCTTTTTCCTCAAGTTTGTTCAGAACTATCTCTACATCTTTATCGATAACATTTCTAAATCCTTGAGGCCTTAACGAAACATCAATCTTTTCATCTTCTCTGATTTTCTTAATGTAACCAACTGTTTTCATTCCTTCTTCAAGATCAGAAAATACTTCATTAGCATACAATAAACCTTCATATGTTTCTTCTATTAAAACTGTATAACCTAATGCAGTTCTAACTCCTATGATTAACTCAACCTTATCTCCTTCTTTTAATTCCATTATAAACTATTAAAATATTCCTTTAAAACTTGATCATTTATTTCTGAAGGTGTAAATACCTCTAAAATTTTAGGTTTTTTACTATCCTGATAAAAACCTTCTAACTTTTCTTTCAATTCTTCTAACGAAGTGGCTTTCTCGTATTCAAAATTAAACATCTCTGCTAAATGATTTGCAGTTAATTGATGTGGTGTTTCAAAATACTGGAGTGCATTTGTTGATTTCGGACCAGGTATGATTTTAAAAATCCCACCTCCCGAATTATTCATTATAATTATTCTAAAATCATTAGGAATATAAGAATTCCATAATGCATTGCTATCATAGAAAAAACTTAAATCTCCTGTAAGTAGTGTTGTTGGTTCATCTGAAGCAAAAGCAGCTCCAATTGCTGTAGATGTACTTCCGTCAATTCCGCTTGTACCTCTGTTACAAAAAACACTAAAAGTTGAATTTACATCAAACAACTGCATATATCGAATCAAAGAACTATTACTAACTTGAACTTGAGCGTTATTTGGAATAGCATCCAATACTTTTTCAGTAACCTTAAAATCTGAATACTGAGTCTTTTTAGCAAAAACCTCATGTTTTTCATTACGAGACCTTTTCTCTTTTATCCAGTTCTCTTGATATTCAGAATCTATAACTAATGTCTTTTGAAATAATTCATCAAAAAACTGAACTGGTTTTTCCTTAATATATTCCGACAAACAGAAATAAGTATCCATTTCTTTATACTCATCTATATGCCAATGATGTTGGGGTTGATATTTTCTTAAGAACTGTTTTATTCTTTTAGAAACAACCATTCCACCGAATGTTACTAACAATTCAGGTTGAAGTTCTTCAAATTCTTCAGTAGATAATTTCGAAATTAATTTATCAATAGAATTGATCGAATTATCATGATAAAGATTTGAAGTCGTTTCTGTCATAATTAACACAGAAGAATCTTCAGCTAATCTATTAATAAGGTTTTGAGTTTTTTCGCACTTATTATAAACTCCAACTAAAACTATTTTTCTTTTTGAAGCATTCCATATTTCAGAAAGCTCATCATAATTCACAGTGCTTATTGATGGTTTTTCTTTATACTTTCTAAAACTGAAAGATTCCATTGCTTCAACAGTTTCATAAATCGGTTCATTAAAAGGTACATTTATATGAACTGGACCCGAATTAAAAACACACTCTTCAATTGCTTTTGAAACTTCAGTTTTATTATATGCAACTTTACTGTCTTCTTCAATTAAGTTAGCAGAATATAAAATATGGTTTTGAAAAACATTCTCCTGACGAATTGTTTGTCCGTCTCCTATATCTATCAAATGTTTAGGTCTATCTGCAGTAATAACTAGTAAAGGAATTTTGCTATAAAAAGCCTCTGCAATTGCTGGATAATAATTCAACAATGCCGAACCTGAAGTACAAACAATAGCTACTGGCTTTTTTGTTTGCTGTGCAATACCTAATGCAAAAAAAGCAGCTGCTCTTTCGTCAACTATACTAAAAGTATCTACTTCATCTAAATTTGAAAAACCAATAGTTAAAGGAGCATTTCTTGAACCTGGAGAAATAACTACCTTATCAATATTATAATACTGACAAGCTGAAATTACTAATTGTGCAAGTTGTTTTTTTGGATACATCAGTTTGCAAAAGTATCACTAAAAAAGAAAATCCACACTATGGGTGTGGACTTCTTATATATTTAAATCGATTATAATTTAGTTTCCTTTTTTATAATCAGCTAAAAACTTCTCTAAACCAATATCAGTTAATGGATGCTTTAATAATCCTGAAATAGCAGATAAAGGTCCAGTCATAACATCAGCTCCAATTTTAGCACAATCAATCACATGCATTGTGTGACGAACAGAAGCAGCTAAAATTTCTGTTTCGAACATATAGTTATCATAAATATGACGAATCTCAGAAATTAAGTTTAATCCATCAGTAGAAATATCATCCAAACGACCAATAAATGGAGAAACATAAGTTGCTCCAGCTTTAGCTGCTAATAATGCTTGTCCTGCAGAAAAAACTAAAGTTACATTTGTTTTTATTCCTTTATCAGAAAAATATTTACAAGCTTTTACACCGTCAGCAATCATAGGTAATTTTACCACAATTTGAGGATGTAAAGCAGCTAACTCTTCTCCTTCTTTAACCATTCCTTCAAAATCTGTAGCAATAACCTCAGCAGAAACATCACCATCAACTATTTCACAAATAGCTTTATAATGATTCTTAATATTTTCTGCACCTGTTATTCCTTCTTTAGCCATTAAAGATGGATTAGTAGTTACTCCGTCTAAAATTCCTAAAGCTTGTGCTTCACGAATCTGATCTAAGTTGGCTGTATCAATAAAAAACTTCATCTAATTTTTGTTTTACTGTTGCGTTATTTTGCAAAACTAGTGTTTTATAATTAGTTTATATTTGACTTATCAAAAATGTTTGAAATTTGTTATGAATAAATTCGAAAGACGTTTAAAAGGTTTCTACAAATACAAAAAACGTTTAAGAAACTATAATCTCAAAAATTCAGAAAACTATATTTTAAAAACTACAGGAAAACCTTGTAGTTGTTACCTATGCAGTCCTAAAGAGGAAAAAACGAAATATAAACTTTCTAAATCCAAACCTCATCACTCTATCAAAACTTATGAATTACTTAATAGTACACATATAAGTTAAACCGAGAGAAAAAACTACTTTTACATTCTTAACTATTGTACTATGAAACTTTCAAATGTAAAACTTGTAATTACTGATATGGATGGAACGCTGTTGAATTCCAATCATGAGGTGAGTGATCAATTCTTCAATTTATTTCGCAAGTTAAAAGAACATAACATTCTTTTTTGTGCTGCAAGTGGAAGACCATTATATGGAATTCTAGATAAATTATCTACCATAAAAGACGACATCCTTATTGTTGCTGAAAATGGAGGGTTAGCTCTGAAGAATGATGAAGTTTTACTATCCACAGAAATTCAGAAGGAAAATTTAGAAAAGATTAATAAAGCTTTGAACACAATAGAGAATGTAAACGCAGTTTATTGTACAAAAGACAAAGCTTACACAACTAGCACATCAGAAAAGTTACTTGAACTTTTATCGGAATATTATAAAAATCACGAACGCATAGATTCTCCTGAGAGCATAACTGCTCCGATTTATAAAATTGCTTTGTTTCATGAAATCAGTTCTGAAAAACATTTATACCCGCACTTGCAACATTTAGAAAGTGAGTTTAAAGTTAAAGTAAGCGCTAATCATTGGGTTGATATTTCAGAAAACAATGCCAATAAAGGTTACGCTGTAGAACTTATTCAGGACAAATACAATATTTCACCGGATGAAACAATGGTATTTGGTGATTATAACAACGACATTGAAATGCTTAAAAAAGCTCATTTTAGTTATGCCATGGAAAATGCGCATCCTTTAGTAAAACAAACCGCGAACTACTCTACTCATAGTAATGATGATTTCGGAGTTGAGAAAATACTCGAGTTATTAATAAATGAAAAAGAAAGTAATTAAGGAAAATTACAATTTGTAATGATTCATAATTAATTTTTCATAGACACGATCTGGTAAAGCTCTCTTTAAAAAGACTGAAAAACGCTCCATGAAAGCTCCAATTTTATAGTGCAGTTTAGGTTTTTTCGTATTGATAATCTTATCGACAAGTCTCGCAATTAAAATTGGATTTAAACCTTCATCTACATAATCGTCAGAAACTTTTAAGTTCTTACTGTAAGCTTCTTTGTACGCTGAATCTTCTAGTACAGGAGTATAATATCTACCCGCAGAAATACTAGTAGCAAAACTTCCTGGAGCAATACTGGTTACATTAACTCCAAAATTCTTTGCTTCCATACTTATTGATTCTGTTAATAATTCCAACGCTCCCTTACTTGCAGAATATGCTCCTCTAAATGGTAATCCAGAATAAGCAGCTAAAGAAGTTACATTAATTATTAATCCACTCTTTTGTTTTCTCATATGTGGCATCACTTTTTTAATTACCTCAATTGGTCCAAAAAAGTTCGTATCAAAACCAGCTTTTAGTTCTTCTGTGGGTATATCTTCAACAGCTCCCATTAATCCTCGCCCAGCATTATTAATAAGAACATCTATTCTTCCCTCCTTTTTCACAACCTCTTTCACAGCAGCATCAATAGAGTCTACATGTAACACATCTAAAGCCACCATTGAAAAATCAACATCTTTAACTTTTTCTGGTTTTCTGCTCGTTCCATAAACAATATGTTGTTTACTCGTTAAATATTCTGCTATTGCCTTACCTATTCCTGAGGAAGCACCAGTGATTAATATTACTTTAGACATGTTTGGTTAAGATATAAGTGTTAAAAGACTAAAATAAAGTTGTTTTGTTTCCAAATAAATTTTCCTCAAACATTTCAAAAAATGTAAAAACAACTCAAAAAATTGTCAAAAATTGGACTCAAAAGTCTATAAACAAAGCTTTTTTTGCAAATTTTTTCGTTAAAGATTTTGAGGTCTTTTAAAAATAAGCTAATTTCGAGACTTATAAACATAATTTATTTTACCCCAAAATATAGAAAATCATGAAAAGATTGTTTCTGTTAGCTGTAAGTGTACTATTATTTACCGCGTGTGGTGAGAAACCAAAACCGAAAGACTATTCTCTAATTTCTGGTGAAGTTCAGAATTTTAGAAAGCGAAATATAACTCTTAAAGGTTATAACTTCGAGAAAAAGATCAAGTTTGATAGAAAGTCAAAAACATTTTCTGATACACTTAAAAATTTAACACCAGGTCATTATACATTGATTATTGGTAAACGTCCAATTAATGTTTATTTGACTTCAGTTGAAGATTTAAAATTAATCGTTGATGCTAAGAAGAGAACTCAAGATCCAACTTTTGAGGGACCAAATGCAGCGATTAATAATTATTTAACTGAACGTTATAAGAAATTCGGTCTAATTTTAGGAAACGCAAATAAGTTATTCTCTTTAGAAGAAAACGAGTTTTTAAGTAAGATGGATGAGTATAAATCTACATTAGAAGATTTAGCATCTGAAGCTCAGTTACCTCCAGATTATTTAGAAAAGGAAAAGAGAAATATTTACTACGAGTTTGCAAGAAATATTAACAACTATCAAGCATACCATAGAATTTTATATGGAGATGAGGAATTTGAAGTATCAAGTACTTATCCATCAGATATCGTTAAGAAAATTGATTTTAATAATCCTGTAGATTATGTAAATTCTTTCTCTTACAGAACGTTGATGAAAGAATTCTTAGATAAGCGTGCAAATAAAAGAAAACCAGAAGATGGTGACTTTGATTTAACTTTATTAACTACAGTTCATACAGAAGTTGTAGACACGTTAATTAAGAATGACTTAATTCACAAAATCGCACAAAAGAGTATTACGTTCACTGAAAATTTAGGTGAGTTTTATGACAAGTACATGAAGTACTCTACAAATGCTGCGAATAAAAAAGAAATTAGCGACTTATATAATAAGTTAAAATTAACAGCTAAAGGTCAGCCTTCTCCTAAATTTACTGATTTAGAGAACTACGAAGGAGGTAAAACTTCTTTAGACGATTTGGTTGGTAAAGGAAAATACATCTATATTGACATTTGGGCTACTTGGTGTGGATTCTGTAAAAAAGAAATTCCATTATTAAAAAGACTTGAGCAACAATACCACGACAAGAATATTGAATTCGTAAGTATTAGTGTTGATAAGTCTAGCTTAAAAGAAAAGTGGAAGCAAACAATTGTTGACAGAGAAATGACTGGAGTACAATTATTTGCTGGTAAATCGGAAGATGAATTAGACTTTACAAAAGATTACTTAATTAAAGGATTACCGAGATTTATCTTAATTGATCCTGACGGAAAGATTGTTAGTGCAAATGCTCCTAGACCAAGTGAAGGAGACAAGTTAACAGATATTTTTGATGAAGTAGGAATCTAATTGAAGTCTCAATTATAAAGAATAAAAAAAGCTCAGTTTTAAACTGAGCTTTTTTTATTCTTTATACTATTCTGTTCTTGTTAAAAACTATTATCTCCATCCAGTAAATCTCCTAAACCACCCAAAATACTGCCTTCACCTTTACTCTTTCCTCCTCTTGGAATTGAAGACAAGACTCTTCCTGCTAATCTACTAAATGGTAACGATTGTATATAAACTGTACCTGGACCTCGAAGTGTGGCAAAAAACAATCCTTCTCCTCCAAATATGGTATTCTTAATCCCTCCTACAAATTCAATATCATAATCAACATCCTTTGTAAAACCAACAATACATCCTGTATCTACTTTTAAAACTTCACCAGGTTTTAAAACTTTCTTTGCCATTGTTCCACCGGCATGAATAAATCCTAATCCATCTCCTTCCATTTTCTGCATCATAAATCCTTCTCCTCCGAACAATCCTCTTCCTAATTTCTTAGAAAACTCTATTCCTATAGAAACTCCTTTCGCTGCACAAAGGAAAGCATCTTTTTGACAAATAAATTTACCACCGTATTCAGTTAAATCAATAGGAATAATTTTCCCCGGATATGGAGAAGCAAAAGAAACTTGCTTTTTTCCATGACCAACATTCGTAAAAACTGTCATGAATAAACTTTCACCTGTTAGTATTCTCTTACCAGCTGAAAAGATCTTACCTAATAATCCTTTTTCCTGATTAGATCCATCACCGAAAATTGTATTCATTTTAACATCGGTATCCATCATCATAAAACTTCCACTCTCTGCCACAACACCTTCATCTGGATCCAATTCAATTTCTACATATTGCATTTCTTCGCCGTAAATACGATAATCTATTTCGTTTGCTCTTTGTTCTAGAAACATAATTTTAGTTTTTATTTGATTAGACTCAATCTTTTACCTTTTGTTACGGTTTAACCTTTAAACTCCATTCAAATTCAAATTTAGAAACTGAAATCCCATCTTCATTTATTCCTTCAGAAGTTAATATAACGGTTTGTCCTTCTCCAGTTTCAACCGCTCTTTGAATAGCTGCATCTATATCTTTTCCTTGATTACACTCAAAATGAATTCTACCTACAGCCTTTTTCGTAAAAGTTGCATTCATATTCGTAACCAGCATAGAAATTTTCCTATTCGACTTGTCAATAGATTGCATTACCAAAATTCCCGTGGTAAACTCGGCTGCCATTCCTTGCACCGCCCAAAACATCGATTTAAATGGATTTTGATTGATCCATTTAAACTTCACATGAGCAACTGCTTTTTTATCAGAAATCGATTTTACACTAATTCCTGTAAAAAAAGCTGATGGCAATTTAAATAATAAGAAAAAATTAATTTTTGATGGTGTAAACTTCATAAAAACCAGTATTTACGGGCAATTTAAAGCTTTTATAACCGCAAAACAACTAATATTCAAGGAATCTTATTTTGTTAAAATTTGTTAAATTTTAGTACTATGTATTGCATAATACCTTTTTTTAGACATATATTTGCATAGTCAAGTATTATATAAATCATTTTACTATGAGAAATAATAACGAAAATACCAACGCATTTTTAATACACATATCATCTTTTGCCGGATACTTCTTTCCATTAGGAAGTATTATAACACCATTAATATTATGGCAAACACAAAAAGACAGAAGTACATTTTTAGATGAACACGGAAAAGAAGCTGTTAATTTTAATGTAAGCTTTGCTTTATACATTTTTATTTTAAGCGCGTCATTCTTCTCTTTCTTTTTTGGAGATATATTTAGAAATATTAATAGAATAGACCATTTAGATTTCGGACATAGTGTTTCTTTTAGTGGAGACTTGTTTGGGTTCTTTGGTATTGCTTCATTAGTGGGGCTTGTTACATTAATTAAAATTGCTCTTGTTATCATCGCTTCTATGAAAGCAAATAATGGCGAACAGTACAAGTACCCATTTACAATAAAATTTATAAAATAAATAAACCACGCTGAATGAAGATAGAAAACACAAAAGCGCAAATGCGTAAAGGAGTTCTAGAGTATTGCATCTTATCTATTTTACAAAAAGGAGATGCTTACACTTCTGAGATCCTGAACACATTAAAAAGCGCAGAAATGATTGTGGTTGAAGGAACAATTTATCCCCTTTTAACCCGCCTAAAAAACGCAGGATTACTATCGTATAGATGGGAAGAATCTACCTCAGGGCCACCACGTAAATATTACGTATTAACAGAAAATGGAACCATGTTTTTAAAAGAATTAGACAAAACTTGGAATAATTTAGTAAATGCAGTAAATCAAGTAACAAGTACAAAATCAACATCAAATGAATAAGACAATAAATATAAATTTAGGCGGTTTTTTCTTCCATATAGATGAAAATGCGTATCAAAAACTAAGAAGATACTTAGACGCCATCGCTCGTTCATTAAGTGATGATCCGCAAGGTAAAAACGAAATCATCGCTGATATCGAAGCACGTATTAGCGAATTATTATCAGAAAGAATTACTGATGCTAGACAGGTTGTAAACGAAGGTGACATCGATGAAATTATCGCTATCATGGGACAACCTGAAGACTACACGGAAAGTGAAGAGGATTATGCAGGTGGTTCTAGTTATAACTATAACAAAAGAACAAGAAGTTCGAATAAAAAGTTATTCAGAGATCGTGAAGATAAGTTCTTAGGAGGTGTTGCTTCTGGTTTAGCTCACTATACTAATATCGATACGATTTGGGTAAGATTGTTTTTCATCTTGGCAGCTGTAACAACTGGTATTGGACTATTAATTTACATTGTTCTATGGGTTTTACTTCCAGAAGCTAAAACCACATCCGAGAAGTTACAGATGGAAGGTGAAGCTGTAAACATCGATAACATTGAAAAAAAAATTCGTAACGAGTTTGAATATCTCTCCACGAAGTTAAAAGACGGAGCTAGTGAAATTTCTGAGAAAATCTCTAGTGCAGATTATGATAAATTACGTAACCAAACTAAATCTGGGTTTCAAGATTTTTTAGACACCGTTGGTAAAATATTATCAGCATTATTTAAAGTATTCGGTAAGTTTATAGGTATCTTATTGATATTCGTAGCAGGAGTAACACTTATATCTTTACTATTCGCATTATTTTCTATAAGTAGTCTAGAAATCTTAGGATTTGAAGGAGATTTTATTCACTACCCTCCGTTCTTTTATGATTCTGTATTTCCAAATTGGTTATTGTCAATATTTGGATTACTAGTAGTTGCTGTACCTATAATCGCGCTTTTAATTTTAGGGTTAAGAATTTTATCTCCCAACTTAAAAAGACTTTCAACTACCACGTCATTATCCTTATTTGGAGTTTGGTTAGTATCCTTATTATTCATTGGATTCTCTGGAATTGAATTTGCAACATCAAAAGCACAAAGTGCTATAAAGCTTAGTAAGAAATCTATTTTATTTAATCCTGAACAACCTCTTAAAATAGGCGTTCAAAATGATGATGAAATTTACTATCAACACAACCTTAAAAGAAGAAGAAATGCAGAAGAAGTTTATGTAGATGATCAAAAATTAAAGTACTCTAATGACATTAAAATCGATGTTGAAAGAAGCGATAGTGACGAAGCTTTTATCGAAATCAGAAAAGAATCTGAAGGAAGAAAAAGAAAGGATGCTTTGGAAAATGCAGAAAAAATTAATTACAAATTTAAGTTAGATAATAACAAAATTGTATTCGATGCTTTTTTCTTAAGTGAGTTCAAAAACTTATGGAAAGATGAAGAAGTTTATTTAACAGTGCATATTCCAGAAGGAACTACTATTTATTTTGAAAACTCTTCTAAAAGATTTTTATATAACGTAGAAAACACAGATGACATTTACGATAGAAATATGGCTAATCATCATTTTAAAATGACATCTAGAGGATTGGAATGTTTAGACTGTGAAACTGAAGAAGACGATAAAGATCAAAATAACTCAAACTGGAACAACGATAATAACAACGACGATGATAACGACAATAATAACGATTCTGATGTATCTTTCTTATTTGATAGTACTATTAATGATTTAAAAGCTGAGTTTATTATCTCTAAACAAACAACTAAAAATGAGCTAAGAAAACTTGTTAGATGGTTTAAAGACAGAAGAAACATCGACATTAAAATCATTGAATCTAAATACAGTAGTAACAACAAGATTGAAAAAGTTCTGTTAGACATAGATTGTAATGATGGATTTAAGGGAGAATTACGTATTTCTAATAATACTTTAGAAGACATTCCTAAAGGATTTAGAAGATTATACGATGAAGAAGATAAAGCCATGGCTTTTAAAATTTGGTAATTGAAAAACGACTTGAAAAACAAACTGAAAAACTATGAAACAACTAACCGACTTCTTTTTTGACGGAAACTTATTCTGGAAAATAGTAGTATACTTATGGTCTTTACTTACGTCTCTATTTACACAAGCGCAAGTAAATGAAATCCAACCATACGAAGCAAAAGATGTAAAACTTCACCAAGAAATTGTTAAAATGGATAGTATCTTTTTTAACGCCTACAATACTTGTGATTTGAAAGTACAAGAAGAGTTAATAAGCGAAGATCTTGAATTTTATCATGATAATGGCGGACTTTCAACTTCTAAAAAAGAGCTTCTTGCAGCACTAAAAAAAAACATTTGTAATAAAGTTAAACGTACTTTAATAAAAGGAAGTACCGAAGTTTATGCTATTCCAGGATATGGTGCTGTTCAAATGGGTTATCACAAATTCTTTAATAAGCTAGAACCTAACCAAAAATCCATTCCAAGCAGATTCGTAACCTTGTGGAAGAAAGAAAAAAATAAGTGGACAATTACGAGAGTAATAAGTCTGCATTAAAAAATTAGTTTACTAGTTAGCTAACTTCTAAACTAATACTTGGTTTACTTGGCCAAAGCTCAATGAGCTTTGGCCTTTTTAATTTGATAGTTTATTGATTTTAATTAAATTACTCATTCAAACTATCTAAACACACATGTATACTAAAAAAGTTTTCAAAGCAAAAGACATGGCAAAGTGGACTCGTTTCGAGACACTTTTTTTCTTTATTTTCATTGTTATTATTGTTAGTATTTATTACTTCCTAAATATTCAATGGTTTAAAATTCCTTGGACACCACTTGCCTTAATAGGTACAGCCGTTGCTTTTGTAATTGGTTTTCAAAACAATTCAGCTTATGGACGAATTTGGGAAGCACGAAAAATATGGGGCGGAATTGTAAACACTTCGCGCACCTTCGGAATGTTTGTTCAAGACATGATTGGAAATGAACATTCAAATAATAATTATCCTGAAGAAGAAATACAAGAAAATATAAAAACACTAACCTACAGGCATATTGCCTGGATGACAGCTTTAAGACATTCCATGAGAACACGTAAAAGCTGGGAAACAGTTATCGATGAAAAGTCAAATCAAGAATGGGTTAAAGTTGTTTCTCCTCCTGAATGGAGTTCAACCTTAGAAAAAGATTTAGAACCGTATTTATCAGAAGAAGATTTAGCGTATACATTATCTAAGAACAACAAACAAACGGCACTTTTATACTTACAATCTCATCATTTAAAAGAATTGAAAAACCAAGGTAAAATCTGGGAGTTTTCGTTTCTACAACTTGAAAATGTTTTAGAAGAACTATTCACTTTACAAGGAAAATCTGAACGAATAAAAAACTTCCCCTACCCTAGACATTTTGCTTCTTTGAATCATTATTTCATGTGGTTATTTGTGCTCTTATTACCTATTGCTTTAGTTCCTCAATTTTCTGAAATCGGAGAACAAATAAGTAAATCATTACCTTTTATTGGTAATCTCTTTATATGGCTTTCTGTACCGTTTTATGTTATTGTTGCTTGGATTTTCCACACCATGGAACGCATTGGACGAACAGGTGATAATCCTTTTGAAGGATCAGCGAATGACGTTCCTATTTCTACAATTGCTAGAGGAATTGAAATCGACTTAAGACAAAATTTAGGAGAGACAAACGAGGAAATTCCTAAACAATTCCCTCAAATTTATGATACTCAAATGTAAAATTAAATCCATTTCTTTATTTTTATGCCATCATGAAGAAATGGATTTTTTCAATTATACTCGCCTCAATAACTTTACAAAGTTATTCACAAGAATTACCTAAAGGTTTTTCTTACGTTAAAGATTTTGCTCCAACAATTCAGCAAGAATTAAGATATTGTTCGCACAACAACTTCTTAGGTGTTCCTGTAGATGGCTATGAAGAACCAGTTTTAATTACTTCAACCAAAACTGCAAAAGCTTTAGCGAAGGTTCAAAAAGAATTAGAAAAAAAAGGACTCAGTTTAAAAATATTCGATGCATATAGACCACAATCAGCGGTAAATCATTTTGTGCGTTGGGCCAGAGTTCCAAATGACACACTCACTAAAAAAGATTATTACCCTAAATTAAATAAGAGAAATCTATTTAAACTTGGATATATTGCATCAAAATCAGGTCATTCCAGAGGAAGTTCTGTTGACCTAACCATTGTTCACGTTGGAACTGATACTGAACTAGATATGGGAAGTCCTTTTGATTTTTTTGGAAAAATTTCACATCCTAGTTATCCTAATCTAACCAAACAGCAAAAAGCAAATCGTTATTTACTTAGAAAAGTTATGATGGCTAATGGATTTAGACCATACAAAAATGAATGGTGGCATTTCACTTTGAATAACGAACCATTTCCAAAAACTTATTTTGATTTTCCTATTAAGTAAGAATTAACATTTTATATCGACTTTAAATAGCAAACGGCACTATATTTGTTACTTATTGGATTATGATGGAACATTATTTTAAAACAGTTTTAGTAATTTTTACATTAGGTAGTTTTACCGCATTTTCTCAAGTAGATAAGTCAAACGGAGGAACTACAAAAGGTACTTCAATAGGAAAAATTGAGGCTCCAGCTAAAATAGTTTCAAAACCTAAATCTTTAGGATTTGGAAATGATAATGGATTCAAAACTGCCAATAAAAAGTTAGAAAAGAAAAAGCAGAAGCAAAAGGAAGAAGAAGATTTAAAAAACAAAGGAATTCTTACCAAAGCTAAAATTTCGGAAGAACGCTACTTGAAAAGTTTCCAAAAAATTAATGGTTTATACAATTATCCTGTCATTGATCAGGACTTAGGAAGTATTAGTACTGACTCTGAAAGTGTAAACATTATTTGTAGAGATTTTCAATATCCTGATGGAGATAGAGTTACAATTTATGTAAATAATATTCCTGTTGTATCTAATATTACACTAAAAAGACGCTATCAATCTTTTAATATTCCTTTGGAAGAAGGTGTAAATAAAATAAAAATTGTTGCACTAAACCAAGGAACTTCAGGACCTAACACTGCTGCTTTTAAGGTATATAACGATGCCGGAATGCTGCTTTCTTCTAACGAGTGGAACCTAGCTACAGGTGCCAAAGCAACACTTGTTGTTGCTAAGAGTAAATAACCTCACGAAAACGTTTGAGATAAATCATCGATAATGCGTTTTTTATTCTGTAAAAAACCGTTATTTTTGTTGTTGCATTTTTATTAAGCATAAAAGAAACAAACAACAATTTAGAATGAAAAAAGTCACTAAAGAAACCTACATCAATTGGTATAGAGATATGCTATTTTGGAGAAAGTTTGAGGACAAACTTGCGGCAGTTTACATACAACAAAAAGTAAGAGGTTTTTTACACTTATACAACGGTCAAGAAGCAGTATTAGCTGGAGCTTTACATGCTATGGATCTTACTAAAGACAAAATGATTACTGCATATCGTAACCACGTTCAGCCAATCGGAATGGGAGTTGATCCTAAAAGGGTAATGGCAGAATTATATGGTAAAGCAACCGGTACTTCTCAAGGTCTTGGAGGATCAATGCATATTTTCTCAAAAGAGTTCCGTTTTTACGGTGGACACGGAATTGTAGGTGGTCAAATTCCATTAGGAGCAGGAATTGCTTTTGGTGACAAATACCATAACAGTGACGCAGTTACTTTATGTTATTTTGGAGATGGAGCAGCTCGTCAAGGTTCTTTACATGAAACTTTTAACATGGCAATGAACTGGAAGTTACCTGTAATCTTCATTTGTGAAAATAATGGTTATGCAATGGGAACTTCTGTAGAAAGAACTGCAAATCACGAAGACATTTGGAAGTTAGGATTAGGATATGAAATGCCTTGTGGACCTGTAGATGGAATGAATCCTGTAAAGGTTGCAGAAGCTGTTGATGAGGCTATTCAACGTGCAAGAAAAGGTGATGGTCCAACATTCTTAGAAATGAAAACGTACCGATACAGAGGACACTCAATGTCTGATGCACAACATTACCGTACGAAAGACGAAGTAGAAGAATACAAGAAAATAGACCCAATTACTCAAGTATTAGATATCATTAAGGATAAAAAATACGCTTCTGATGAGGAAATTGATGCTATTAATAAAGAAGTAAAAGACATGGTTAAAGAATGTGAGAAATTCGCAGAAGATTCTCCATTCCCAGATTTAAATATCTTACACGATGTAGTTTACGAACAAGAAGATTATCCTTTTATCAAATAAATATAACCTACTAAAACTTAGGAAAAATGGCAACAGTAATTAATATGCCTCGCTTAAGCGACACTATGGAAGAAGGAGTAGTAGCTTCTTGGTTAAAAAAAGTTGGTGATAAAGTTGAGGAAGGAGATATTTTAGCTGAAATTGAAACTGATAAGGCTACAATGGAATTTGAATCTTTCCATGAAGGTACTTTATTACATATTGGAGTTAATGAAGGTGAAGGAGCTCCAGTAGATACTTTATTAGCAATTATTGGTGAAGAAGGTGAAGATTTTTCTGCACTTTTAAGTCAAGGTTCTACAGAAGAACCAAAAAAGGAAGAAGCTAAAGAATCAACAAAAGAAGAGAATACTTCAAGTAATACTTCTGTTTCAATTCCAGATGGAGTTCAAGTTGTAACTATGCCTAGACTTAGTGATACTATGGCTGAAGGTACAGTAGCGTCTTGGTTGAAAAATGTTGGAGATAAAGTTGAAGAAGGAGATATTTTAGCTGAAATTGAAACTGATAAAGCTACAATGGAGTTCGAATCTTTTTATGAAGGAACTCTTTTATACATTGGAATTAACGAAGGAGAAAGTGCACCAGTCGATAGTTTATTAGCTATTATTGGAGCTGAAGGAACTGATATTTCTGCTGTAATCGAAGCTCAGAAAAATGGCGGATTAGCTACTGCAACTCCCAGTGAAGAAAAACCAACAGAATCAAAGCCTGCTGAAAAAGCTGCTCCTGCTGCTCAAGAAACTGTAGCAAACACTACAACTTCTAATTCTGGAGGAAGAATTTTTGCTTCACCTTTAGCTAAGAAAATTGCTAAAGACAAAGGAATTAATTTAGCAGATGTTAAAGGTTCTGGTGAAAATGGAAGAATCGTTAAGAAAGACGTAGAAAACTATACTCCAGCTGCGAAAACTGAAGCTTCTGCTCCTGTTTCTCAAAGTACAAGTACACCAACTGCTGCTGTAACTAATTTTGTTGTTGCAGGAGAAGAGAGAACTGAAGAAGTTAAAAACTCTCAAATGCGTAAAGCAATCGCAAGAAGTTTAGGTAATTCTAAATTCTCTGCACCTCACTTCTACTTAAACATTGAAGTAGATATGGATAACGCAATTGCTTCTCGTAAAACTATTAATGCTATTCCTGATGTTAAAGTTTCTTTTAACGATATGGTTGTAAAAGCTTGTGCAATGGCATTAAGAAAGCACCCACAAGTAAATACTTCTTGGACAGATAATACTACTAAATACCATAGTCATATTCATGTTGGTGTTGCTGTAGCTGTTGATGAAGGATTAGTTGTTCCTGTAGTTAAACATACTGATGCTATGACCTTAACTCAAATCGGAGCATCTGTTAAGGATTTAGCTGGTAAAGCAAGAAGTAAGAAAATTAAACCAGACGAAATGCAAGGAAGTACTTTTACAGTTTCTAACCTTGGAATGTTTGGAATTGAAAGTTTTACTTCAATTATAAACCAACCAAATTCAGCAATTTTATCTGTTGGTGCTATTGTTCAAAAACCTGTAGTTAAAGACGGACAAATTGTTGTTGGAAACACAATGATGTTAACATTAGCTTGTGACCACAGAACTGTTGATGGTGCTGTTGGAGCTCAGTTCTTACAAACATTAAAAACGTTTATCGAAAATCCAGTTACTATGTTAGTGTAACTAGATTCAATATTTATAAAAAAACTCGGAGCTTTCACTCCGAGTTTTTTATTTATAACCATATTAAAAATCAAATCGATAATTCATTTTAAAAGCAACTCCCCAATTTGTTCTATTAAAGTTTTTATCGAAATTATCTGTCACTACTAAATAGACATAGCTTAAAGGCTTATACTCCCATTGTAATCGACTATTCACATTAAAGTTATTTCGTTGGTTGTTGTATTGAACATAAGTTGTCCAATTCAATCTATTATTAAAAAATATTTGACCCGTAAACCTACTTAAATGAAATGTTTCTTTTCCTAATTCATTTAAATCAATAGAATTAACATCATGCGATAATTCCAAATTGGCAAAAGGTAATAATTGATAATTGACATATATTCCTCCAGAAATTTTTTCACCTTCATAAAACCTTCCTTTTTGAATATTAACACGGTAACGTAATTGCTGATTATTTGCTGAATTATATCCGACTTTCAAATTCCAATTATTGTAATTACTTGTAGACAAAGCATTACCATTTCCCAAAACATCAAATCCATATTTTAAATCAATCTCATCATAATTAAGTACATAATAAACTGCAGATAAATCTTTAAAGAAAACAGCAGAATTTAAAAAATGACTCATTTGATTTACACTTCCATCAACATCAAAATAAGTATTGTTACTGTAATTCAAATATCGAATTGAATTCAATTTTCTTGAACTATCATAAAACTTTGTATACTGTAAATAACTTGAAGTTTGATAATAACCTTCTCTAACTACAACATCATTAACCGCATCGTAGGTAAATAATCTTGGAGTAAAACCAACATCTGTAATATAATTTTCTTCTACTTTTTTAACCGAGAAACCTCCTTGCAAACCTCGATCGTTATAATCTATTCCAAGATTTAAGAATTTATTCTTTCCTGAAATTTCTGGATTAAAACTCATCGCAGCATTAGCTAAACCAATCCACTTATTATTTCCTGATTTAAAATTCAAGTTCGCACCTGCAACTCTATTATAATCATCAATAAAACTAAAACCTTCCGTTTCTTGTCTATTAATCATAAACGCAGTAGCAGTTAGCTGTTTCGTTAACTGCTGCTCTCCAACTACCACTGAATAATTTTGAGCATTTATATTTTCATTCTTATTGGTTTGAACATTCAATACTCCTATTCTAGTCTTTTGAGCAACATTCCCAGATAATTTTAATCCGAATTGAATTTCATTCTCCGCTCCAATCTTTCTAGAATAAAACGGGTTTACATCAGAAGTTCCTAGGTTTGCGAACAAATCAGCATTTTCTAAAAAGAAGTTTCTACGCTCTGGAAAGAAAACAGAAAAACGAGACAAGTTTGTTACTTGTTGATCGACATCTATCTGCGAAAAATCAGGATTAATTGTAGCATCCAACTTTAACGAAGAAGAAAGGTTGTATTGAACATCTAAACTGGGTCTAAAAGTAGTTTCATCATCACTATCCACATTTTGATAATTTAAGGTAACCGATGGTGAAACCGCAAATCGAGAACGGATTGTTTCTGGAACTTTTTCTAGTCTAAAAGGTTTAGTAAAGCGTAAATCAAATGTGAGGTAATTTCTACTTAAATCGGTAAGTATTGTCCACGAGTTATTTTTGATATCTCGCACATAAAATTGGACACCAAAAGTGGATTTTTCTTTATCAAAATTTAATGCTTTAAACGGGATTGCGATTTCATAAATCTTATCATTACCCACTACTGTCGTTTTTGTTCTCCAAACAGCATTCCAACTGAAATTTAAGCCATATCCCGTCTCATTTCGTTCTACTAAAGCATCTACTTGTGTTCCGTATGTATTCACCGCAAATAAGTTTCCATTTTGCTGTTGATGTTGGGTATCTAAAACCATTATAAAAGCGTCACTTATACCAATTGAAACATCTCTTTTTAATGAACTCACTTGTTGTTTCGATGTTGTATCATGATAAATTGCCCCTACAAAAAGATATTCCCCATTATGAAAAATTTTAACTTCTGTTTGATTATCTGCCAAACCTTCATCCGTTGGTAGCAGATTATGAAAATTAGTATGTACAGGTATCGACTTCCAAACCTCTTCATTTAAACTCCCATCAATTTCAACGTTTACATCTCTGAATTGTATTGATGAATCTTGAGAATATGATATCATATTCCACAACAACAATAAGATTACCGCAACATACTTCATTCTACTTACTTTCATCTACTCTCGTTGCCGTTTTACTAATAATACTCCAATTTTCACCTTGCTTCTTCAACAAGAACAAATCAATATAAACCCATTTTCTGTCTGGACCAGCAATTTCAACTTTTGCAGATGCAATATCGCATACCACATCAATTGATAACACCTTCCCTACTCGTCCATTAAATTCTCCCTTAGTTTTATTCTTAAAGAATCCTGCATACTCTTCTGGTGTAAATCTTTGGAATCCACTTTTTGTAGTTAAGTATAATGTTGCATTCTCGGTAAATGCACTTTTTAACTGATCCAACTCATTATATGAACTTCCATGAATATAATTTTGAAGTGTTTTTTCTACATTTTGAAGTTCTGATTGTCCGTTGACAACTTGGGATCCAATTAAGATCAAGGCTATTAAAACTTGTTTCATCGTTTTGAATTTAAATTTGACTCAAAACTCTTGAAACTCTTTTCAAAGAAGATGATTAATTATAATTCAGGTGTCCTGAATTATAAAACAAGACTATAAAAACTGTTGTTGAAACTGTGATGGCGTTTGACCTACCACTTTTTTAAACGTCGCATAAAAGTTTGATTTTGAAGAAAAACCAGCCTCAAACCCAATAGCTTCTAATGTTAATTCTTTTCTTTCTTGAAGTAATTTTTTAGCTTCTTCAATTCTGTACTCATTCATAAAAGCAGTGAAGCTTTTTCCGAGATTATCATTTAATAATTGTGACAATTTATGTGGAGTTATTCCAATTTCTTTAGCAACATGAGAAATTTTTATGCTTGTATTTTTATACAACACTTTTGTAGAGATTAACTCATTTAGTTTTTTCAATAATAGTTCTGCCTCTGTATCGATTATCTTTTTTGAAGCATATTTCTCGGGCAATTCTTTAAAAATTACTTCTCTATTCTTTTTAGACATAAAGAAAATCAACAAGACATAAAAAACAATTGAAAATGTAATTGTGCCAACTAAATACAAATAGAACATTCCAATTAAATAGGCTATGAAAATTAACAGATTCGCAGCATACACCCAAATCAACCAAATTTCCGAAGTAGTACATTCTTTCGATTTAGCAATTAATTTTTGAATTGTATTTCTCAAGACATATCCTGCAGCTAGAATATAAATTCCCCAAACAAAATAGATAATATAAACTATATATGAATTCCATAAACCTCTTGAGTTTTCATATGGAAAAACCAATCCCAAAACAACCATAATTGTTGTCATGAACGCAAAGTTCAATTTCCACTTTACAGGAATCTCTTTTTTATTTTCTAGGGATGACTTTATGTAGTAGTATAAACTTACGCCTATCAAGAAACATGCAGATAAACCTATTTGTATTAATGTAATATTTCGTTCTTCTTTAGGCGTAAAAATCACATATAAGGATTTACCTATTCTCATACTTAAAAAAAGAACTAACAACCCAAATATGAAGTTTTGCACTCTTCTTTCTCTATTAAAAAACAGAAAATATAATGCTACTAGAAATCCATTAAACACTCCTAATCCACAAACAAAAAATAACACTGGGTTATCAAACATAACTTTCCGACAAATTTTCAACTAAAATAAAAAATGATTCTAATTAATTTTATTTTAAAAAACCTTAATTGATAAAGTAATCCATCCAATAATACTTTATATAAAATTACTACCCACGAAATTATTTTTTTATAATCCCTTGTAAATCTTCTGTTATTAAAACGACCAAAGGCGTAATCAAAGAAGTTTTAACTCATGAAAAATTGGTTTCAAATTTTAATTTGTGTATTCGCTCTTCAGAGTTGTATCCAGGATGATATTATTGATGATAGAGTTGATGAAGCTTTTACAATTACTAACCCTATAAATGAAATAACAATAAATGATACATATCAATTCACTACTAGATACACCGATAATGTTGGAAAAACTGTTGACATTAATATTTCCTGGACTAGTGATGATCCCACAATCGCAACTATTGATAATAACGGATTAGTTACAGCTCAGAGTAATGGTCAAACAACAATTAGAGCAAATGTAAATGCTCCATCGGGCCCAATTTCTGACTCCAACATAATTTCTGTTGTAGCTGAACCCGTTAATAATAACGATATAACAACAAAAACTGGTACAATTATTACCACAAGTAGTTATACCCTAGAAGGAACATTTACTATTAAAGAAATAGCAAATACTAATAACCTAGAACTAGTGATTAATGATGACTATAATGCTTCCTCTAGTTTACCTGGTTTGTATCTCTACTTAACAAACAACACAAGTACCATTAATAACGCTAAAGAAGTTGGCGCAGTTCCTGTTTTTAGTGGAAGTCATACCTATATCATAGAAAATACAGGAATAAACGATTTTACACATTTACTATACTGGTGTAAGCCTTTTAGTGTGAAAGTCGGTGAAGCCGAAATAGAATAAGTTAAGTTCATGAGAAAAAATATATTTTTAGCAGTCTTGTTTTCATTAGTATTTATAAAAGTAAATGCTCAATGGAGTAAAGGAAAAGGAAACGGTTATTTAAAATTAGGAGCTTGGTATTTGCAATCAGATCAACACTACACGGACACTGGAGCCATTGATCCAAATGTGACTAGAACTCAATTCAACTTAAATCTCTATGGAGAATATGGTATTACCAGCAAACTAGATATAATTACTTTCTTACCTTTTTACTCAAGTATTTCTCAGAATAACCAAATTTCTGGAACCAATGGGAGCGTAATTAGCGCTGGAGAAACTGTAAGTTCTTTAGGAGATATTGACTTAGGAGTTAATTATAATATTTACCAAAAAAACAACTGGGCTGCATCTGTAAAACTTATTTTAGGACTTCCCACTGGTAATGATAGTGGGGGAAGCGATGGAAGTTTTCAAACTGGTGATGGTGAATTTAACCAGTACATTTCAACGTATTTAGGTTATAGTGGTAAAGTCTACGATTTACCTTTTTATGCTAAATCTTATTTAGGCTACAATAACAGATCAGAAGGGTTTTCTGATGAATTTAGAACTGGATTGGAAGGAGGAATAAATTTCCTGGAGAACAAATTATGGTTTATAACTAGACTAAATATCTTAAAATCATTAAAAAATGGAAGTCTAAATGCTATAACCAGTAACGGGAGCATTTTTGCAAATAATATTGAGTTTAGTAGTTTTGGATTTGAACTTGCGTATTACTTCACAAAAAGCTTTGGAATCTCTGCTAATTTTGATTCAGCATTTGATGGGCGTATTATTGCTGCCAACGCATCATTTTCAGGAGGAATATTTTTAGACATTAAGTAAAGAACCTAAAACAACTTCATTTGATTTGTTTGATGTTTATCGAACAAACTGTAATCAAGTTTAATTGGCTCTTTATCTATTAAGTACAGCTTCTTTGCTAACTTGAATTGCATCGCAATCTGCTCTACAAATTTACCTTCGCCTCTCATTCGAGTTCCATATCTAGAATCGTTTAATGAACCTCCGTGGCTTTCTTTAATTTGATTTAGAATTTTATTTGCTCTATCAGGATAAGCTTTCTGAACCCAATTTGTAAATATTTCTCCAATCGCTCCATTTAATCTCACTACTGTATATCCAACAGATGTTACTCCAAGTTCACTTACTTTTTTAACCATAGGAAGGATTTCATGATTATTAATTCCTGGTATGATTGGGGCCA